>JABCPS020000053.1 GCA_013332955.2 Candidatus Saccharimonadota bacterium | reverse complement strand
GGCATCCATAGGCTTCTTGCTGGCGGGTTGAAGCTGATCGATAACGAGGAAATTACCATCTTGGCAGGGGAATGAAAGGGGGTTATTAGATTTTTCGGTTTCGACGTGGGCTTTTAAAATAATACATTCGAAACCTTGAATTTGAAGCTTACTTTTAGGAAAGCCTTGGAAGGCGCGAATGCGATTGAGAGCCGCTGTGGCACTAAGTTTGGATAAGGATAGGTTCGAGTCGGTTTTATCGAACTTAGTGGTGAAGGTGGCCTTCTCATTGTCTTGTAGGATAGGTTTTGGTAGGGAGTCTAGGTGTTCAATAAGCCAATTAGCGCCAATGGTAGCGAGTTTTTGGTAGATTTCAGATTTTTCGGGTAGGTTGGACGAGAACTCGGAGGCTTTAATGGTGGTTTGATAGTAAATTGGTCCGGCATCCATGGCTTTAACCAGTTTCATAATAGAGACAGAAAAATCTTGATCGCCGTTCAAAATAGCGGATTCAATAGGGGAGGCTCCACGATAGAGGGGAAGGAGAGAGGGGTGAAGATTAAGAATACCCTCTGGCTCAAAAAGTTCAAGTAAGTCAGACTTGATTAGAACACCGAAACTAGCGAGAATACCTTTAATTTCAGGGTTTTCTTGCTTTAAGCGGGCAACTTCTACTAAATCTTCCTTAGTTTTAGCATGGAAAACTAAATCCAGATTTTTAGCGGTAAGAAGTTGATTTAATGTGGCTTCCGCCAGAAGTCCGTTGCCAAAAAAGATAAATTTTGTACTCATTTTTTACCTCGAATAAATTATGTGTTCAATAGAAAAAAGACTAGTCTTCGTCTGGGAAAAGCTGTTTGTTATTCTTGATACGAGTTTCGTAGTCGACTGGCTGTAGGTTGCCATTCTTGTCGAGTTCGAAGAAGGCATCGGTCTTATCTTTGATGCGATCAATGAAGAGGATACCATCGAGATGATCAATTTCGTGAGCGAGAGTGCGAGCAAGTTCATCGGTGGCTTTAATACGTACTTCGGTACCATCTTCGAGTTTAGCTTTGACGCGAATTTTCGAGTAGCGTGGAACTTTGCCATAGATAAATGGAACAGAGAGGCAACCCTCGAAATCTTCGATAATTTTACCTTCTTGTTTGATGATTTCTGGGTCTACGAGGGTCGTGAAGGAAGTATTTGCTTTGTCATCCATACTGTCGCGGATAATAATCAAGCGTTTGTTAATGCCGAGCTGAGGGGCAGCCATAGCGGCAGAGAGCTCGTGGGGATGAGATTTTTCCCATTCGAGGCTGGCGTCGACCATTGCCTGGATCATATCTTTAATTTCATCAGTAACATAGTTGACCTTCTGAGACTTTTGGCGAAGTCTTGGGTCAGGAGATTCAATAATTTTCATATTTTAATATTATAACCGATTTTGGGTTTTTATAAAGCTTAAGCAATATATAGTGAGGAGTTGAGACATTTTTTTGATGCTGTTGGAATAATTTTGAAGTTAATTTGTCGGGTTTTTGGGGCGTTTCAAGGGCGATTTATGGACATCTTAGAGTTAACTTTTACTCTGGTGCGGTAGAGATAGACTAGGGGTCTGGTAGGGAGAGAGGTTTTCTAAAAAATGGAAGTCTTATAATGAAGCTAAATAATCACAATTAATAAAACGAAAGGACAAAAAGAAAACGAAATAGACGCCAAAAGGCAAGGCTTGGATGGAGGAAGAAAGAATTATATTAAACTCCCATACTATAATTAGAACTATCTCTCAACACATATGACCAAAAAAGTATCCTAGATTTTTATAATCATAATTTCAAATATACTATTCTTCCTCCATTTAAGTTTTGATAAGGGCGCCGTGGTGGGCGCAGAAAATATCACCTAGAAATTAAAGGAATTAAATTTAGCTTGAGGTGTTGAACCAGGCTTGGCGGGTCGAATTAGGTTCAAGCGGAGTAGGTTAGGCTTAGTAGATTAAATCAGGCTTGGCGGGTCGATAGCAAAGCGAATTTCGGGATATTGGTCAAGTGACTCGATGAGGCGAGTGAGTGAGTCGCGTTTTTTGGCTTTGACGATGATTTGCCAAGAATAGCCACTGGGGGTGTATTCATGAAAGGAGGGTGTAGGCGCTGAAAGATAAACGTCGGGGAATTTTTTGAGCGCACGATGGAGCTCCATGATCTTTTTAATAGCAAGATCTTCGGTTTTCTTAACAATAGAGATACGGAGTAGGTAGAAAAAGGGCGGTAAATGGGAAAGCTGGCGTTTTTTGAGGAGATAATCGACGAACTTGGCGTAATCAAGAGATTTAGCAGCAAGAATGACTGGATGTTCGGGCTGAAAAGTTTGGAGGAAAACATGATTAACATCGGTGTGACCGCGTCCGACGCGACCGATGACCTGGGTAATGAGCTGGAAGGTGCGTTCCTCGGCGGCGTAGTCGGGTAGGTTGAGGTTGGTATCAGCTTGGACGATTCCGACGGTGTTTAATAAGGGTAAATCGAGGCCTTTGGCGATGGTTTGAGTGCCAATAATAATATCAACATCACCGTTTTTGACGGCTTCGAAATTTTGGATGAGCGAATCGGCGGTAGTATTGTCGGCGTCAAAGCGAGCGATGCGAGCAGATTTAAAGAGTTTTTTGAGTTCTGATTCGAGGAGTTTGGTGCCGAAACCTTTATGGATGAGGGAACCGTGATGGCAAACCGGACAGGTGGAAGGGACCGGTTCATGATGGCCGCAGGTGTGACAAATCAGCTGATAGGAGTCATTATGAAGGGTGAGTGGAAGAAGACAGTTAGGGCAGAGGACTTGGTAACCACAGTGTTCACAGAGCGTGAGCGGGGCAGAGCCGCGACGATTATGAAAAAGCAGGGTTTGCTTGTGCTGTTTGAGATTATTTTCGATATCTTGGAGTAGCGCGTCAGAAAAATAGCGGTTACGCGTGAAAAGGGCGCGATCTTTGAGATCAATGAGGTTAATTTTGGTTTGACTGGTGATGGATTTAGCCTTTTCGGAGAGGGCGACGTAGGCATGATTCTTTTGTGCTAGGAAATAATCCTCAACGCGTGGAGTAGCAGTGCCGAGGAGACAATCGATTTTTAAGGTTTGAGCCATAAAACTGGCGAGACGGAGCGCATGATAGCGAGGCGAAGTGTCTTGATAGAAACTAGGCTCATGGGCTTCATCGATAATAATAAGTCCAAGGTTTTTGAGGGGTGAAAAAAGAGCGGAGCGTGGACCAATTATGACAAAAGGCGTGGACTGATCGGCTTCGTGGATACGTTGCCAGATAAGGTGACGTTCGGCTTCAGTGAGCTTGGAATGAAGAGAAATTACTTGAGTGCCAAAATGTTCTTGAAAACGACCGACAAGCTGAGGGGTGAGAGAGATTTCGGGGACGAGGAGGATGGTGGATTGGTTGGAATTAAAAATTTGCTGGGCGAGCTTGAGATAGATATTGGTTTTACCGGAACCCGTAATGCCGTGAAGCAGTTTAGTGTGAGTTTTGATTTTATGTAGTTCGGCGAGGGCTTGTTTTTGAGCGGAGTTTAGGGGGATTTGTTTGCCAGTGGTGGCAGTAGGCGTGGTATTTGTGGTGGTGGCGGTAGTGGCAGTGGTAATGGAAGATTTTTTGCGACGATTTTTCTCAATGCCGAGAGGAAGAAAAAGGTTGGCGGTTTTGGCAACCGGATTTAGATAGTAAGAGGAGAGCCAGACTAGGCTTTTTAAGAGATGGTTTGGCAGGGGAATGGGGTGAACAATTTTATTAATCGTTTTGATAATGAAATTTTGATCAGTGGGAGCGGTGGTTTTTCGATAAATAATACCGAGAGCGGTTTTCTTGCCGAGAGGAATAGAAACAATAGTGCCTGGGGCGAGATTTTGGTCAAAAGAATAGGTGAGGAGGCCATCAGAAAAGAGAGGGGATTTTTTGAAAGTGGTGGTGGGAATTACCTCATAGTACATCAAGTATATTTTAGCATTTATGATATACTTTAAGAAAGGAAAGAGGTAAATGTTAGATGTTTTTATCACATCTCGGGTTCGCCGGAAGATTTTAGTAGTTTTTGCCAAATATCCGGACTTTAAGGTTCACGTTAGGGGGCTGGCGAAATTGATTCACGAGGATGCGGGTAATATTCAAAGGGAACTAAAGAGGCTGGAAAAAGCGAATTTTTTGGTGACTTCGAAAAAGGGTAACACGACTATTTATCAGACAAATAAACAATATCCAATCTTGAAAGAATTGCAGACGATTGTAATTAAGAGTCAGCAAATGTCACCAAATCAAAAAGTAACGAAGACAATTCAATAATTTTTGAAGTATGTCGAAGATTTTTGAGGAAATTTTGGCTAAAAGGGGCGTAACGGAAGAATTTTTGCGGCCAAAATATAGCTTGGAACACGCAAAGAAGCTGCCAGATATTGAGGTGGCGGTGGCGCGAATTAAGGCGGCGATAGATGGGGGCGAAGCGGTATTGGTCTATGGGGATTACGACGTGGATGGGGTAACGGCGAGCACGATTATGTGCGAAGCTTTGAAACTTGCGGGGGTGAAGCGCGTAGAAGTAATGTTGCCTGATCGTTTTATTGATGGTTACGGAATGAGTGAAAGGTGCTTAGAAAAAGCTGTGGAACTTAGGGTAGGTTTGGTAGTGACGGTAGACTGCGGTAGTAATAATGCGGAAGTGATTCAGAAATTAGCTGAACACAAAATTGATACAATCGTAACCGACCATCATGAACTAATGAGCGGAGTGCCGGAGCGAGCGCTTGCAGTGGTGAATCCAAAACGATATGGTGAAGATGAGGCTGATTTAGAGAAGAGGGGGCTCCGAGAAATCTGTGGGGCGGGGGTAGCTTTTATGGTGATGCAAGCGTTGGTCCTCGAGGGGATGATTCCACAGAATCAGGAAAAATGGTATTTAGATTTAGTGCTAATTGGGACGATTTGTGATTCGATGGCAATGAATCAGATTAATCGAGAACTAGCCTATTTTGGTTTGATTATTTTGCAGAAAACTAAGCGTGTGGGGCTTTTAGAATTGATGCACGTGGCGGGTGTACAAAAAATTGATTCAGAGGCGATTGGTTTCCAAATTGGGCCAAGACTAAATGCAGGTGGACGTATGGAGTCAGCGGAGATTTCGCTGAAGCTTTTGATGTCGAAGGAGCGAGCGGAAGCGGCGATGTTGGCGGAGGAGCTTAATCGACTAAATGGCGAGAGGCGAACCGCGCAGCGAGCGGCACTGGAGGAGATTTTGGTAGATGAGAAGCCGGTAATTGTGGCGGCTGGCAATTGGCATGAGGGAGTGCTAGGAATCATTGCGGGGAGATTGGTAGAAAAATACCATAGACCAGCCTTTGTTTTGGGAGAGACTGAGGGGATTTATAAGGGGTCTGGGCGGTCATTTGGAGATTTTAATTTAGCGGATGCGATTAAAGCGGTAAATGAGATTTTGATCGGTGGAGGCGGTCATGCGGCGGCCTGTGGGGTGAAATTAAAAAAAGAAGATTTAGGACGCTTTACGGAGGCGGTAAACCAATATTATCAGAGTCTGAATTTAACTGAACAAGAAAAATATCTGGAGGTAGCGGAAGATATTCGGGTGGATAACTTGGCGGAACTGGATGTGGATTTATATGAAGAGATGTCAGTACTTCAGCCATTTGGGCAGGGAAACACGGAGCCAATTTTCGAGCTTTTGAATACAAAAATTAAGTTCGTGGAGACACTGGGTGCGGAGAAGAAACATCTGAAATTTACTCTGGAAAAAGACGGAAATTTGTTCAAGGCTTTGGTGTTTAATGCGCGGGAAGAGTGGTTTAATTTGGACAAGGATGCTACTTATAATGTGCACATAAATTTAGTACTCAATGAGTGGCGGGGACGAAAAACCGTGGAAAGTCGGTTGCTGCAAATTAAAAAGAGCGATCCCGGTGATTAGATATTGAAAAATCTGCGGCTCTCTGGTATAATCCTGCTATATGTCAATAAAAGTAACTAGAAAAGACCAGGGTGAGGCTAACGAGAATATTATTCGTCGTTTTAATCGTAAGGTTTTACAGAGTGGAATTATGCCACTAGCAAAATCACAATTACGTTTCTCTAAGCCTATTTCCAAGAGAGAGCGTCGTCGTAAGGCAATTTTGCGTGAAATTCGCAAAGCAGAAAAAACCGAACGAATTAAACTTGGCTTAAAATAACTAAAAACCCTCGCAGATGAGGGTTTTTTGATGTTAGTTAATGGTATACTTAAAATAATGAATGTAATATTTTTAGGCGGGCCGGGAAGCGGCAAAAGCACTTTAGGTAAAAGATTAGCGGAAGAGCTAGGCTGGGAGTGGATTTCTGGCGGAGCGATTCTCAGAGAAAGCAAGGAGCCGTGGGTACAAGAAAAATTAGCGACGGCACAATTGTTTGATGACCATATGGTGTCAAATTTGATTTTTTCGAGATTAGAAACTGCGGAAAATGCAATTATTGATGGTTATCCGAGAACGGCAAGTCAAGTGGATATTTTGTTGTCTCAGGGGATAAAAATCGACTACATCATAGAGGTGGATGTGCCAAAAGCTGAGGTGGAAAAACGTATCGCTTTAAGGGGTCGGGAGCAGGATTCGCCGGAAATTTTTGAAGAACGTTGGAAAATTTACCAAGATAACAGAGATAAGATTATTGCTCCGCTACTTGGCAGTGGGGTAGGATTTTTGGTGCTTGATGGTATGGGGACGCCGGAAGAAGTCTATGAGAGAGCGCTTTTGATGATGAAAAATGAAGTTATAAGGTCGAAATCGTAATTATAAGGTCGGAATCGTAATTTTAATATTGGAAAGTAAAATCATAGAGTTGACTCTGTGATTTTTGTAAAAATGAAATAACAGAGAAAGGCACGTAGAAAATGATTATGGTTTACGGTCCGGCGGGGGCGGGAAAATCGACGCAGGGAAAAATGTTGGCGGCGGAATTGGGGCGAACCTGGCTTTCAGCGGGGCAATTGATTCGCGACTCGAAGCGGTTTGAAGAATATACCCAGACGGGGGCGATGATACCAGAAGAACTTTTGGTGGCTCTTTTGACGGAGAATATGTACCGGGAAATAAAATCGGGTAAAGATGTGGTATTTGATGGTCAGCCGGGAAGCGTTGAGCAGGTAGAAATGTTGGAGAAAACCGGAATTTTTCAAGAAGTTGAATTCGTGGTAGATATTCGAGTGGATGAGACAGAGCTTTATCGCAGATTGAGCTTAAGAGGGCGAGAAGATGATAATCTGGCGGTTTGGCAGCGCAAAATTAATTATTACCGAGAAAAAAGTGTGCCGTTTTTAGCCAAAATGAAAGAAAAAGGCCTAAAAGTCTATGAAGTGGACGGAAATGGTGACGAAAAAACGGTGAACCAAAGGATTTTGTCTTTGGTGACGAAAAACGGTCAATCAGAGGATTTTGGCGCTAGTTGAGACGGAAAAATGTCAGAACTATTGGTGTAGGTTAAAAGTAAATTAGAAGTTTGGCGTTAGTTGACAGAAATATTAACAGGGGTATAAAAGAGTAGTATAATATTAATTATGGATAAAGCAAAAATTGAAGCAATGCGCGAAGGCGGTAAGATTTTGGGGGAGATTTTGCGAGATTTGCGCGAGTATGTCGCAGTGGGAATGACTAAGCGTGAGCTGGATGCCTGGGTAAGGAAGCAGATTGTGGCGCGAGGGGCGACGGTTTCTTATGATGAATTAGAAGAGAAATTTCCGGGATCGATTTGCATTTCGGTGAATGACGAATTAGTGCATGGTGCGCCGAATACTGATTATGCGCTGGAAGATGGTGATAAGGTCTCTTTTGATTTGGTGATTGGATACAAGGGTTACCATACGGATGCAGCATTTACTACGGTGGTCGGTAAGGCTAATCCAGCAGTAAAACAGATGATTAAAACCACTGAAAAGGCGCTTTGGGCGGGAATCGAGACAGTGGCGCCAGGGGTGCATTTGGGTGATATCGGCTATGCGGTGGAGAAAGTGTTACGTGCGGGGCACCTTGGGGTGATTGAAAATTATGTCGGTCATTTTATCGGTAAATCGATGCATATGGAGCCAGAAGTGCCAAATTACGGCAAACGTGGGCGCGGATACGTTTTGAAGCCAGGAGATACACTTTGTATTGAACCAATGTCGTCTCTAGGCAAACCTTATAATCATGTGGATCCAGAGAGTGGCTGGAATGTGGTGCTATCAGACGGTTCGATTGGCTGTCACTGTGAACATACGATCCTGGTGACCGAAGATGGCTACGAAGTTTTGACTTTGCCGAACTGTCCAAAAGGGTGAGTTTGAAAAAGTTTAGTGAGATAGGGGTGGGAATTGCTTTTAAGAAAGTAATTAAAAAGGAAAATCTGGCGCGGGTTGTTAGCAGGTTCAGGAAATTTGGTATAAATGTCAGTAGATTTAGAAAAATCTGGCGCGGGTCGTCAGATTTTTTGTTATAGACTGGAAAATGTTTATGTTATAATGAAAATATATGAACGAGCAAACACCAAAGTTTAGTTTTGGCATCGATATGGGGACGCAAAATATTCGCGAAGTAGTCCTCAGTGAGATGAATGGTCAGATTACCGTAGTGGGTAAGATTGAGTCGCCACAAAATGGGGGGATGAGTAAGGGTGTGGTGACGAATTTACGCAATGCGGTGCATGCGCTCGAGACGGCTTCTATCGAAATTGACCGAATGATTGGGATGAATTTGGCGGATGCTTATCTTTCAATTAATGGTTCGAATGTCGGTACAGCGCCAACACAGGGTGGTATCTCGATTACCGGTTCGGAAATTACCGAGGCGGACGTGGCGCGCTTAAAAGAATTTGCAGTATCAGGTATTGTGCCAGATAATCGCGCACTACTTGACGTAATTCCGGTAGAATATGCGATTGCTGGTCAGGGTGGAATTAGGAATCCAATCGGCATGCGCGGGGTGAAGCTAGAAATGCAAGCGAATGTGGTTTCGGCACTTTTGCCAGTTTGTATGAACTTGAAAGAGGTGGCTAACACCTTAAATATCAATGCTTTGAAATTGGTCCCAACGGCGGTAGCTGCGGGGCGCGCAGTACTACTCGAGAGCCAAAAAGAGAATGGCGTAGCAGTAGTCGAAATGGGGGCGGCGACGACTTCGGTGGCGATTTTCATGGAAGGTTTCTTGCAATATTTTGGGGTGATTAATATCGGTGCGAACCATATTACGAATGATATTGCGATTAGTTTGGCGGTCAGCACGGAGATTGCGGAAGAAATTAAGATGAAATATGTGACGGCGGAACTAATTGATAATGATAAGCCGATGACGATGCGTTTTGGCGATGAATCGATTAGCTTTACGAAGACGATGGTGAATCGAATCGTAGAGGACCGTTTGATTGATATTTTTGAGCACGTGAAGAAAGAAATTGCCATTGCGGGTTACGAAAAGAAATTGCCAGAAGGCGTAGTTTTGACGGGTGGGGGCGCAGAAATGCGTGGAATTGAACGTTTTGCCAGGGAACATATGGAAGTGGCTACCAGGATTGGTTTGCCGCTAATGGATGTGACTCATATTGATAATGAAACTAAGAAGCCTCGTTTCGCGGTGGCGATTGGTCTAGCTTTGATGATGAATGATGATATGCGTGAGCAGGAAACGCGTGTGGAAGAAAAGCCGGTGGGCTTCCTCAGTAAATTATTTGGCGGCGGAAGATAAAAATCTCTTATTCTGGCTAGAAATGTGTTAATATAGAAGTATTCTATAGTTAAAAGTGAGGAACAAAGATGCCAGAAATAAAACCAACAGAGGTGGAAAGCAAAGCGACGATTAAAGTAGTCGGTGTCGGTGGAGCTGGCGGTTCTGCGGTAAATCGCATGAAGGAAGTTGGACTTTCCGGTGTTGAGTTTATTGCAGTAAATACTGATGCCCAGGCTCTACATCACTCAAATGCAGACGTGAAAGTTCACATCGGCCAAGGTCTTGGTGCCGGTGGTGATCAAGAAAAGGGTCAAACCGCCGCGGAAGAAAGCCGTGACAACATCTGTGAAGCTATTAAGGATGCCGATATGGTGTTCATTACTCTGGGTGCTGGTGGTGGTACCGGTTCTGGTGCTGGTCCAGTAGTGGCTCAGGAAGCTAAAAAACAAGATATTTTGACCGTTGGGGTGGTGACTAAGCCATTCACCTTCGAAGGTGCACAGCGTAAGAAAAATGCAGATTTTGCAATTGAAAAATTAGCCAAGGAAGTCGATGCTCTGATTACCATTCCTAACGATCGCTTATTACAAACGATTGACCCGCGCACTCCACTACTCGAAACTTTTAAGATTGCAGATGATGTTTTGCGTCAGGGTGTACAGGGTATTTCAGAATTAATTACTGAACACGCACTAATTAACTTAGACTTCGCAGACGTGAAGGCGATTATGAAGAACGCGGGTTCTGCTTTGATGGGTATTGGCCGGGCTTCTGGTGAAAACCGTGCTAAATTAGCTGCACAACAGGCTATTGAATCACCTCTGATTGAAGTGAAAATTGACGGGGCTCGTGGCGTACTCTTCTCGGTAGCTGGTGGCTATGATATGTCAA
The DNA here is from genome assembly GCA_013332955.2 of Candidatus Saccharimonadota bacterium. Lineage (GTDB taxonomy): Bacteria > Patescibacteriota > Saccharimonadia > Saccharimonadales > Saccharimonadaceae > Nanosyncoccus. Next base: position 10,633 of record JABCPS020000053.1, on the reverse strand, counting down.
TGTCAGAAATCCAAGAAGCAGCAGAGGAAATCACTGGTGCAGTTTCTCCAGATGCTAATATTATCTTCGGTGCTTCAATTCGCCCAGAATTGCAAGATGAAATCGTAATTACCGTGGTAGCAACTGGTTTTGATTCGGATTATTACCGTCAAAAGCGTGCCGAGGAAGAAGAAGCTCGTCGTAATGCGGAAGTGATGGAACGCGTGGAAGCGATGAAGTCACAGGCTAGCGAGCCAGTAGCGGCGCCAATTAGTAGTTTCGACCATTCTACTGCTTCAACCAATGAATTCCAAAATGATTTCACGGCTACCCCAAAAGAAAATATTTGGGAACGCATCGGTAAAAAAGACGAAGAAGAAGATTTAGATGTACCACCTTCACTTCGTGCAAGATTCCGCAACAAAAAATAACTTAACAAATCGAAATGACTGGCTAGCCCAGTCATTTTAGATAGAAATTATAATGAATATAAATATTGGCATTGGCGATAGTAAAGTGCTGGAAAGCCGGGAAACTACGGATGGCCAGATGATTCGTCGCAGGCGAGTGACAAAAGATGGTTATCGCTTTACGACTTACGAGCGCATCGAGCTACCAACGTTGACAGTGAAAAAACGTAGTGGAAATCGAGAGGTTTTTGATCGAGATAAGTTGCGTGGGGCAGTAAAACGCAGTGTGGGTAAGTTTTTTAATTCGGAATTTGAAATTGAGGACGTAGTAAACTCAGTGACGGCGAAAATGTATGCTCTGGACCGCGACGAAGTGGAGTCGCATGAGATTGGTCAGGCGATTTTGGATGTTTTGGCAGAGAAAAATGAGGTAGCCTACGTGCGATTTGCCAGTGTATTTTTGCAGTTTAAGACTTTGGATGAATTTGAAAGTATTATTAGGGAACAAAGAAAGAAGAAAAAAGAATGCGTGTAGTAATAGTGGTAAAACAACATTCGGAATTTGCTTCAGAAGCCGAGATGTGGAAACGAGACTTCGAATATGAGGCGCGAAAAGAGGTGGAATTGATTGATCCGGAGACGATTGATGGGGAAATGTTTGCGAGAGCGAGAGATATTGTGCAATACCCGACAGTTTTGGTTTTGCAAGATGATGGGATGGTGATAAAAAAGTGGACGGGTAGACCATTACCACAAATTTCCGAAGTGAAGTACGTGATTCGCGAAGTCTAAAATCAGCGATATGAGAGGGGGGATTCATGAAGAATGGGGGGGTAGCTTTGATTGGGGGCGCTTGGCTTTTAGCGAAGTCTAGATTTTTGTTGTATAATTAAGGGGATGAGTAAAATCAGGGAACAAGCAGAGGCAATTTTTGCCTGGGGCAAGACGCAGCCTGGATATAAAATCTACTGGGAGCAGCACTCTAGGAGTACGGCGAGAGCAGCAGAGACGATTGCACGTGCCATGAAAAAAGATCAGCTTGACCCAGATATGGCTTATGTAGTGGGTTTGCTGCATGATATTGGTCGGGTAAAAATGAAACATGCAGGGCTGAAGCACCCGATTTTTGGTTATGAAATTTTGATGGAAAAGGGACTCGAGATTCCAGCGCGAATTTCGATGACCCACACTTATTACGGTTTTCCGACTTTGAACCGTGACGAATTTTGGGAGGGGATGGACGAGGATACGATTCGCATGACACAAGAATATATGTTGCGTGTGAAAATTGATGATTATGATAGATTGATTCAGCTTTGTGACAATATGTGTCATCATACGGGGATTATGACGATTTCGGACCGCTTTTCGGATATCTTGATTCGACATAATATTCGACGCGCAGGAGAACATTTACGCAGATTATACGATTTAAAATTGTACTTTGACGACAAAATTGAGGGAAATATTTACGAATTATTCCGCGAAGAAATTATTGAAACTACCATGGATGAACCGAACGGAATATATACGAAAATTTTGAAAAATATAGAGGAAACGGATTAGAAAGAGGGAATATGAAATATCAAGCAAATACAAGAAGACGAGCTTTAGAATACGAAAAAACTTTGATTGAATTTTGGAAGAAAAATCAGACTTTTGAAAAATCGATTGAACAACGTGATATTGATAATTCGTATGTGTTTTATGATGGACCTCCGTTTATTACCGGTATGCCACACCATGGAACCTTGCTTTCTTCGGTGACGAAGGATGCGGTGCCAAGGTTTTGGACGATGCGCGGGAAACGCGTGGAGCGTCGTTGGGGTTGGGACTGTCACGGGTTGCCGGCAGAGAATTTTGTCGAGAAACAATTAGGCATTACCGATCGTCGCGAGATTGGTACGAAGTGGCCACTAGCGACCTATATCGAGAAAGCTAAGGCTTCGATGGTGGCAAATTCGGAAGCTTGGGAATCGACAATTGAGCGTATTGGTCGTTGGGTAGATTTTCGTGGCGCTTATCGTACGATGGACAAGAACTATATGGAATCGGTTTGGTGGGCGTTTAAAACCTTGTATGAAAAGGGCTTGATTTTCGAGGGCCGCAAGGTTTTGATGTATGACACCAAATTCTCGACGCCGGTTTCGAAGGCCGAAGTGACGATGGACAACGATGCTTATCAAGAAGTGACGGATCCATCGGTGTTTGTAAAATTTAAGGTAGTGAGTGAGGGTGAACTTCAGGGAGCGTATCTACTAGCTTGGACGACCACGCCTTGGACTTTGCCAGCGAACTTGGCTCTAGCGGTAAATGAAAAATTGACTTATGGTTTGTACCAGGTGGGTGAAGAGAAAATCATAACACTAGTGAAGACGGCGGCAGAAGTTTTTGAAGGGGAATATGAACTTCTGAAGGAACTTTCGGGCGCAGAATTAGTGGGCCTGGAATATCAGCCTTTGATGGAGAATTTCTCACGCGAGGAACGTAAAAAAGATACTTATCACGTACTGACTGCAGAATATGTTTCGGATGAAGATGGTACGGGCATCGTGCATATCGCTCCAGCTTATGGCGAGGTGGACTATGATTTGGCTTTGGCACACGAAGTGGACTTTGTGGATCTTTTGGATGAACAGGGTTATTACGTGGAGCCAGTTGAAAAATGGTTGATGGACCTTGGTGTACGTAAAACCGATGAAAACGGTATTGAACTTTGGGCGGCGAATAAAATTATTGCTAAGATGCTTCTTGAAAAGGGGATTGTTTATCGTATTAAATATATTAAACACGAATATCCATTCAATCCACGCTCAAAACAACGTATTATTTACCGAGCATTTCCAAGCTGGTTCTTCAATGTGACTGATTCAAAAACCATGTTAATCGAAGAAAATGAAAAAATTAATTGGTTCCCAGAATATTTGAAGCATGGTCGTTTCGAAAAGAATATCGAAGCGGCGCCGGATTGGAATTTATCACGCGATCGTTTCTTTGCCACGGCAATGCCAGTTTGGAAGGGTGACAAGGGAAGCGTGAAGGTGGTGGGTTCTTATGACGAACTTTATGAACTTTCAGGTGTGAGACTGGAAGATTATCACCGTCCTTGGGTGGATGAGATTGAATTTGAGATCGACGGGGAGCATTTTACGCGCATCGATAAGGTGTTAGACTGTTGGTTTGAATCGGGTTCAATGCCATTTGCGCAGTTGCATTATCCATTCGAAAATCGGGAAAAATTTGAAAAGAATTACCCGGCTGACTTCATCGTGGAATATGTGGGCCAAGTGCGCGCGTGGTTCTATTATGTACACGTGGTGAATACGGCGCTATTTTCAGATATTGCTTATAAAAATGTGATTACTACTGGTACCTTGGCGGGTAATGATGGTCGCAAGATGTCGAAATCACTAGGGAATTACACCGATCCGAATCTTTTGATGGACCAATATTCAGCGGACTCCTTGCGTTTCTTGATGCTTTCTTCGCCGGTGCTGGCGGGAGAGGATTTTGCATTGATTGATAAAGATGTGTCGGATGTGGCGAGAAAGCTATCGATGATTTGGAATGTGTTTGACTTCTTTACGATGTATGCAGAAGTCGATGGTTTTGATTCGGATCAGGCGATGGCGGTGAGTGAATTCGTGAACCCGCTAGATATTTGGTTGGTTTCAAGAGTACATCAGGTGCGTAATCAAATTACGGAAGGTATGGAGGCTTATAATATTCCAGCGGCACTTTCTTCGGTTTTGGAATTTATTGACGATATGTCGAACTGGTTTGTGCGTAGGTCACGTAGGCGTTTCTGGAAATCGGAAGATGACCAGGATAAGTTGGAAGCCTATTCGACGCTTTACTATGTGTTGATTTATCTAGCGAAGATTTTGGCACCATTTACGCCATTCCTCGCCGAAGAGCTTTACCAGAAGATGACTGGTGCTGGTGTGGTGAATTCGGAAATTCCAGAATCAGTGCATCTTTTGGATTGGCCAGAAGCTGGCGTGATTGATGAGGCTGTGCTTACCCAGATGGCAAAGACGCGTGAGATTATTACGGCTGGTCTAGCAGAAAGAATGAAGAAAACCGAAACTGAAGCACAAATTAAGGTACGTCAGCCATTAGCGAAGCTGGTTTATGCTGGTGAAAAACTGGATGACTTCTATGAGCAGATTATTATGGAAGAAGTAAATGTGAAGTCGGTCGAACATGGTGAGGTTTTGGCGCTCGATAAAACTTTGACGCCGGAACTGCTGGAAGAAGGCAAGATTCGTGAATTGATTCGTTTCGTACAGGCCGCACGTAAGAAAGCTGGACTGAACGTCGATGATCGAATTAAGTTGATGGTTTCGATGGAAGTGCCGGAAACTTACCGTGAAATGCTGATGAATGAGGTCTTGGCGGAAGAACTAGTGAATGAGGGGAACTTCGCTTACGACGAAATCGTCAAAGTCCAGGGTGAGAATGTAGCGATTTCTTTAGAAAAGATCTAAGCGAGAGGGTCAGTCCTACATAGAAGGTATGTAGATATAGGGCTCTACGATAAGTGACTTGATAGGAAGCTCCGTAGGAAAATACGGAGCTTTTTGATGAAACTATCTCTGTTAAAGCATAAACAGTATTGACAAAAATAGTAGTTTATGTTAGACTTAAAACAAGTTAGACAATAAAAACAAAAAATGTAAAATAAGCTAACTCAAAGAAAAATAAACAGGAAATCAAATATGTAAAAAAGTCTTCGAATATGCGAAGACGAGAAAAAGTAAGTAAACCTAGAATTATTAACATAAATAAGGAAAAAGATTTGAATAGACGAGAAGTCAATGAAACACTAATAAACAAGCATTGACCGATCAAGAAAAAGTGGAGGGGATGGATAGATGAATAAAAAAGTTATTTAACTATCCATCGCTCAGATAAAAGATTAAAAAACGATAAAATTGTTCATTTTATTAAAATAATTGTTCAATTTTATCAGATGAAAATCGGGAGTTAATAATATTTTTATAAAATTTGGAAAAATTACTTGCAAATGTAAAATTTGTGATATTATTAATGTAACGAAGATCATAAATCAAAACAAAAATAAAAATTTAAGAGCAAAGGAAGATAGAGAATGACGTTTGAATTCTTTGATGATGAAACTAATTACGTATCAAAAAGACAAGTCAGCCAAGAGGTACGCGCAAGAATTACCGCTAAGCTCGGTAAAATCTCCTCGATGATTAGCTAGGTTAGCTAGAAACTTGTTCCTGATTTTAGAAAATAGTCGTTTTTTTGGCGACTATTTTTTTGTTAAGAGCATAAAACATAAAAATTGTGTTCAAAATAGAAAAATAAGTGTTCAATTATGCCTCTATAAGTTAAGGTAAAATTGAACAAAAATATTATTGACAATCTGATAAATAAGCGTTATCTTTATGGCATAAGGTCATATTTCAAAATAAAAAAGAAAGGTCTCCACATGACTGATATGAATACTTTTTCACCGGAGGCTGGACAGATCCAGTCTGATTTTCATGGTGTCAATTTAAAAGCGCAAGATGAATTGATGAATCAATACATCGAAAAAATGATGAGTGAAGCGGGGGTCCGCGTGAATGATCGTTTGCGTGAAGATTTAAAGATGAAGATGCAAGAAGCTATCTTGAGCGAAATCTTGATGAATTTACCCGATTATTTGGTAGATAAGATTTCAGAGCTTTTTGATGCTGCTGAACCAGATTTTAACGAGGTCCAGAAGATTATCCAAGAATCAGGTATTGATGTACAGTCGGTAACCGAAAAGGCATTGGACGAGTTTAAGGAAAATTACTTAAAGAATGCTAAGGAGGAGGCATAATGGGCCCTAAGAATATGAATTTTACACCAAGCAGGGATAATAACAATCTTTCAGCTAAGGAACAATACTACAAGGATCAGCATGATGCACGCGTTGCGCAACTTTCGCAATTTAGAATGAACAATTTTAAGGAAACGAATGGGGAAAATGTTGATAGGGGCGAGAGTGATCGCAAGTTAGAGCTTCGTCATCAATTTGATCAAATTAAACTTGAAACTGACACTTTCTTGAAAATGCAAGCTGGTCTTGGTCTTATGAATGAGAAAGAGATTCGTGAGTATAAGGATAACTTAAACAAGCAAGAGAAGAACGCATTAGATTATATGCGTGATGGTGGTGACGGCAGTTTTGCGCCAATGGAAAATTTGATGAAGCGAACTCTCGATCAGATTAGTGATTTTGAGGCTAAAATTCAGGCTACTCCAGAATATCAAGAAATGGAACAAAAGAAAGCTTTGGCGAAAAAAGGCCTCGATATGATAAAAGAGCGCAGAGAGAATGACGCAAATCTCGGTGTAAATGATTTTCGCTACAAGGAAAAAGTTTACAAGATGCAGGCTAATCTTGCAGAGAAAGACTTTTTAGCGAAGGCTTTTTCAGCGGAAGATAAGAAAAACTCAAATGAAGCGCTTGATGCTGCTACGGAGAAATTTAATAAACTCGATGAGGAAGCAATTAAATTAACTCGTGAATTGAAAGCTGGTGGTAGAAAATTAACTTTTGAAGATTATCAAAAGATTGATGCGGCTTGGGGTGCTTCTGCGGCAGCTGAAGCTAAGATGAATGAAATCAAGAATGCTGATAAGAAAGAAATCGCTTTTGATTTTGCACAGAATCAATACAAAAAGATTCAAAAGGGCGAACAAATGAGCGGCGTGGAAGGATCATTCCTCAGTAAGTTTAATGTGCTGACCGGTGAAGATACGGTTGAAAAGTTTGAGCCAACCGTAAAAGATAAGATGGGTGAAGTAGCTGCTAGGATTACTGACGTGGAAGAAACTTCCGAAAAAGATAAAGCAGAAGATAAAATCGAAGAAGTTGCAGAAAATGAATCGAAACAAACTGTAGAATTTCCTCCAGCAATTGTTCCTGGTGAAGAGTTAAAAAATGAAAATCAAATAGAATTGTCGAAAGACAAAAAAGACAATGTTGATTTTGGTGGTATAAGTGCGGAAAAGATCGCTGAAATGGAAAAAACTGGTGGTCCAGTACTACTTGACGCTGATAATCAGATTTGGATGCAAAAATTACCAAAAGATCAATTAGAGCAGCTTCAGAAAATGCTTCCAAAAGATCAATTAGAGCAGCTTCAGAAAATACTTGAAGAGCAGAAGAATGGTAATAGTAAGACCGAGGCTATAGATTCTAATAGTAATAAAACTGAGGAACCTAGTGAAAAATCCGAGACAAAAGAATCGGATACTGAGGATGCTGAAATCGAGAATTCTGAAAAAGAGAATTCCGAGACTGAGAAGAAAAAAGGTATTGTCGCTGGTGTTATTGAGAAAATTAAGAAACACAGTGAGGGAATCAAACGATTTGCGTTGATTGCTGGGATTGGCGCGCTCGTTGCTCTTGCGGCTCATGGTGGTAATAAATTTAATGCCAATAATACTGCTGTCGAAAAAAGCATGGATAACAATGGTGACACTGATGGTAATGTAGGGGAAGCTCTAGCAGAGCATGATACTGGTAGTGAAGTGGACTCTTTGATTAAGGGAAATTCTTTCAATATTATGGTGGATGGTAATGAAACTAAGATTGAATTGAATGATAATATTAATCCGGAATTCCCAGGTTTTACTGATTCGAGACGCTCTGGTAATGATATGACTTTCGTCGATCGTTCTGGCTTAGAAAGTCTTAAGGAGCAGGGAGCTTCAAGTGAAGCTCTGGGTGCTGAGGGTATGAAAGAAATTTTGAATACCATGGAAAACCCTAATATGGCAAGTTATCTTGGTGCTTCCTTCGGTGCATTTGAAATGGCTGACTCTCCTACTGCGGTGAATGATATTACTTATATGATTCAGCATGGAGACGCAGAAGCACAAGTTGCGATTAAGGAAAAAGCCAATAACACAATTGCCAACTTCCTTGAAGGTTCAACCTTGAAGCTTGGTTCGATTATGAATGAGCCCTACCAATCTGGTTACGCCTCAAATAATGGTGGCGAAGGTAATCTTCAGGTAGATATGGCGCTTGATAAAGATGGTGTATTCCATAAAGATCAAGCCGTAGAATTCGTCTATGCCGAAAATAAAGATGGCGAAAATATCATGGATATGAATGTTCGTGATGGATTTAAGGAAAATTCACTTAGAGCTCTGGGTGTAATTGAAAAGAATGCTTCGGATGGTGAAGTGATGAATATCATGTCTAGTATTAAGATTTTGGGTATCAATGTGAAATGTGGTCAGGTAATCTTCCAATACTTAAAGACCGAGAAGAAGGAAGTAACTAAGACTGTAGATAAAACGGATATAACGACTCCAATAGTTACTCCGAAAAACACTGAAGTAAAAAATAAGGAGCCGGGTCAGAAGAGCGAAACCCCACCTTCGACTCCAAAGGAGAATCCAAAGACTCCTGAAAATAATGTGAGCGAAGGCAAGACCAATACGGCATCAGCTAACGATGGTGCTAGTAAGCGGGATTATACCAATAGGGACAGTGCATCTGAATATCTTAAAGGTGAAGATGAAAGAAACGCTCAGACCAATCTTCCAGGCAGTGAAATTACAGATAAAGCCCAGTTTGATGCGATGGTGAAAGAGAGTATTGAACAAAACTCTAATCCAAATACTACCTGGACTTTCCAAGATAATAGCCAAGGTATTGTTCATCAAGAAGGTGTAGCTACAGAAAAACAAACTGATGCAGAAAATCGCTCAGTATTAGCAGAGGAGAAGCCGGTTGTAAGTGAAGATGTTCAGGGGTCACATGGTGAGAATAAGAGCTTAACAGACGTAGATATTGCTGATGCAGTAAGAAGTGCTACTAGTGATAATAAACTTGCTCATGAATCTGGACAAACTCGTACGGTAAATATTGATACCAATTCTGAACAATAATTGTACTCAATAGAGAAGAAGAAATATTGAACAAATATATTGTACAAAAACTAAAAATAGTCTAAAATGAGTTTAGGATCTTAATCGAAAGGAGATCGATGAACATAAACATAAAAACAAAAACATGGGAAGATATGCGTAGTTCTGCACGCCGTATCTTTCCAGTAGTTGGAGCTGTGGTCGCAGGTGCGTTCAGCCTTGGTCAAATTCAAGCCCCAGTGCATGCTGAAGAGGCTACTTGGGGCCCAACCAGGCCGACTTATACCTGGAAGAATCCAGCAGATCACGTCACCTTTAACTCGATGACGGATAACCCAGAAGTTGGTAATGAAGCTAACTTTGTGCGTGTACGCAAGGCAGGTACTAAAGATAAATATGACGATAATGTTACTGTAGAAGCCGGTTCAGAATATGAAGTATTTGTATACTATCATAACAATGCTTCGGCTAAGTTGAATGACGGTGATCATCGTGGTGTAGCTCAAAATGTACGTTTGCGAATGGATAAGATTAGTGATCGTATTACTCCGGGTGCAGCAGCCATTTTGAAGGGAACTATTTCTTCTTCAAATTCATCACCAAAAGAAGTTTGGGATACTGCTTATTTACACTCTAAAGAGAATGTTTCTTTGCGTTATGTGCCAAATTCTGCAAAACTAAGTAATAGTGGTTCACTTAATGGTTCAACTTTGAATGACGACGCACTCTTCGGTAAAGATGGTGGAACATTTTTAGGCTACACAAAGAATTACTGGGGTGTAATTCCTGGTTGTAATGAATTTGCCGGTTATGTAACTTTCCGCATCAAAGTTGATAAGGCTGGTTTTACTGGTGAAAAAATGGCTTCTAAGGAAAATATGAATGATTACCGTACGGAAATCACGGTAGCTCCAGGTGAAACCATTGACTTTAAATTGCGTTATAAAAACACTGGTACGACAATTCAACGCGGAGTTTCTGCTTATGACTTGCTCGGTACTGGTATGACTGCAGTTCCTGGTACGACTTTCTTAAAGACTCCTCGTTCAGCAGGTTTTGAAAAAGAAAATCTCTTCAAGAACGGTTTTAATATCGGTGATTACAATGCCGGTGAAGAAGCTTTCATTACTTACAAAGTAAAATTCTCTGAAGACGAAAAAATCTTCCCATGTGGCGACACGGTAACTTACAATAATTCAGCTATCGCGGTGCTCGACACTACGATTCACAGCAAGGTAAAAGTCACTGTCCATCGTGATTGTGCAGATAAGCCAAAAACTCCTAATACACCGAAGGAACTCCCTCACACTGGTGCTTCCGAAACTGTATTAGCAGTGGTGGTGACCGCCATGATT
>JABCPS020000052.1 GCA_013332955.2 Candidatus Saccharimonadota bacterium | reverse complement strand
TGACACATTGAATTTCATGGAAAATGGCAAAAAAGTTTCATACGAAGTCCCAAAGATGGTAGCGAGCGAGATGAAACGACTTAACCGTGTGCTTCCAGAAGGAGTTGAGAAAGTCATTAATGTCCTAAGTATGCCAGCAAAGACGCTTCGTGGTGGTGCTACCTCATTAAACCCAGTGTTTGCAGCTAGTAACCTGATTCGTGACCAGTTACAAACTACTATTACAGGTAATATCGGGACTAATATCAAGGGTACTCTAAAAGCATTATTAGCTACCTTTGGATTTGGTGAAAAAGCAGATAATCTCCGCGCTGAGCTCAGTCGTCAAGGTATTATTGGTAGTGAATATCGTCAAACCTATGGCTATAAGCAGGGTGATTTGATGGCCGAACTCCAAAAAGAACACCATTTAAGCAAGAAAGCTGCAGATAGATTAAAACATCCAATCGACGCACTTAATGACCTAATCGGAAGAACTGAATATTTCACCCGTGCACAACAATACTTTGGAACCAACGGAGACATCACAGCAAAATCTCAGGCTGCACGTAACAATACCCTAAACTTCTCTAGGGGTGGTGAGGCCATTATGGTGATTAATAAGATCGTCCCATTCCTAAACGCTGGCGTACAAGGCGGAAGACAAATGACAAATCAACTTGTTAAGCGACCGGCCAGAACAGCGTTAGCACTAGCTGCCTGGGCTGGTATCGCAATGGCAGCAAAAGGTATTAGTGAATCCGATGAGAAGAAGAAAGAACTATACAATCGAGTTTCAGATTACGAAAAAAAGACCAACCTAATCCTCTTTGATAAAGATGCTAAATATAATCCAGAAACCGGTCGTATCGACGGGTTAGTTAAAATTCCTATACCTCAATTCCTCTACCCTATCACGGACTCAATGAACAATATTAAGGATTCCCCAGACGCGTTACTTAAGACGGCCAGCAATATCTTTGAAGTATTCACCGGATTAGACACAGAGAATCCAGTGAATCAGTTAACGCCGACTGCGATCAAGCCATTTATTGAAGCCGCTACAAATACTAATACATTTACTAAGCAAGACATTGTAAGTGATTACGATAAAAATAAACTACCACAAGATAAAGGAGCTAAGTATACTACCGGTGCAGCTAGGTTCTTGTCTGGATTAACAGGAGTAGATGCGCCAATTATTGATAACTTTATTTCAAACTGGAGTGGTGGACTTGGCAAGGATCTAGCGAAGGTCTTAACAGATAATCCGGATAATCAAAAAGATGGTGGCGGTATTGGTCGTATCTTTACTGAAGGAGCTTATCGAAGATTTGGGTCAGCCGGAGCAGACAGTCAATATAAAATGGCCGTAGATAGTGGTGAAAAACTCAAAAAACAGCTTGAGGGTAACTCTAACTTCACCAATCTAAGCAAAGATGACCAAGAAAAGGTTAAAAATGCTATTGATAGTGATTTCAAACAGATTGGTAGTATGTTTGGCAAATTAGAACGCGGAGACGAAGTTAAAAATAGGCTAAGTGACAGGCAGGCTGGGCTACTTCAAGGATTCAATAGTGGCAAATACATCGAAGAGGCATTGAAAGGTACGAAGCAGGTTAGTCGTGAGAGGCTATATGCCGAAAATGACTACGAGTATAACGAATTTAAGAAAGAGTACGATGAGAAATCCGCAAAAGGTGAATATAGCCGTAAAAGTAGAGTAGAGGCACAGAATAAACTTAAGAAGCTCGAAGTTGGCAAAGATTTCACGAAAGAAACTAGAGACCTATATGGTCTTGGAAAAGATGATTTTCGTAACCTTATCGAATCATCGGAAGATGGCGACAAAGTTCTCGATAATGTGCTTGCTTATGGTGATGCGTTGGTCAAGGCTGGAATTATCAGCCGAAATAAGTTTAGAGATAGATCCGGAAATATTAGCCTATCTGGCACCTCCATTAGAGGGCGAAGCAGTGGCTCTAGAAGTGGAGGAGGTACGCCTTTATATAAGATAGACACTATGTCGTTGATTCGTGGAGCATTGAAGTCGTCTAGTGGCAGTAAGGCTTCAGTCAGCTTTAATCGTAAAGCCGCTACTAAAGCTAATACGCAGACAATAAAACGATTAAATTCTTCAAAAAATAAGCGATAAATGTGATAGAATATAATTAATAAATAATATTTGTTCTACCTAAATACTGGCGAACTTAAAGCAAGAAAAAGCTGAAAGTCGTCAGTATTTTTCTTAGAAAGGTAGAGATGCAAATAGATAAGATTATCCAGAAAGCCTACAAGATGGCCACTGGTGATGACGAGAGCATATCGCGATCTGAGCCGTCATATAGTAAATATGTCAGCATCCTTAATGACCTGCAAAGAGACTGGTATGAAGAATCATTGGTACTCCCTAATGAACGCTGGGCTAGCCTTGAGCGGGAAGAAACTATTATTATTTCATCCGATACTCAATATGATTTAGACGGTGAATTAGTGCTACACCCCCTGAGTTATTCCCCGCTCTCAGTCACTCTCCCTAGCGGCAATACAGTCATGCCTAAACTTGTTTCGGCGGCTGAATTTATTAGAAGTAATAATAAAAACATCTTCACAGCTTCATCGGATGGTAAAATTATTAACTTCAAGAAAGAGTTTATCGACTCTGCTATTGGTGGGAGAATCACCTATCCATATTACGTGAACCTCGAGGAGATTTCTAATGACGACGACAATATTATTGTAGACAACCCAAACTGGCTGGTTTATATGTTAGCTGCCGAAATTGCTAGGTCAGACATCGTACAGGCTGGTCAATATGGGAATCTTATCGCACTTGCGCAAAATTCCATGACAAGCATGAAAAACCGCCAGAGAGGGCTTAGAATTGCGAATATGGACCCATGGAGGAATAAGAGATGATTAATCCACCTAAGTCAACAAAATCCCCATCGGTATCTACTCTAGTACTTGATAACTGGAACCGTGGACGTGTTAGCGTTTTTGACGAGAACCGTGGGCTAATTAATGGACTGGATGAAAGCCTTAATGTTTGGCTAACCCAAGATGGCGTAGCAGAGCCTCGTCCTGGACTTAAACTCTATGGAGTGCAACCAGAAAATGAAATTATTGGAATCACAGAGGTAGTCTCGGTAGAAAATGGCTGGCCTGTGAACTATTTATTGTCTGTTCAGCGTGATTCAAAAGCTCAAAAAGCGTATGTTTATTACGCCAAAGACGGAGATAGATGGAGAAAGGCGGAAGGTATTGAATATACAGGCGATGCGATTGATGCTGAATATAACTTCTGCCAAACCGATCAAAAATGTCTCATTTTTAATGGTATTAATAAAACCCATTTCTTTGATTTCTCGACTAAAACCGTGAAGAAATTTGAGAAATTAACACAACCAACAGATCTAAAAATTACTAAAACTGGCTTATCCGAAGGTGGCGTAGCCTTAAGATATGGCATCACAGCTCAATCTTATGGCGAGACTATGCCAGTATATTTCACGACTCAGAAAGTAGATCGTGAGAGGAATAACTGGGAAGCCGGAAAGCAAACCATTACACTAGAATGGAAATGCAATGACCCGAATGTACAGAGATTTATTATTTATGTAGGAAATGAGGTAGGAAAAGAGCAGTATCTCGCAGATGTCGCAAATGACGGTAGTGGCAGCTTTAAGTTTACCGATACCGGTGTACTATTTGCACAGCCTGGGACAACTGCTCCTGAAGCCGATACTTCTGAAGGTATTGTGGGAAGACGCGGCACAAATATTAACGGTACGGTATATGTACTTGGTGATATTAAAAATCCATGGCGCATCTATTATGATGGCGGTACCCCTAAAACTTCCTTAAATTTTTCATACTCTGGTGGTGGATGGATTGATGTAGCACCTGGTGGTAAAGACCTCCCTAACGCCGTAGTAGACTTCCGTACCGGTAAAGGTGACCCAGTCCCTACAATTTTCTTGCAGGGGACTAATGGCTTTGGCTCCATGAAGCACTTATTATCAGACACTATTGAGATTGGTGGAGTGCCAATCCCGAGCATTAAAGTTCAGGACGCAAATGGCCGTGAAGGTACCGATGCTCCTAACGCTGTTCTTAAATACCAGGAGAGCCTACATTATTTATCTAAGAATGGTGTGTTTACAACAGGAACCCAGCCGAACATTCAGAGCATTTTATCAACCACAAAATCCTCTGCAACTATCTCAAGGGATTTTGAGAAACTAAACACAAAAAACCTATCAAAGGCTTCCGGTATTGTTTATGACGGCAAATTAATCTGGGCATTACCAGTTGGAACCAAAGAAAATAACCAGATTTGGCTTCAAGATTTAGATCGTGGTGGGGCTTGGATGCTTCCATGGATGATACCGGCTAAATTCTTACTGCATTACGGTTCTAACGATGGAAAAACTCATCAACTTGCGATTGTAAATAATAAGGTTTGTGAGTTTGATTACGATGCAATGGCAATAGACGTCAATAAGACTTTCGAAACTAAGGTAAAAACTTCCAAAGTATATTTCTCGAAGCAAAATGACTACTCAAGAGTCCTCACGGTTTCAGTAGATTTAATTAACCCAGTTGGAGATATCACGGTAGCTGTTCGTGGTTTTACTCGAAGACGAGAAATCCAAAAGGTGGTTAGAAAGAAATTTAGGGATCAAACAAAGATTCTAGGGTGGGGTGATAAATTTAGTTTTTCATCACTAAAAGATTTAGGTTGGGGCAAAACTAGGCCTTTTAGTCAGGAAAGAACTACAGAGACGAAGAATATAGTATTAAAAATTAATAAAGATTTGAAATGGGGTAGTGTTGAAATCTCTTCTCAGGGGGCTATCCGTTATGGCGTCCATAAGATTAGGGTTAGACACGTACCAATTGGCTATCTACCAGAGATAGGAGTGGGTGATGAATAACGATTCAACATTATATCAAAAATTAGGCAAGATGGAGGCCGACATTAAGAATATCGGAGACCTCGTCAATGAAGTTAATCGTAAAGTCGATACTTACAATGTAATCTCTCAGCGTGTTACGGTGCTGGAAGAGCGAGCTACAGATAGAAGCAACCGACTTCATAAACTCGAAGAAAATCAAGCTAAAATCGTTTGGGCCATCGTTACAGCAGTCCTCGGTGCAGTACTAAAGTTCGTTCTAATCGATGGAGTGCATAAATGAAAAAGATAGATTGGTTTAATGTTGTTACTTGGGTGTTGCTGATTTTAATTAGCATATCATTCTGGGCGCTAGTCATAATTCATGGACTTTTCCTTGGGATATTAGTAGTGGTATTGGCGGGGATTATGTTCAGTTTAATAAAAATAAAGGAGAAGTAATGGATCTAAAACGAGGAGATACACAAGTATTCTACGTAACAGTTCCGAAGTCTATTGCCACGGATGGAACGGTGATGTATTTTATGGCGAAAATCAAGCCGGACGACGACAAAAACGATTCAATGGCGCTCATTAGCAAGAGCTCGACCGACAAAAGCGACATTGGCGATAATGTCAGATTTAGGTTTGAGCTAAACCCGAACGATACCAATAAGATTGATTTTGCCAACAAAAGCGTCCTTGAACTTGCAGGTGAATTTGAGATTAGAACTCCAGACGGTAAAGTTTATTCAGTACCTGGGAAAAATAAATATATCAAAGTCAAAGTATACGCAGACATCCGTAGAGGAGGAACATTATGAGCGATTCAATTGAATTCAATGTATCTCTTAATGAGCCAGTCAATTTCAATTTAGAGGTTGGGAATCAAGGCCCTAAGGGAGATAAAGGTACTCCAGTCACGGTTTATTACGAAAGGCGAGACTACACTGAAGAGCAAATCACCGACCCAGCACTGCTTGAGAGATTGAATAAGCTAATGGAGGCTAGGACTTATGACGGGCTGACAAATATCTCGGTCACAGGAACGGATTTGACGCCTGAAATTAAGGTTAAGTATATGAGGAAGATTAATTAAAAAGGAGGCAAAAAAAATGAGTAATTCAAATCTAGTAACAAAGTGGTGGCCAGCTAACCAAACTAACTATAACTGGGGCCGTGAAGGTAAAAAAATTCAAGGTATCGTGGTGCACCATGGAGCTACAACTTCGCTTGACTCTATCGGGTCAACATTCGCACGAGCAAACCGAAATGGCTCTGCACACTACGGAGTAGGCGGTAGTCAGGTTCATCAGTACGTCGATGAGGCTAATACTACATGGCACTGCACTAACTGGTATGGCAATACTAGAACAGTTAGCATCGAGACTACCAATTCCACTGCTGCGCCAGACTGGGAAATAGCCCCAGACACTTTTGAAACCCTAGTGAAACTGGTTGCAGATATCGCAAAACGTAATAATCTCGGAAGATTATGGATTAACCCTAAGGCAGATATGCCGGTTTTGTCCGGCCATAAAGACTGGTATGGAGCTTCTACGGTTTGCCCAGGGCCAAGTCTTTACCCAAGACTTCAAGAAATTGCAGATCGTGCTAATGCAATCAATTTCCCACCTGTGGTCGAAGTTAAACCAGTAGTAGCCTGGATTGATATTTCTCCTCTAGAGCTTAAAGCTAAAGAAAAAATCGATATTATCGATCTCGATACTGGCGCAGA
Organism: Candidatus Saccharimonadota bacterium; assembly: GCA_013332955.2. Classification (GTDB taxonomy): domain Bacteria; phylum Patescibacteriota; class Saccharimonadia; order Saccharimonadales; family Saccharimonadaceae; genus Nanosyncoccus. The sequence continues at coordinate 166 of JABCPS020000052.1, read as the reverse complement.
TAAGGGTGATATTCAAGCAGGAATGGTTATTAGCAACCTCGTTCAAGAGACGACTATGAATGGTAAAAAGTATTACCGCACACTGTATTCTAAGACTAAAGGCTTCAATAATGGTATTTTAGCTGAAGCGTTAGAACCAATGGTTGCGCCAGTATCTCCAGATTCA
>JABCPS020000051.1 GCA_013332955.2 Candidatus Saccharimonadota bacterium | reverse complement strand
TCATTTATTCTTTTCTCTAAAATTAATTCTTAAAAATACCCCCTATTAAGGGGTATTTTTATTAATTGTTACTTAAAAACGTTAGCAAGCACGAAGTTCACGATTGCGTAAGCAAGCATAGAAACCACGAGACCGATAATTCCGTAGAGAATAGTATCTTTAGCTTTTTTAACTTTACCTGGGTCACCCGCAGAAGTCGTATACTGCACGCCACCGAAGATAATGAAAGCCACAGCCACGAAGCCAATTACGCCAATTACCACGTTAATAATAGCGTTAGCTTGTGGCATTAAGTCATTCTTATTCGAGTCATTTTTTAATCCGCCACATTCAGCTAAGCCATTTCCAGTAGAGGTAGAACCATCAGGACACTTCACTTTACTAACAGCAAAAGTATTGACGGAGTTACCTAGAACTGCCACTACGCTCGTGCCACCCATTGCCAAAGCTTTTAGTTTATTCGAAATTTTCATATTATTCCTTTAATATTAATTTACCAAAATTATAACATATCTTCTGGAAAAACAGAAACATTTCTCTCTGGAATTAATCTGTAATTATTTCAAATTTTTCGTCACAAAAATCACAATGCCGTAAGCTAAGAATGCGACTACTAGTGCCACCACCGCATAAACTACCATATCTTTACCACGCTTAATTTTCGCTGGATCAGATTGCGCCGTAATATAAGTGAAACCGCCATAAATAATTGAGAATACCGCCAGCATACCAACCAAAGAAATCACTACATTCACCCCACTCTGCACAATTTCTACTACATCCTTATTTTTTCCGGTAGGCTCATTACAGCCAGCAATTTTTTTCATATCTTCATCTTCAATGTCATCGCAAACTCCGTAAAAATTCTCCCGCGAAGACCCCGCATATACGTGACTAGAAAATACTAAGCTAAATAAAAACCCGAAGCACCCCACAAAGAGCATCAGACCCGTCATTATTCTTCTCATACCTTGCTTCATCTTTGATTCCTATTCTTAACTAATTTACCTATATTTAATTAATTCAATGCTGTTAGTGCGAAATTCGTCACTGCAGCAGCTAGCACAACAATAATCAAACCAATCACTGCAAAAACAATTGTATTTTTTGCCTTAGTCACTTTACCTACGTCACCTTGTGCCATCGCAAAATTCACTGCCGCCAGCACTATATAAAATACCGCCACTAGTCCGATCAAAGCATAAATATAATTTAAAATCGTGGTTGGTGTAAAATTACCTTCTTTATTTGGTAATCTATTTAAACCTTCATTTAAGGAATCAATATTTTCTAAATCTACTGTTGCAAAAAATTTCATTTCTCTCCTTAGGTTGCGCTAATAATTACACTAATAATCGTATTTGTAATCACCGAGGCAAAAATTGTCAAAATCAAACCAATCACCGCCCCCTGAATAATATTCTTACCCTTCGCCGCCTTATTTGGATCACCCTCACTCATTACGTAAGAAAGACCACCATAAATAATAAATCCGGTTGCCGTAATACCTGCCACCAGGGAAATATCATAAATAATATTCATCACCACTACCCAAACAAACGGCGCCCAATTCGTCGTACCACTATCTGAGGTAGCTGGCTTGCCAATCACACATTTATCATTATCGTCACGTGTAGCTAAACCTTTATACCAAGGACGAAAGCCCATAAAAACATTTGCCTCACAACTTTCATCTACGTCGCCGTCAATCACCGCACCTACCTGAGTCAAAACTTGTTGACCTGAAGCCCCTAAATCATTCAAACTTAAGGCACTCACAGAGTCACTCGTCGTAAGCCCCAAAAATCCGGCTACCACCAGAGAAAAAATCCCTAAATTCTTCAAAAATTTTACACCTAACTGTCGATTGACCTTTTTCATACATATATTATATCATGAGTATAGATTTTTCTGCTTTTTATTATTCGGTCGTTTCAGTGGTCAATATTGACGACATTACCGTTATGTGATATAATAATAAGCATTAATTGAGTTATTTTTTATGAATAAGGGAATCAACCATAGAGGAAAATTCAGCACGGCAATTTTTGTCTTGTTTTTTACTCTATTTTCTCTTTTTTCTCCTCTAACTACCCTAAATACTTACGCAATCCCAAATAACTCAAACAATTCTTCTAATTCATCCGAAAATTCTTCCTCCGAAACCACTGATTCCGAAAACAACGATTCCGACGAAACCGAATCTGAAAAAGCTGAAACTCAAAGCCAGAACCAAAACCAAAATCAGAACCAAACTAATACCTCTAATAATTCTGATGGGACCACTAATTCCGAAAATCCAGATTCCGAAAAACAAAATGAACTCAGCTGCTCTGAACAAATCGGCATTCTTTCTTTCATCGTCTGTCCTACCACTGGTCTCCTCGCCAAGGGAATCGACGCGCTCTATTCTACTATCGAAAATTTTCTCGTCATCAAGCCAATTACCACCGATAATAAATCCCCAATTTATATCATCTGGTCTTATGTTCGCAATATCGCTAATATTATTTTTATTATCTTCTTGCTTTTGATTGTTTACTCTCAGGTTACTGGCCTGGGTTTTTCTAATTACAACATCAAGAAGATGTTGCCAAAGCTCATCATTGCCGCTATTTTAGTTAACTTCAGCTACTTAATTTGTCAGGTTCTCGTCGATGTCAGCAATATTATTGGTAACGCCATCAAATCTTTCCTTGAAGGCATCGCCACCACTGCTATTCAGAGCCAACATCCCGAAGCCAAACTCGATGAACCTCTCAATATCTATGATATTTTCCTTGCCATCGCTGGAGGCACTTCACTTACTATTCTCGGTGGCGTCGGTATCGCCACTGCGGTTGCCGCTTCCGGTGGTTTACTTAGTATCCTCTTCACACTCATTCCAATCGTTTTTGCCGGTTTTATCGCCGTCGTCGTCGGTCTCATTACTATTTCACTCCGCCAAGCCGTAGTAATTCTACTTACCATTACTTCACCAATTATTTTCGCCCTCTATGTCTTACCAAATACCCATAAATATTATCTAAAATGGAAATCAATTTTTGCTCAAATGCTAGTCTTTTTCCCAGCTTTTAGCTTCCTTTTTGGTGTTTCCAAGGTTCTTGGCTATCTCTTCATTTTTAGCTCTGAGACTCCATTTGGTGTAATTATTGGTATTGCCGTCCAAGTCTTACCAATCATGTTCGCCGTTAAAATGCTCAGTATGTCCAAATCCGTCCTTGGTGATGTCAATCAAGCCCTTAGTGGTGTCAGCGGTAAGCTTAATAATGCCGTCTCTAAAGAATTCTCTACCGCCGCCGAGCTCGCTCGCGCTAATTACCAAAAACGTGCCCTCGAAGGTAAAGGTGGCGCC
>JABCPS020000050.1 GCA_013332955.2 Candidatus Saccharimonadota bacterium | reverse complement strand
TCAAGCTTGACGAAATGGATCTCGCTGCCGCCCGCAAAACTCGCTCAGTCCTCATGTTGATGGGCCCACTTCTTCATTATTATAAAGAATTTGCTCTGCCTTATGCTGGTGGCTGTTCTCTTGGCACCCGCACTGTCGAGCCACATCTACGTGCACTCTCAGTTTTTGGCCTGAATGTTGATGCCACCACCCGCACCGGTTTCTATGAGGCTAAGGTGGATCAAAAAATTCTTCGTGACGAATCCGGTAAACGTATCGTGCTGATTGAGCGTGGTGATACAGTGACAGAAAATATTCTTATGGCGGCGGCGCTTTATCCAGGGCGAACTACCATTGTGGGTGCTTCACCGATTTATATGGTGCAAGACGTCTGTTTCTTCCTGCAGGATCTCGGGGTTAAAATTGAGGGAATTGGCACCACTACACTTGTGGTTCATGGCCAAAAATGTATTGATAAAGACGTGGAATATTTTCCAAGCGAAGATCCGATTGAAGCGATGTCTTTTTTGGCGGCTGGCTTGGTAACCAAATCCGAAATTACCATCACGCGTGCGCCGATTGAATTTCTGGAAATTGAGCTGGAAGTTTTACGCTCCATGCATGCGAAAATTGAGCGTTCCGAGGAGTACTTCTCTTATAATGGTCGCACTCGCCTAGTCGATTTGCATATATTGAAATCTAATCTGGTGGCTCCGGCTGATAAAATTCACCCGATGCCTTTCCCAGGTCTTAATATTGATAACTTACCATTCTTTACCGTGATTGCCGCCATGGCCGAAGGTCGCACTTTGATTCATGACTGGGTTTTTGAAAATCGTGCGATTTATTCCACTTACCTCACCAATCTAAACGCCAAGGTAGAGCTGCTCGACGCACACCGCTATTATGTCTCCGGTCCGACTAACTGGCGTGCTGCCGAGCTAGTTTCACCTCCAGCTCTTCGCCCAGCCGTAGTCCTACTTCTCGGTATGTTGGCCGCTCCTGGCGTCTCTATCTTACGCAATGTCTATTCGATTAATCGCGGTTACCAAGATTTTGCCCGTCGTCTTAATCATTTGGGCGCCGACGTCAAACCGTTGGTCGGCATCTAGTCTCTGACGTCCAATCTTTGGTTGTCACTAGGCTCCCTAGTCAGGTGCTTCTTAGTTAAAAAATACCAGGCTCATTGCAGTCTAAAAATATCAGGTTCCGCGTGGCCTGATATTTCTTTGTTATAATAAAGGTAATGCTAAATAATATTCAGCAAAATTTCAAGCGCTTTAAAATTCGTCATCTTTTGGCGTTGATTTTCTTGTTTATCGTGGCCCTGCTGGCTGGTTTTATTAGCCAAGCCAACCAGACTTTTATGAATGCCAATTTTGTCAAAAAATATTTTAGTGAAAATCCTACTTACTATGCAATCAAAGTCTCTCAAACTAAATCCGCTATCATTGATCGTTTTTACGGCTCAGGTAATCAGGAATTTACTAGCACTATGAATTCGGAGATTATTAATTTCGCTCAAAATCTTCCGGATAATCAAATCATGCCGGGCGAAGTGATGTATAATCTCCAGACTTTGCAAAATAATTTTCCGAAAATTCTCGGCCAGCTGATTTTGCCAGAGGAATATCAAAAATATCAGAATCTCATCATCGATAATATTTATCAAATTCCAAGTAATATTAATCTCGAACAAACTTTGATGAATAATTTTTCTGCCAAGATTGACCACTTTCTTGCGGAATCCGGCCAATCGATTAACCCTGCCGTATTAAATGCTACTACGCATTACATTGTGCAAGTTTACCTAGGTCAACTCACCATGCACGATACCATTCATGAGATAAAGCAAAATTTTGCCATTACTAAGAAATACATGGATATTCTCACTCTTATAATCTTGATTAGTCTCCTCGCTCTAATTGTGCTAAATTATTTTCTCTACGACCTAATGGGGTGGCGTATTTTTATTTTTACCACCACGTTATTACTTTTTCTCACCGGCTATCTCGCTTCAATGCCTATCTGTCAGCAAATGATTCAGCAGATATTTGTCATTAAGTAGCGTATAATTAATCTATGAATCTTTTTACCTCTGAGTTAAATCCCGCCCAAGCTGACGCCGTCGAAACTCTTTCTGGGCCGCTCTTGATTTTGGCTGGTGCCGGTTCTGGTAAAACTAAAACCCTCACGCATCGTATCGCCAATTTGATTACTCATGGGATTTTGCCCTCACAAATTCTCGCGGTGACCTTTACTAACAAAGCGGCCAGGGAAATGCGCGAACGCCTTTTCCATCTCTTAAAGCAAGCTTCAAAAGAAACTGAACAATATCCTGATAGTTTAAAATCTTTCTTCACTTCCGATCTTTTTTCGGCCACCGAGGTGCCGCGCAATTTTATGCCGTTTATGGGGACCTTCCATGGCATCTGTGTCAAAATTTTACGTATGGAAGCCGAGAATCTTCATCTTGATCGCAATTTTCTGATTTATGATACTTCTGATCAGGAAGCTCTTATTAAGCGTGCGATTAAAAATCTTCGTTTCGAAGATAAAAATCTCCGCCCGAAAACTATTCAAAGTACTATATCGAGCTCGAAAAATGCTGGTGTTATGCCGGAAGAATATGAGGCTTCCGCGAGTTACCCTCAGCAAAAAAATATTGCCAAAGTTTTTTTTGAATACGAAAAATTGAAGGCTGCTGCTTCCGCCCTTGATTTTGACGATCTCTTGCTAAAAACCGTGGAGCTTTTTGAGACTAATCCAGCCGTGCATCAAAAATGGCAGACCCGTTTCCGCCACATTTTGATTGATGAGTATCAGGATACTAACCATGTCCAATATCGTTTGATTAAGCTTCTCACCAGTCGCGAGCAAAATATTTGCGTCGTCGGCGACGACTGGCAATCAATTTACTCTTGGCGCGGCGCCGATTTTCGTAATATCTTGCACTTTGAGGCCGATTTTCCGGGCGCTAAAGTCATCAAGCTAGAGCAAAATTATCGCAGTACCGGTAATATTCTAAGGGCCGGCCAGCAAATCATTGAACATAATAAAACTAGAAGCTCCAAGGAGTTATTTACCGAATCTGGGGACGGGGAGAAGGTGGAAATTCAGGCCCTCAATGACGAATCGGCCGAAGCTAGTTTTGTGGCACTAAAAATTATTAATCTCCTAGCTAATGCCAAAAATGAGGTGAGTAATTTCTCGGATTTTGCCGTGCTTTATCGTACCAACGCGCAGAGTTTTGCCCTAGAAAAAGCCCTAATTTCGCGCGATATTCCCTATAAAATTATCGGCGGCATTCGCTTTTATGATCGTAAGGAAATTAAAGACGTTTTAGCTATTCTAAGGCTCGTGCTTAATCCACGCGACCGTGTTTCCTTCGAGCGGGTGACGAAGAATGTCATTTCTGGTATCGGTCCAGCTAGTCTAGAAAAAATCTATCTCGCACTCGGCCTGGATGGTTCGCTTGTTGAATTAGATGCTGAACATGTTTTATTGGGTAAGGCCAAAAATAGTTTCCTGCGTCTGCAAAATTTCCTCAAGACTATCGACCGCACTGCCAATCCTTCGGAAATTATTACCGAAGTGATTAATTATTTTGATTTTGCTAACCTCGTCGATGACGGCACTCCGGCCACTACCGAGCGTCAGGAAAACCTCGACGCTCTTGTCGGCAACACCAAAGATTTTGATACACTCGAGGACTTTCTTGCTGATTCTGCACTAATGTCTTCTTCTGATGAATCGACTCGTGATAATTCCGTCACTCTTATGACACTCCACGCGGCCAAGGGTCTTGAATTTCCGGTTGTTTTCATAGTCGGCATGGAAGAAGGTCTTTTCCCAAGTTCTATGAGTTCCGATGAGGATAGTATTGAAGAGGAGCGTCGTCTGGCCTACGTCGGGGTAACTCGCGCCAAAAAGCGCCTCTTCCTTACTTTTACCGCTGTGAGGTTTCTACATGGTAAGTCTAATTTTAATACGCCGTCCCGATTCCTGGCTGAGCTTGGTTATCAACCAGATTCTCTCAATGAATCAGTTGATAATAGTTTTGGTAATGGCTATGATAATGGTTTTGATCGTAGCTATGGTAATAATTTTGGCAATAAATTTAATCATAATCACGGTCGTAGTTTTGACGATGATTTCACTGATGATCCTTTTGATTCTTATTATAATTATTCTGATCATAAAAAGCCAAAATCTCAGTCCAGTAAAAAATCTGATCCCTTCTACGATGATATCTTCTATGACGATGAGGGAATCGACTTTTAAAAAAATAACCCTACCAAGGGTTATTTTTCTTTTTACGATTAATTTTCTTTAATCTTATTTAGTAACTTTTCGTATTCTAATAAATCTAAATTCGCTGGTCTTGCATCTAAATCAAGCCCAAGTTCTTCAAAAATCTTCACGATTTCTTCGCGGCTGCGTCCGGTAAAATGCGGTAACATCCCTTGTAGTTTTTTACGTGGGTTCGCGAAGCATTGCTTCACAAACTTCAAAACTTTTTCCGAAACTAAGGCTTCTTCGCGTGGATAAAAGATCACCGAAGCCGAGTCGACTTTTGGTGGTGGGGTAAAAAGTTTTCGTTCGACGAAAATGCCCCCTTCTACTTCCGCGTAATTTTGCACGAATAAAGTTAGGAACGAGTAGCGACCTTTTTCTTCGAGGATGCGATCCGCCACTTCTTTTTGCATCAAAAGTACAATCTTCGCAGGTTTCTTTTCCAACAGTAATAATTTTCGAATAATTGGGCTGGTAATATAGTAAGGAATATTTCCTACCACTGAAAAATCTCCAGAAAGTTGGCCAAAATCAAAATCCAACACATCAGTATTTATCACTTCCAGATTTTTGCCAGGGAATGAATTTGGTAAGTTGTGGGCTAATTTCTCGTCGAATTCAATCGCTACCACTTTTGGGAATCGCTTCAGTAAAGAACTGGTTAGCGTCCCTAGTCCTGGGCCGATTTCCACGCAAAAATCCACTTCACTTCTCGCGCTTTCGGCGATTTCTTCCAAAGTAAAACGGTCTTTTAACCAGTTCTGTCCCAGGGATTTTTTATTCTGTAACATCGTTTTCTCCTAGTACCAGTGATGGCTGCTCCAGAAAGCCCAAGCCTGACTCCAGCCACCGTAGCGTCCGGTCACGTAACCAATCATCCAGCGAATTTGAGTCACTGGGTTGGTCTTCCAGTCGCTACCAGCGGAAGCCATCTTCGAACCTGGAAGTGCCTGTGGAATACCATAAGCGCCTGATCCGGCATTCGACGCATCATAACGACATCCTGATTCGCGCATAATTAAAGTCAAAGCTACGTAAAGGTCATTTTCTGAAACGCCCGCACTTCTGGCGTAATTTGCACAGGTTTCCCAATCTGGTGGGATTGATTTTTTACTACCCACCTTGGTCACCCTGGCCACTGGTTGCTTAATAATATTAGTCGAGACCAGCTCACGCGAAGCTTCCACATTATTCACCATATTAATTTTATAGATAGACTGTTTACGACCAACTTCACCCATGGTTTCAAGCTTAGTTTGGCCCGTCGCCATACTTGCGTCGTTTTCCGTTTTTTCTTCGTATGGAATTTCTTCCTCCACAGTCACTTTATGGCCACCTGTATGGGTTAGGCGATATTTCGTCGATAGTCCAGCTTCCAAAATATCATGTCCCGCCACCTTAGTTACTACGTCACCATCATAAACATTGAAACCCGCTTCCTTAAAAATGGCTTTTTCATCCGTAGTCGCAGTCATTAAAAATACCGTCTTCTGTCCATCACTCAAGGTGACAGGTTTAGCACGGTAAATATTGATGCGATAATTATCAGAATTAATCCGTTCCGTACGGGCAGGCTCCACCTTATCATAATTTTCTACGGCAATATTTGAGCGCTTCAAAGCCTCTTCGACGGTATTAGCATTAGTTTTAATCGTCAAGGTTTTATTATCGGCAAAAAATGTCACATAATGCATGTCCGAAATTTCTCCAGCATCTGGATCTTTAGTCTCGGCAAAAGCCGAACGTACTCTCGAAAATCCGAAGATTAGACCAGATAAAACTAGCAAAAAAGCGCTAAAAATATATAGCGTCTTATAAGTCTTGGCTATTTTGAAAGCACTACTCACCTAATTATTATAACATAATGTGATTTATTGATAAAGTTTACGCTAATTTATGATAGAATAAACTTAAGAGTTATCACATAAAAAGGATGTTTCATGAATCAAGCGGACAACACCGAAGACTTTGCCAATCTAATGGAAGAATTGAATAATTACACTACGGAAAATCATACCGAAAATACCAATTCTTCGAATCAAGCTCCTGAGGCATCTCTTGCGTTCGACCTAAGCAATTTAGGCACCAGTCCTGCTGATTCTAACCAACCGGTCACTATCGCTCCCTCTGCTGATTTTGCTTCCTCTATGAATCAAACCGCCACTACTTCGGCTGCCGCAAAAGATTCTGATAATCTCACTACCCCAAGTCATACTCCGCTTTCCCCTCTGATGAATTTGGATGGTACGGAAAATACCGAGGCGGTTAAAGCTGCTGAATCTACCAAGGATTCAGCTCCAGATGATGTTGATTTTACTAAAGAAGATCAAACAGAAGATGCCGAAAAAACTGAACACGAAAAATTCCTTGAAGATCAAGAGAAAAATCCTTTGAAGGCCGCCGAACCAGTCCCGGGTTCTATTGGTAGTGCAGTTTCTTATCATGATTACGAAAAAGAGAAAAACGAAGAAGCCACTAAGGCGCAAAATCCTGAGAAGAAGCCGCTTAAGCTCGATCCAAAAATCATCGCCATTATTGCCATTGCCGGTATTTTTGTAATTTTTGGCGCCATCTTCTTGATTAATGCCTTGAGTAATCAACCGAAAAAATCTTCTCGCGCCAATAATCAAAATACCGTTGTTGCTAATGAAAATCAAATTCTCGAATGTGCTACCAAAGTCTCTGAAGAAAATCGCACGAAATATAATGCTGCTTCTGGCGAAGTCGCCAAGATTTTTACTTACAGTCACGATTCCTTATCCAGTATTGAAATTCGTACGGTCTATGAATTTAGCTCCACTGAGGCTGCTAAAACTGCCAAGCAAGCCATTGATTCTGAAAATCAACTCACCGAAAATAATGGTCGTACCGAAAAAACCGAAAATCACAAGACTATCACCTCTGGCCTAGATGGTAAAATCGTCTCTCTTTCGGTCACTGTAAAATCGGAAGACCTCGAAGCCTATCAGAAGACTGATGATTTTAAAAATCAAAGTTTTGCTACCGCTGACGCTGATGGTAAGCTTGATCTTTCGATCAATAATATTCTCACTACTCAAAATCTCCAGGGTTTCTCTTGTAATATTACCGAATAGAAGATTCAAAAGAGGCTTCCGGGCCTCTTTTTTGAATTGAGGAAATACTTGATTTTTGCTATAATTATTAGGAAATTATGAAAAATATCTATATTACCACTGCTATACCATACGTTAACGGTTTGCCACATATCGGACATGCCGAAGATTATTTACTTGCTGATATTTATAAACGCTATCAGGAGCTTTTAGGTAATTCTGTGCGTTTTCAGGCTGGTACTGATGAGCATGGTAATTAAATTGAGAAAAAAGCTAAATCTCTTGGTATCGATACACAAAAATACGTTGACGATAATGCCAAAAAATTCCAAGAATTCATCGCTCGTTTTGATGTAAAATACACAGATTATATCCGTACTTCTGACCCGAAGCACATGCAGCGCGTGCAAGAAATTTGGCAAAAACTCTCAGATCATATTTATACCGCCAGTTATGATGGTTGGTATTGTGAGGGCTGCGAAAGTTTCGTCACTGAAAAAGAATACACCGAAAATCAAGGGGTATGTCCAGATCATCAAGCTCCATATCTTCGTCTTTCTGAATCAAATTATTATTTCCGCATCAGTGATTTTAAAGATGAAATTCGCGCCAAAATCGAAAGCGGTGAAATGCAAATCCTGCCAGAATTCCGTAAGAATGAAATCCTGAAACTTCTAGCTGATGCGCCAGATGTTTCGATTTCACGTCCAAAATCACATCTTTCTTGGGGTATTCCGGTACCAGGAGACGAAGAACAGGTGATGTATGTTTGGATGGATGCTCTCACGAATTACATTACTGTCCTCGGTTATCCAGATCAGGATATTTCTGAATTTTGGCCAGCCACCGTCAGTATTGTTGGTAAGGATATCCTGCGTTTTCACGCTATTTTGTGGCCAGCGATTTTACTTGGCCTCGGCCTGCCTCTTCCGAAGACTCTCCTTTCACATGGTTTTATCTTGGCTGATGGCCAAAAAATGAGTAAGAGTATCGGTAACGTTGTGGATCCGATTGAGGTACTTGATAAGCATGGCGTCGATGCTTTCCGTTATTTCTTCTCTCGCCATATCGATACCTTCCTGGATTCGGATTTTTCTTGGGAAAAATTTGAAAATGCCTACAATAATGAATTAGCCAACGACTATGGTAATCTCGTTCAGCGCTTAGCCACTCTTTGTAAAAAGAATCAGGCTAGCCTCGCAGATGCTCCGGTTCTTGAATTCACGCCAGAATATCGTGAATTAATGGATGGTCTTAATTTCTCTGGGGCCATTGACTATGCTTGGGGTCAGGTGCAATTAATTAATAAACATATCGAAGATCAAAAGCCATGGACCGTAGCTAAGACCGATCCAGAAGCTGCTAAACAAATTTTGGCCAATCTCGTGAATGAACTTCTTATGGTTAATCACTTACTTAAGCCGTTCCTGCCAATCACCGCCACAATTGAGAAAATCTTTACGACTTCTGAAATCAACCCACCAGCTACTCCGCTCTTTCCAAAAGAGCGCTAGAAAAATAGCCCCGTTACGGGCTATTTTTTTTGATATATAGTATAAAGAAAGCTAAAAATCCTATCCGAAATTTATCTATAAAAAATAAGACCCCAGTAGAGGTCTTATTTTTTGTTCGCCATTCACTAATGATTATTTATCGTGGTGATGGTGATGCTTGTCTTCACAACATTCACATTCGCAGTCATCTGAAAGAGCCTTAGCTACATCTGCCACGAAGAAGGCAAGGATGCCAGCTACAAGTGGGGTGATAATATGAACCAAAGATTCGAGAGCTACGGTACTCATCAAAGCGTCAAATTTCTCAGCAGAAGTTGGGAAAATTTGATACATGATAGCAATAGCTGGGTTCAAGATGAAGTTATTGCGAAGCTTAAAGAAGCTGTCGGAAAGAATCAAACAGAAGAGAACTGCGAGAGTTACACCACCAGCGATGATTGCTGCGTAGGTGAAAGCACTTTTCTTGTGATTGTATTCTTGAGCACGGTTGAAGAAGAATGCTACGGTGAAGGCACCGACGAATTCGATCAACATGTATTTCCAGAAGTCACTGCCGGTTGCTGCGGTCAGAGCTGGAAGTTCAGCGCTGGCGCCGCTAGCCGTGCGGAGACCGCCGATAATCAATAAACCAAGCCATGCACCGACGACCTGAGCTACGATGTAAAGTACACCGCGAATTGCAGAAACACGGCGAGTTGCCATCATGCCGATTGTGGTGGCTGGGTTAAGATGAGCACCTGAATAGGCGAAAACTGCCAAGGTAATCGCAAGGAAACCGAACAAGATATAAAGTGGTTGTTGGATTCCAAGAGTGAGTAGAAGCATGGAAAGGAACATAGTTCCGATTACTTCACCGATTACTGCACCCCAAATACGTGGAGTTTCGAAAATCGTTAAAATATTCTCACCTTCAGGATATTTACGAGCAAAGAAACCCTTGAATGGATTTTTACTTTCCTTAATTTTCTTTTCTACTTTGAGGACTTCTTTTGTCATTTTCTTTTCAGCCTTCTCAGTCGCTTTTTTACTATCGTCGACAACTTTTTCGACGACTTCGATAACCTCTTCTCTAATTTCGGTTACCTCTGGTGTATTCACAGTCGTTTTTGGCTTGTGTGCAGACTTTTTAGTCTTTTTTGCCATTTTACCTCCTTAATAATATTAAAAAAATTATATCATAATATGATAAACTATGGTAATGTATATCGAAAGGAAAAGATGGGCGTAATTGTACAAAAAGATCAAGATAAAAATGCAGATCTCACTCAAAGAATTACCGCAGACCTTCGAAATCGTGCCAGGATGCAAGCTAAAATGAGCGATCCTGACTTGGTGGAAGATTCTGATTATGCTAAAGACCTTAAAACTACTAGTAAATTTGGTTGGTTTTGGCCAGTATTAATCATCCTCGCAGTGATTTCTTTAATCTTCATTAAATTCTTCTAAAAATCTGCATTAATCGCGTCAAATTGGCGCGATTTTTTCTCTCCAATACGTCTTCAACTTCACCTCAAAACAGAGTATAATAGAAGGAGTTATGGAATTGGAACAGCTAAAAGCCGAACTTAAATCTCTCGGCGAAGAATACGCAAAAATGAAGACCTTAGCTCCCGAAGAGCGTAAGGCTTTTGGTCAAGCTTTGAATCAAAAAAAGCAGGCCGTTATTGAACAAATTAAGGCTCTCGAAGCCGCCAAACAAAACACTGCCGCGAAAGCGATTGATCTTACCGCCCCATTCGACGTCAATCAATCAAAAATTACTTTTCACCGTGGCAGTCGCCATCCTTTGATGATCGAACTAGATCGCGTGATCGATATTTATTCCCGTATGGGTTTCGAAGTCATGGAATCTACCCAGCTCGACGATGAATTTCATATGTTTGAATCTTTAAACTTCCCAGAAGGTCACCCAGCCCGCGATGGTTATGACACTTTCCGCACCAAGGAGGGTTTTATTCCACCTGCTCATACCTCTACCATGCAATATCGCGCGCTCACATCAAGGTTAGATAATCTTGAAAAAGATGGCCAGATTGCCGTAGTAATCCCAGGTCGCGTCTTCCGTAATGAAGATGTGGATGCTACTCATGAACATACTTTCTACCAATGTGAAGGTGTCTTTGTTTCCAAAACCGCCAATATGTCCGAAATGCTCGGCGTCTTAAAAAACTTCTTTGAAACCTATTATGGTGAAAAATTGCGTATTAAAACTCAACCTGGCTTCTTTCCATTCACTGAGCCATCTCTAGAGCTACTTGTCGAAAAACCAGCCTCTCTTGGTGGCAAGGGCGACGGTTGGCTCGAACTTATGGGTTGTGGCATGATTCATCCGAATGTCTTAAAAGCTGCCGGAATTGACCCAGAAGTCTATCACGGTTTTGCTTGGGGTGGTGGTATCGATCGTCTGGTCATTATGAAATATCACCTCAATGATATTCGTTTCTTTGAATCAGCCAAACTTGAATTTTTGGAGGAATTTTAATGCTTATTTCACTCAATAAAATCAAACGATATGTCGGCTCTATTCCAGTTTCCGATGAGGAGTTAGTAAAATTAATCGGTTCACGTCTCGTCGAAGTCGAAGGCGTGATGGACATGGCTGAAAAATATCGCGGTGCCTATCTTGCTAAAGTGGTAACTTGTGAAGATATTCCAGATACCCACCTACATCTCTGTCAAATCGACGCCGGACCAGAGCTTAATCAGAAGTTTTCTACTCTTGATTCCGGTCTCGTGCAAATTGTCTGTGGTGCACCAAATGTTCGTGCTGGTATTATTGCCGTCTGGCTCACTCCAGGTAGTATCGTGCCAAATACTTTTGGTGGTGAAAACTTTGTGCTCGGTTCGCGTAAGCTTCGTGGCTACGAAAGTTTCGGTATGCTAGCTGGACCAGATGAGCTTGGGCTTTCTTCTGATCATAAATATATTGCTGAGGTTGACGAATCTCTTGGTCATCCAGGCGCTACCTTGTCCGAGGTTTTTGACTTAAATGATAAAATTCTTGATATCGAAAATAAATCGCTCACTCATCGCCCAGATACTTTTGGTTTAATTGGCTTTGCTCGTGAGGTTTCTGGCATTCTTGGCCAAAAATTCTCTGAACCAGTGAGCTTTAATCAAACCATAGATGGCTTGTCTGACGAAATTTCCATTGAAATTGCCGATGAAAAACTTTGCCCACGCTACTCGGCTTGTTTGGTAGAGGTAAAGGATTTAAATCTCAGTCAGTCTGTCACGCCAGAGTTTTCTGATCTATATAATATGACAGAGGATTCGGTTTTGCTCGCTAAATCCGGTATTAATTCCGTCAGCCCCATCGTTGATGCGACGAATCTTACCATGTTAGAGCTTGGCCAGCCGCTTCATGCTTTTGATTATGATAAATTTGTTAAAATCGGTGGTTTAGATCACGCGAAAATCATCGTGCGTGCGGCGCGTACTGGTGAATCTTTAACCTTGCTTGATGGAAAAACTATTGAATTAAACACCAATGATATCGTGATTGCCTCGAACGACATTCCAGTCGCCTTAGCTGGCGCCATGGGTGGGGAATCGACCAAAATCGACGCCTCAACCACTCGAATTTTGCTCGAGTCGGCCACCTTTAGTCTCTATAATTTGCGTAAAACCCAGATGGCTCACGGTATTTTCTCGGAAGCAATCACTCGCTTTACCAAGGGTCAGCCAGCCCTCAATACTATTCCAGCTATCAAAGATTGTCTAACCAAACTCGACGTGAAATCAGGTGCTGAACTTCGTTTTGCCGACTCTCTGAAGCAGAATTTATCTGAAATTCAGGTCGCCGTGAAGGTTTCTGAGATTAATCAACTTCTCGGCTCGAACTACGACGAGGCTCTGATGGTTCAAACTCTTGAAAATGTTGGCTTTAAGGTAATTTCTGATTCTGAGAAACTCTTCGTTACTGCTCCACTCTGGCGTACTGATATTCATATTAAAGAGGACGTCATCGAAGAGGTTGGTCGTCTGCTCGGTTTTGATAATTTGCCACTCAGCTTGCCAGTTCGTCCATTCGTTGGCGCCAAAAAGAATGCCATGTTTGAACTAAAAACCACCTTGCGTAATCTCCTTTCGCTTGAACTCGGGTTCAATGAGGTTCTAACTTACAGCTTCATTTCCAAGAAATTACTCGAACGCGTCGGTGAAAATACTGAGGATGCTTATGAAATTACTAATTCTATTTCACCAGAACTACAGCTCTTCCGTACTTCCATTACTCCAAGCCTACTTGAAAAAGTTCGTGAAAACCAAAAAGCCGGTTTTGCCGATTTATCACTTTATGAAATAAATCAGGTTACTAGAAAATCTCTCGGCTTAATTTCCGATCAAACTCCGAAAATGCAACATCACCTGGCGGTAGTTTCCACTGCGGACTATTATTATTCTAAGCAAATCTTAGAAAATCTCGCCGACAAGCTCGGTCTGAATTTTGAAATCCAAGCCTTTACCGACGGTGAAGCTTCGGGTTATTTCGAGCCAAAACGTGCCGCTAAAATTCTTCTTTCTGGCACGCAAATTGGTTGCCTCGGTGAGTTAAAGAATTCCATCAAAACCGCTCTGAAGCTCAAAGAGGTTTCTAGCCTAGAATTAGACCTTGAGTCCCTCCTTGGTCAAAAATCCTCTGATAAACGTATCAAGGAATTTAGTCGCTTCCCAGCGGTTAATCGTGATCTTACGGTCAAAATTTCAGAAGAAAAACCTTTTGCCTTGGTCGAAAATGCTATCCTTGAAGTTTTGAAGATTCAACCATCTCTCATCTTCCATCTCACAGCTACCTCAATCTATCAAGCTGAAGGTGCGGACACGAAAAATCTTAGCTTCCATTTGAACTTTGCTTCCACTGAGAAGACGCTACTTTCTGAGGAAATCTCTGCTATAATGAACAGTATTAATCAATCATTAGAAAAAATTGGTGGAGAAATTATTTAGGTAAAATATGGACGAAAAAAGTATACGCACAAGCACTAAACAACGCATTATTATCGGTTTTATCGCGGTCCTACTCTTCGTTTCGACAATTATGGTTTATGCCTTAATTGTTTTGAATGGCGAAAAGAGTAAAAAGGGTACGGCCGAGCAAAATGCCGAGCTTAAGGTTTTGGCTAAGGAATTAGACGAGAAGAAAAAAGATAAAGAAAACGCCGTGAAGGCTCTGAACGATAAATACTTCGAGACCCTCAAGTCTGCCCGTAGTAGCATTAAATCTTACAATGTCTCTCGCGCTCAAAATGATGGTTTGAAATCTATCGACCTCACCGTTGGTACTGGCGCTACTCTTGAAAAATAGAGTAAATATCCCGCCTATTATTTCGGTTGGTGTTCTGATGAATCAGTTTTTGATTCTTCCTTCGATGATAATAACAATCCAAAATCCTTGAAGGACCCACTTGATGTTACTGGTTCTGGCAGCTTAATTACCGGTTGGTCAGATGGTCTAGTCGGCGCCAAACTCGGCGGAGTTCGCGAACTACATATCCCAAGTACCCTTGCTTATGGTGATACTAAAGAAATTTGTGGTGGCAAAAACTCTCCACTCTACTTCGTAATTCTACCGTTTGAAGACGAAGCCTATACTAAGGCCACCCAAGAATATCAAACTATCTATCGTAAGTATCTGAATCTCCAAAGCGAGATTCGTGGTACCGGCTCACTCTTTTAGTATTGAGGCTAGTTTGCTCTACTAATATTAAGGCTACTCCTAGTTTACACTCTTAGAATAAAAAATAACTTCCATATGGAAGTTATTTTAATGGTTAATCGAGAGGCTGTTTTCTTGAAGTTTCCTCAAGCCTTCCTCGGTAATGATTTTTCGGATTTTCTTGCAAGCTTTTTCGTACTTTTCGAAGATGCTTCCATCTGCACGATGCGCATCGGTCCCGAGAAAATCTACTAGGCCGTGTTTTAGAAAATATTTCTTGGTTTTAGCTGGCTTCGGGCCGTATTGTCTGGCCATGCTGCCGATATTGCATTGTAATTTTACGCCAATTTTACGAAGTTCCAGGGCTTTTTCCGGTTTCTTTTGCAAGAATTCATAACGCTCCGGATGCGCTAAAATTGGCACAATATTTTGACTCTTCATTTCGAAAATTACCTCACGTAAATACCCCACCTCAGTCATAAATGGCACTTCGAAAAGTACATAATGTTTTTTCTTCTTATTTTTCGCAGCATCGGCACTAAGCTTGGTCACTTCGCCTAGTAGTGACGCCTGGTCTTCTTGCATGTATTTCACCATTTCTGGATCCACATAAATTTCATTATCAGGGTAAAGTTTGAATTTGGTCCCCAGCTCGTCTAGTTGTTTTTGCAGTTCTTTGCGTAGACGTGACTTGGTTTTATTATCCGCGAGCTGATCGCTATTCGGAATAAAATGGGAGGTAGTAAAGCCACCAGTGAACCCGAGTGCGACTAGTTTTTTGGCCATCGCAATACTTTCCTGAAAATCACGACTACCGTCATCAATTCCCGGCAAGATATGCAGATGCGTATCAATCATGCCACCTCCTGTTTTTATATTTATAGATAATATTGATTATAATATCCCGTGCGTTTTTCTAGAGGGATTTGGTTAAGAATTACGCCGGCCACATTGGCATCAATTGCTTGAAGAGATTTCAAACCATCTTTCACGTGATCGATATTAGTTTTGTTTACACGGCAGACAATCATTGTGCGGTCGGCTTTCTTGGAAATAATCAGAGAAACAGCCAAGTTATAGACCGGAGCTGAGTCGATAATGACGTAATCGTATTTCGATTTTACCGTTGCGATGAATTTTTCCATTTGCTTTGAGTCGATTAATTCTGCTGGATTTGGTGGGGTCACACCACGTGTTACTACGGAAAGATTTTCGATATCTGTCTTCTGAATGTATTTACGTAGGCGGTCGCCGGCGGTTTCGACTAGAAGATTTGAGAGACCAGCTTGGTTAGATAATTCGAAAATTTCGTGTTGACGGCCCAGGCGCATGTCGGCATCGACCAAGAGTACTTTTTTACCAGTATTAGCAAAAGCGATTGCCAGGTTCGCGGAAACGAAACTTTTACCTTCATTTGGTGCGGTACTGGTTAATACGAGGGAATTATTGTTTTTGCCAACCAAGCTAAAATCCAGGCTAGTACGTACGGTACGGAAATCTTCACTGATAATAGATTTTGGATTATTTTTCAAAATTAATTCACTACTTAAATCTTCTTCAGAAATTTCTTCGAAAGTTTCCTCGTTATCTTCTGCATTTTCTGCCGAGTCATCTTCTTTGGCTTCCTTCTTTGCCTTTAGAGCTAAGGCGCGCTGACGGCGTTTCAGACGTTCTTTTTCCGCATCAATCATGTGGATTTTACCAATTACTGGCAAATGCAACTGACTTTCGACTTGTTCGCTCGTCTTCACTGAGCGGTCAAAATAAAATACTAAGAAGAGAATTGAAACACTGACGATTAGACCTGCCGCAAAAGCTATAATTTCTTGGCGCACAATCTTAATATTGGCCGGTTCCGTCGGTGTCACGGCTGAATCGAGTACATTAATATTGCGATCATTATAAATCTTAGCGATTTCTTTCACGAAATGATCGGCGATTTTATTGGTCATCTTCGTGGCAAATTCAGCATCGCGATCCGTCGTAGTAATATTAATGATTTCCGTACCCTTAATTGCGGAAACATTAATCATTTTTAGCATTTCATCATAAGGCTGTTCGATATTTATATCATTTTTTACCTTGTCGAGCACGCGATGTGACTTTACTACCTGAGTATAGGTGTCAATCAGGTTTTTATTAGTTGCCACTTCGCCCGGAAGATTCGCATTTGATTTATCTGAACTCACGATCACTGTAGCAGTCGCTTCGTATTTTGGTTTTTGCATAAAAAACACGTAGAAAGATCCTAATCCAAAAATTAGGGCAAAAATTATCAGTAGAATATGGAGCTTAGCCTTAAAATAGGCGAACATTTCTCCGAGGTTAATCTCATCCATGTCCTGTTTATACCATATTTTGCGCAGAAAATAAATATAAAACAATAATTTAGCTATATTTGTCAATAGCCATAAGCGTCTTCAAAGTGCTTGTCAATGCCTAAAATTTGCCAAAAATAAAATATTTGATAAAATAATGTCTATTGCACTTTTTAGTCACTCGGTGGCTGGTGGGGGCTAGGTCGTGTGCAATGATTATTAAGGAGATGCATTCGTAAATATGCGTAGACTTAAACGTGAATCTTCGCGCAAAAAGTCGAAAATTCCTCCTGCCCCATGGCAAGAGTATATCGAATATTAGTCTTGAATAGTCAAAATTCAATTTTAAGGATTAATATTTGAGGACAAATATCG
>JABCPS020000049.1 GCA_013332955.2 Candidatus Saccharimonadota bacterium | reverse complement strand
CATGCGAAAAGCAAAGTCATGCCCGAAGTTCTCATGCACCGTCCCGGCAGATTTTTCTAAAAGTAATACAAATTCTTCTCGAATATCCCATAGGATTCGAAACACATCTAAGATATATTTCTCATTCATAATCCATGTATTTTTCACTTCTTCATCGCTCATAGAGGAGAAATCTACATCTGTTCGTTCCGAAACAAAACTATCTAAAGTCACTACAGCCTTTTCAACAACTGCGCCAAATAATTCTTCTTTCCCTTTATATCTTTTATAAACAGCCCCAGTTGTTACATTTGCATCCTCACATATTGTTTTTAGTTCGGCTTTTATAAATCCCTTTTCAATGAACTCTTTACGAGCACTTTCAATAAGTCTCGAATCAATGCTTGTATCACGATTTGACATTTACTTTCTCCTAAAGATATTACGATAATTTGATTACCGATAATTCTGTTATCAATTATATTTGTAACATTTCATAGTTTCAATGTCAATTGTTTTTCTTGGCGTCTTATATTATCGTGTGTATAAAAAATCCCTCAATAGTAGGTAGCATTCTTGAAAAAACTGCCAACAACTATAGACGAACATCTGCTTCTACTACTTCACTGAGATCTAGGCTCTTACAAGCAGCGATAACGTCTCAATATGTGGTGTGTGTGGGAAGAAATTATACCCGGTAACGTCCGTAATTTGATAATTTTGAGTAAGCCCTTCGAGATCGCGTACTTGGGTGATGGGGTTGCAGGACAAATAAACAAGCTTTTCGGGAAGTTTTTGATTGATCGTGTCAATAAGTTTAGAGTCGCAACCAGATCGTGGTGGATCAACGATGACGGTTGAGTCATGAGTAATGTGATCGTAGATAGTCTCAGACTTGGCAAGGATACCAGTAATATTTAAATTGCCAGTGCTAGATTTTACGGCTTCAATATTATTTAATAATTCGCCATGAGCAAATTTATCAACTTCAACAAGGGTGAGATTTTTATCTCCAGCAACAGTTAATCCGATGGTGCCAACGCCGGAGTAAAGGTCAACGACTTTGTTTTGGTCTTTGATAAAATCTTTAATTTTTCGTAAAACTTTTTCGTATTCTGGAAGATTGATCTGGAAAAAACCGTTCGGAGAGTAGGAAAATTCATAGCCTAAGATTTTGTCAGTAAGATTTTTGAAGGTGGGATGCGGTTGGTAATTCTCATAGAGTCCACCGCTTACTTCGCCCTGACGATTACAACGAAGAAGGAGTGATTGATATTTTCTAGAATCCTCTTGCTTAGTATTTAGCTCCTCGATAATCTCCATGGCACGTTGATAGATGGCTGGATTTTCAAGTGAAGAGGTAAGGATAGGGATTTTATGATGCGACCCACGACGATGGATGGCTGGATGGATTTTGGCAGTCTCATGATCGTAGTAGAGAGAATATTCCATTTTATTGCGATAGAAATACTCATTATCGCTGGCTTCGAATATAATTTCTGGTGTTTCAAGTTTAGAAAATAACTCCTCGATAATATGTTTTTTGATGGAATTCTCGTAGTTGATATCCAGAATTTGCCATGGCGAATTTGATAGATAATGTTCGTCACGTGGTAATACGCGGTGTGGGTTAGGGGTTTCAATTTTCAGAGCTACAGCTTCAGTGAGATGGGATTTTTGTTTTAAAATTTGATACTCGGTGACTTTTTCTCCCGGCAGAGCGTTCCATAGGAAAATTTTTTTGCCATCTGAATTGGTCGCAATTCCCTGTCCAGTTGTGGCAAAATTAATAATTTCCAGTGGGGTTTCTGGGGTGATAATTGGGTTTTTCTGCTTCATCTTATATCTAGCATAAAGTAAATAGAAAATTTCGCAAGTTTTTAAATTCTAAAATCAATGAAAACTGAGAACTTTATATATATAATTTGAATTTTGAGAATTTTTTAATAACTTGCTTATGCTTTGAAAATTAGATTTTAATAACTTGCTTATGCTTAAGATTTTTTAATCTGTATTTTCTTGTTTTATTTAAAAAATGCTTGCCAAAAAAGAAAAGTTTTTTTATGTTGAGCTTGGAGGTTGTAAATGAAAATACGTATAGAAAATTTATTTATGATGAGTCTGATTTTAATTGCGTCTGGACGAGTTTTCTGTCGGTCTCCAGATTTATTTGGAGTGAGTGATAATAGCAAGGCTAGTTTTACTAGAATGAAGGTCGAAAAACCGCCAAATGAGCAGGGCTTCATTAAATTATTAAAAGATAAGCTCTTAAAATATTCTGAGCACGATGAGCTGGCATTGGGTATTAGTTATTTGACCGGCAATAAAGACGAGCTAACTGCATTGCAGAAAGAAAATATGAAAAATGTGGGCGTAATGCATCTGATTGCGGTTTCTGGAACTCATCTTGCGATAATTGCCGGGGTTCTGAGTCTAATTTTTAAGCATTTCTCAATCATTGGTAAAACTTATTTTGTACTAATATTTTGCTTCATCTACGCAATGATGATTGGTATTGGTCCGTCAATTTTGCGTGCATTAGTCGGATTGGTTTTGATGACGACGATCAAATACTTTGGCCGAAATGTTTCGATTTATCGAGTTATGACGATCATAGTATGTTCTTGCTTAATAATACGACCAGAGTTTGTAAAGCAAATTGGCTTCTGGCTTTCGGTATTAGCTTATTTTGCCATAGTAAAAATAGTACCATTAGCCACGAGATATTTTTATGGGACGAAAGAAGAGTTAAAAGATTTTTACCGAAGACCGGGGTTCTTGGCAAAATCTTTAATTTCGTCAATTGCAGTCTCCGTAGTGACTTTACCGATTAGTTTATATTGCTTTGGAAAGTTTACGTGGCTCTCGATCTTAGCGAATATTATATTATTGCCAAGTTTGCCTATCGTGATGGGTTCGGTGGGGTTGATTGCGACATTTGGCGATTTGGTGATATTTGGGGTTAATTTAGAGAAAATATTGATTTGGCCATTAAAAATTCATACATTTGTGATAAATACTTTAGCGGAGCAAGAGTCTTTTATTCTAGAATTGCCTAAGAAAAAATGGTGGTACTTTTTAATTTGGTTGATAGTTTTTGGATTAATTCGATTTGCTGAGAAGAATATCGAGGTAGGCTACAATGATGGCAAAAAGCAGGAGCGAAGGACGCACGATGGCGACGAAGTTCAAAAGCTGGATACTTATATCATCAAATGGTACAAGGAGATTGATCTTGGCGGCGCAAATGGAGACCAGGAGAACGGCATAAATCAGGCTCTCGAGAAAACGTAGAATACCGAAAAGACTATCTTTATTAGATTTAAAATAAAGGATTAGTGGGAAGAGAAAAACCAGAGAGATGTAAATAGCACTGGAGAGAGTGTTTTCTGGGACGCCGTTTAGGAATTTAGTAAATAATTCGGTTATGACGTTTCCGAAGGTGCTATAAATGGTGTTACCGGCGATGGTGGCAAGCAGAGCAATGCCAATATGTCGTCTAAGCATAGAGAATAAAATAAAGAGCAAGACGATTAAAAGCAGAATAATCATAAGTTAATTATACTATATGATAGCTTGTTCTGGGCTGAAAGAGATATAAAAATCTGACACCTAGAGGTGCCAGATTGGGTTAGGTGTTTTAGCTTAGATGCCAACTTTATCTTTAAGAGTGCGGCCTTTTGCATTGTGTTCAATATATTTGATAATCGGTAGAGCGACATTGCGGTTGGTAGCTTTTTCGATGCCAAAACCTGGCGAAGCATTAACCTCGAGGATTAATGGACCGCGTGCAGAGCGCATAAGATCGACGCCGGCGACATGTAGTCCCATGACTTTGGCAGCTTTAATTGCGAGTTTTTCTTCTTCCGGAGTAAGTTTAATGGCCGTACCAATGCCGCCTTTATGGAGATTGGAACGGAAATCATCATCAAGAGATTGGCGTTTCATTGAGGCAACAACCTTTGAGCCGACCACAAAAGCACGAATATCGGTGCCAGCAGATTCTTTTATGTATTCTTGAATAAGAATGTTAGTACCATCTTCGTTGTAGAGATAGAAGGCCTGCAGGGCAGAGCGGGCAGCCTTCTTGGTTTCGGCCAGAACTACGCCATTTCCGTGAGTCCCAGTTGCAAGCTTAATGATAGCTGGAAGACCGATTTGCTCAAGAAGATCGTCGATATCTGCGGTATTGCGTGAAACTAGGGTTTTTGGTGAAGCAATGCCAGCTTTGGCAAAGATTTGGGCTGCACGGAGCTTATCGCGGACACGAGTGATAGAGATTGAACTTGAGAGCGTCCAGGTATTGCTCATTTCGAATTGGCGAACTACAGCACAACCGTAACGAGTGAGACCGTTGGCGATACGAGGTAGAATTGCGTCATAGTGAGGAAGTGCTTCTCCGTTATAGTAAACTACGGGATTATTTTCGGAGAGTGAAAGATAGCAATTTTTATACTTAATGATGTCAACCTCATGGCCACGCTTGGTAGCTTCTTCGTAGAGACGGGTGGTGGAGTAATTCTTTGGTCCGTTGGAGAGAATGGCGATTTTCATTTTAGTCTTCCTTGCTGGTTAATTGGTTGATATTTTCTTTAGCTTTGTTAATATAGGATTTTGATACGTCGACGAGATACCGGCCCTTAAGAGCATGCTTTCCAAGAAGTATTGGATAGCGGTTTTTATGACGGCTGCTAAGGGTAAACGAAGTTTCAAATTCGGACCCGTTGATGCTAATCTTTAGGTTGGTTTTGTAGCGTTTTTGACCATGACCATTAGAGCTAACAATGGTAATATCTCGATATTTTCCTTTGGGAATAATGATAGTTTTTGAAGACTTGGATCGCTTGATTTTTTCCGTGACTTTCGTGGGGGTGTAATCTGGATGAGCATAGTCGCGCTTTAGCTCTTTGGGTGAAGTTTTATGTTGATAAAAACTGGGGAGATTTACTATGAGATCGCCATCTTCGTTAATCTTGGCGTCATTAATATGGAGAGAGCTACTGTCGGCTCCAGAGTCGATTTTGGCAGGAATATCTAGAAAATTATGGCCATCTGCAAAGATTGAAACTAGGCAGAATTCACCGATAAGTTTAATATTAGATTGTTTCATATAGATTATTCCCACTTAATAATTGTCGCTGTATTATAACATGAAAATAGTATTTTGAAAAGTGCTAAACCATAGACAACTGATTTTTCTGAGGAGTGGGGTAAAATAGGTGGTGTTAGTTATTTGTCGGGCGATTTTAGTCCCACAAAATCATCGGAGAGATTTTCGGCGGAAAATGGGTCTTTAAGATTTTTGGTATCTTTGAGAGTTTTCTTGAAATTCTCGCGAAATTCTTCAAGAGTTTTTGAATCGAGATTGCCGGATTCTGGGAAAGAATAAGATTTTTCAGGCTGGTCGTCATGTTTAATTTCATGTTTTTCAGGTAAAAAGCCCGGACGTGAACGATCAAGATAGATATCGCCACTATTGTGATAGATAACTAAAGAGATGGTGGTGGTAAGAATGGTGATGATGGTTGCGATTAAGCCTAAGCGCATAAGATTGCGACCACCGGAGGACATTTTTGACATAATTATCGTCCCTCCACTTGGTTGGCTGGATTAGTAATGCTTGAAGCTTTGGTAGCGTCGGTTTTTTCTGGAGTAAAACGAATGTTTTCGCCATCAATTTCGATTTTGTTAATTTCGTTCAAATATTTCTCGGCGGTACTAGTAAGTTCGTTAACTTTTTGATTGAGTTCCTTACGTGATTCCCTAGTAATAATTAGCTGATTATAGAAATCATCGGGATTTTTTTGACAGTCAATAGAGAGGAGATTTTCGAATTGTTGACTATAGGCAATATAGAGCGAATTAAAATCGTTTTTTTGCAAAACGAAATTACTTTGCAGGTCGGAAAGATCGCCGAGATTTTGGTTATTTTTGACAAGGCGAAGATTGAAGGGAGTGATGTAAGAATTGAGGATTGTCTGATAATTTGCACCGAGTAGAGAGCGGATTTTAGCGTCACTAACCTGGAGCTTTTTGAGACCAGATTTAATTGAACTACAGCTCATAGAAATTTCACCGCGTTGGTCGTCGGTAAGTTTAGCCTTGGGCGCGTCAGCTGAGACGTGAATAGAGTTGAAAAGAATAAAAACTAAAAGAAAAGCTACAAGAACGAGAAAAAGATGAGTTGCTTTGGATTCTTTAAGCTTAAGATTTTTGATTTCTTTCATCTGTAAATAATTATAGCATTAAAGTGAATATACTCGTGCTTAATTTTAGTGCAAAACACGAGTGATTTCACTTAGGATTTAAAAAACTAATCTTAATATGAAAAATTATTTTAAGATTAGTTCCAGAAACCGCGTTTTTTGGCAGTCTTGAATTCTTCTAGTAGTTCTTTTTGCTTTTTAGATAAACCAGTTGGGGTATCGACTACGATGTTGATAATATGTGGGCCACGTTCACCATTATTCATTGGGACGCCATGTTTAGATAACTTAAATGGAGTGCCAGACTGAGTGCCAGCTGGGATTTTCATAGTGACTTTGCCGTCGATAGTTTCGACTTCTACTTCGGTGCCAAGAGCGGCGTCGACCATAGAAATGTGCTGTTCAGAGAGCAGAATGTAGCCTTCGCGGCTAATGGTTTTGTGTGGTTGAACGCGAATTTGTACTAAGAGATCACCGTTTTCACCGCCTTTTTCAGGAGCAGGACCGCCACGTCCGCGGAGACGAATGGCCTGGCCATCGTCGATACCGGCAGGAACTTTCAGGGTGATTTCGTTGCCTTCGACGGAAATCTTTTTGGTAGTACCAAAAATAGCGTCTTTAAAATCAATCACTAGAGTAGTGCGATAATCAGAGCCACGATTCCTGCGAGTACGTCCACCGCCGAAACCGAAGAGATTACTTAGGATATCATCAAAACCGTCGGCTCCACCGAAATTGAAATTAAATTCTTGGCCACCATAAGAATAGCCACCGAAAGGATTGCCGCTAGGACCACCAGTGCTACCATTCCCTACTCCAGCATGGCCGAATTGGTCGTAGCGCGCACGTTTTTGCTTATCAGAAAGCACCTCATTGGCCTCGGAAGCTTCTTTAAATTTAGCTTCCGCCTCCTTATCTCCTGGATTTCGATCTGGGTGATATTTGAGAGCGAGCTTGCGATAAGCTTTCTTAATTTCATCATCAGAAGCGTTTTTACTAACGCCCAAAACTTCATAATAATCACGTTTTGACATAGCAATATTATATATATTTAGCACTCAAAATGCAAGAGTGCCAGCTATATTTTTTGAATTTTAATTACTATGAGGGTGCTGGCGTCTTTTGGATTTTAATTACAGAAAAATAAAAGAGGCAAGACTTGCGGTTTTATCTCTGATTTTATGATAGACTAAGATAAAGGAGAAGAAAAAGAATATGGAATCGGAAAGACTGATTTTAATTACCAATCCGGGCAGTAGTTCTCGTAAATACGCGCTCTATAAAGGCATGAAAGAACTTTGTTCTCTGCATTTCGAATTTGAAGGTAAGAAAATTGTCTACACTTTGAAATCTGGTGACCAGAAGAAGAAAGTAGTAACAGATTTTAAGGCACTATCAGAGGTGGCGGGAAATCTGGAAAAAATTTTAATCGAGGAAGAATTTTTAGGTGGCGTTTCGAAGCTAAGTGCGATTTTAGCACGTGTAGTAGCTCCGGGTGCCTATTTTGCTGATGACCACATTGTCGATAAAGAATGTTTTAAAGAGTTAGAGATTGCAAGAACTCGCGCACCGCTTCACGTACCTGTGGTAATGGATGAAATTATTGAACTAAAGAAGCGTTTTGATTCGGTGCCAGTGATTGAAATTTCGGATTCAAATTTCCATAATTCAAGGCCAGAGTTAGCCAAGGCTTACTGTATCGATCAAAAATTGGCTGAGAAGTTTGATATTAAAAAGTGGGGATTTCACGGTTTGTCGGTTGGCTCGGTGGTACGTTATATGAAGCAAAGTGAAATTTTGCCAGAGAAAGTAGTGGTTTGCCATATTGGTTCGGGAGCTTCGATTACTGCGGTCTATAAGGGTAAATCTCACGATACGACGATGGGCTACACGCCGCTTGAGGGGGTAATGATGGCGACGCGTACAGGTTCAATGGATGTGGCGGCGGCACTGGCAATGAAGCGTGCATTGAAGATTGAAGATGACGTGGAGCTTGAACGCTATCTAAATAAGCAGTGTGGCCTACTTGGTGTATCTGGGGTGTCGGATGATCTTCGTACGGTAATTCAATTACGTGATGAAGGTGATAAGATGGGCTCATTCGCTTATTCACTTTATATCTATCGTTTGCAGGCTTGTATTAGTCAGATGATTGCTTCGATGGGTGGTGTCGATGCATTGGTCTTTACTGCAACGATTGGTGAGCGCTCAGATGATGTGCGTAGACAGGTAATTCAAAAGATGAAGTATCTTGGTTTTGAGCTTGATGCTGAGAAGAATACCGATGAAATGCCAGAACGCCATACTTTGATTTCGAAAGATGAGTCTAAGCCGGTTTATGTAGTGCGCACTGATGAAACGAGTGAGATGATTGAACGGGCAAATCTGATTTTGGCAGAATAAGGACGTGAAATAAAAAAATATAGTGCGATGAGCACTATATTTTTTAGGTTAATTAATTTTCTTCGGTATCGAAGTTTTGATCGTCGAGTCCGTTGAGTAATTTAAGACTTTCACTACTTGGTAAGGATTCGACGTTTTTTAGTTTACGCTCAATGACGCGGGAGGTGGTGGCGGCGGCATCAATTTTATTAGCAGATTCTTGAAGTTTCTTTTTGGTAGCTTCGAGAAGGTCGCCAAATTTACCAAACTGACTTTTTACGGCACCTAGAATTTGCCAAACTTCACTACTGCGTTTTTCAATGGCGAGAGTACGGAAGCCCATGAGAAGGCCAGAAAGAATAACTGGTAGGGTACTCGGCGAGGCAATGGTGATATGGAATTTTTGACGGATTTCATCATCAAGGCCAGGGATGCGAAGAATTTCAGCGTAGAGTGATTCGGTTGGCAGGAACATCATGGCGAATTCTGTAGTATGCGGTGGGTCGATGTATTTGGTAGAAATTTTCTTGGCCTGCTCTTTGACATCGATAGCAAGCGCTTTTTGGAATTTTTGAATTTCCGTTTTATCCCCCTGTTCATAGGCGGCGATTAGACGTTGGTAATTTTCCACGGGGAATTTACTGTCGATTGGTAAGAACACTTGAGCAGATTCATCTTTGCCGGGCATCTTGACGGCAAATTCGACACGATCACTGGAGCCTTTTTTGGTGGCGATATTTTCACAATATTGGTCTGAACTTAAAGTGTCGCTAATGATGTTACCAAGTTGAACTTCGCCATAAATACCGCGGGTCTTGACACCTTCCATGACCTTTTTTAGATCACCGACGCCGTTAGCGAGAGTTTTCATTTCGCCGAGACCTTGGTAGACCTGGGTAAGTTGGGTAGAAATAGTCTTGAAGCTTTCATTGAAGCGCTTTTCGACGGAAGCCTGGAGTTTTTCGTCGACAGTTTGACGCATCTCTTCGAGTTTCTTGGTATTATGATCTTGAAGTTCACGGACACGAGTATCGAGAGTCTTCTGAACTAAACCAAAATTATCGGAGATTTCTTTACGATTTTCGCGGAAATTAGTGCCAATATCTTTAGTGACGCGGTCGACGTTGGTTTCGATACGAATCATGCGTTCGTTCATGTTGGCAAAAGTCTGCGTAGTTTGATCCTGCAAAGTGGCGATACGATTTTTAAGTTCTGGAAGATCAGTATTTTTCTGATTGGTTTTCGAAAAAACGATAAACAAAATGATTAGGTTGACGATCGAAACGATGAGTAAAATAAGTGTGGTAATATCCATGAAATCCTCTTATGCTAATAGACAAATTATAACACAAAAAACAGAGAGGAAAAATGACTATAATGAAAATTAGAGATTCGCGCAGATGTCTAATGCGATGTTTAAGTGAATTAGAGATTGGGTGCGACTATTTTATGCGGCGTCTAAATAAATTAGAGATTAGTGCGATTATTTAGAGCGGCACTTAGGGTGATTTGATCGGCAAAAGATAAATCGACGCCGAGTGGAAGACCGCGGGCTAGACGGGTGATAGTAAGTTCGGGGTATTTTTCCGAAAGCATTTTTTGTAAAAGCAGAGCCGTACTCTCCCCTTCTACACTCGGATTAGTGGCGATAATAATTTCTTTGACTGCGTCATTTTCGACACGAGAAATTAATTCTTTAATATGTAAGACTTCCGGAGTGATTCCGTCAATCGGCGAAATTGCACCGCCGAGTACATGGTAGGTGCCACGATATTCTTTAGTTTGCTCGAAAGCATAAATGTCTAGTGGTTCTTCGACGACAAGAATAGTGGTCTTATCACGTTCGGGTGAATTATAAAGTGGCGAAGTCTCTTCGTCGGCGTTGATTAACGCGAAAGTAATTGGACAGGTTTTGACCTGTTCGTGTAAATTGCTCAAAGCATTAATGAGTTGTTCGGAGATTTTGCGATCGCTACGAAAAAGATAAGTCGCATAGCGTTCGGCGGTCTTGTTTCCGACGCCAGGTAATTTGCCAAGGGCGTCAATAGTATCGGTAAGGGCTCTTGGGAGCATTAAGCGCCAAGTCCTAGATTGCCAAGTTGGCCCATCAAAGGCTTCATTTTGTCGGCAGCAATTTCTTGGGCTTTGGCATAGCCATCACGGAAACAATTTTCAATCCAGCGTTCGAGTTCGGCGATGTCTTCAAGATCAACGCGTTCTGGGTCAATGGTGACTTTTTTCACTTTTAACTCACCAGTAATCTGGACGACGACAGCGCCGTCGCCAGCTTCTACTTCTACGATTTCATTTTTGAGATCTTTTTGTGCTTTACGAAGTTCATTAAGCATTTTCATCTGGTCAAAGGTAGCACCCATAATTTCTCCTATTATTCTCTATTCTTAATTAGTATTTATTATAACATCTCTTACTTAGATTTATAAAGATAGAGACGGTCTGCATTTTGAGATTTTTCGTTGGTGACGATATGTTCGAGTTCGTAATTTTCGGTATCGGTAATTTTCTCGAAACTAATAATATTATACTTCTCAGTATTCTCGCTAAGATCGGAGATGTATTGATACTTTGGAGTTTTATTGAAGATGGTGTATGAATCAGCTAAATGGACATAAAAGTTACGATTTTCTTGATTTTCTGGTAGATAGAGTAAATGGTTTTCGTAATAACGATCGAGTAATTTAATATCGTTCGTAAATTGGTTTGCAACCGGTGCGCTATAGCGGTAACCGTAAACGAAATGGTTTAGGTCAGAGATGATAACGATGAGCATAAACAGACCAATTGGTAGTACGCCGATGACCTTGGCATATGGATTATATGGGAAGATACTGGACCATTTGTGTAGAATGTACTTCATGCCGTGAGCAACTAAAATGGCGAGTGGCAAAATGAAAAGAACAATCATTTGTGAGTTAAGTCCAGAAATTAATAAGGTAAAAATCGTAAGTAGGAAGGCCATAGAATTTCGTGAGGCAAAGAAGCTCTTGAAGGTCGAGATGAAGCCAATAATGGCTAGAGTAATGGCCGGTAAGCCATAAAGCGGAGCGAGAAAAGTGCTTTCAACCAATCCGTTCCAGGTGATTGCTACCCGTACAGCATTTCCGAGGTTATGGAAGTAATTGGTAAAAGAAAAATTCGGCATGAGGAGTAATTCGGTGAAAATTTCTGGATGTTTTAGTCCACGCAAAATTAATATGGTCACTGCGGAAATTACCATTAGACTGAAAATCCCGAGCGGAATTTTCGGCAGATTTTTCAGAGTAAAACGTAGATGTGGATGGACAAAAACGTAGATTAAAATAAAGAAATCTAGGTAGAGCATGTATGGAGTAAAAATACTTAGACACATAAAAATACCAAAGAGGAAGCACCAGCTGGCCTTTGGCCTGTTTTCGCCTTGGACTTTGGAGCCGAGCCAAAGCAAAAGTGTGGTCCAAAATAAAATCATGATTAAGGCGGTGCCGCTACCAGAGATAAAAAGGAAGCTGGAAGAAAGCACGGTGATGATGCTGGCCATGATGGCAGTGTTGTTTTTGAACCAGCGGTTAAGTAAAAGAATAATCAAAATACAGGTAATTGCCCCAATGATTACACTAGGAAGCATAATGGTATATGGTGAAACACCAAGAATTTTAAAGATTCCCTTTTGGAGTAAATGATAAGGTAGATCAACAATTACCTCGCGAAAAATCGTGTGGCGATTCAATTCAAAGGTTTTGGTGGTGAAATTAAATTCGTCATTCGAGAGGCCGTTCGGGGTGATGAGCGGTAAAAAGAAAAGTAAACCCGTAAAAATTAATCCAAGTAGTAAGTAGCCAAGTTTGAAACGATGGCGAAATAAGAAGTATTTGTTTGGATTGAGTTTACCCACGTTTCTATTATAGCAAATTTGCAGATTTATTCGCGGGTTTTGTCGAGATTCATGAAGCGTAGTAATTCTGGATGGAAGTAAAGTTCAATCTTACCGATGGCGCCGTGACGGTGTTTAGCTACGAGAAGCTCAGTGATATTAGTTGGCTCGTAACCTTCTTCCTGGTGGTAGTAGTCGACACGGTGCAGGAACATTACAAGGTCAGCATCCTGCTCAATGGAACCAGATTCACGAAGGTCGGAAAGTACTGGTCTTGGGTCATCACGGCCAGTGACACCACGAGAGAGCTGAGCGAGAGCAATCACGGGAATTTCAAGTTCACGCGCGAGAATTTTGAGGCCACGAGAAATTTCGGTCACCTCTTGCACGCGGTTACCGGCATAACGATCGGAACCAGTAATTAGCTGGAGGTAGTCGACGATAATCAGGCCGATATTGTGATCGTGATAAGCGCGACGAGCTTTGTTGCGAAGCTCAAGAATAGTCATGGAGCTAGTATCATCTAGATAAAGTGGAATTTCACCCATTTCGCCAAGGGCGTCACCAATTTTAGCGAAGTCGTCATTGGAAATATTACCGGTACGAATACGCCAAGAGTCGACATTCGAGGTGGTGGAAATGATACGGTCAACAATCTCGTTCTTCGCCATCTCCATAGAGAAGAAAAGCACACCACATTTGTTAATACCAGCAATATTATAAGCTAGGTTTTGAGCGAAAGTAGTCTTACCCATGGCCGGGCGTGCGCCGATAATGATGAGGTCGCCTTTTTGCAGGCCGGCGGTTTTATTGTCGAGGTCACGGAAGCCAGTCTTAAGACCACGGAGAGCGCCTTTGTTTTTGCTTAACATTTCCATGCGATCGTAGGCGTCGACTAGGAGGTCGGAAAGCGCAGTGTAATCGGTTTTGGTATTGTGGTCAGAAACCGCGAAAAGTTCTTTTTCGGCTTGACCCAGCATGGCGCTAACTTCATTGCCTGAGTCGTAAGCTTTGGTGGCGATTTCAGTACCAGCTTTAATAAGGCGGCGACGAATCGAAGCTTGTTCGACAAGGTTAGCGTAGGATAGAACGTTGGCGGCGGTCGGTACGGCCATAGTGAGACTAGAAATATAGGCTTCACCACCAACTTCTTTGAGAAGTTTCAAAGCTTTTAGTTCGGAGCGTAAAGTAATGAGATCGATTGGCTGGCTGCGCTCATAAAGATTCATCATGGCGCGGTAAATGTGGCCATGAATTTGGTGATAAAAATCAATAGGTTTAAGCTTTTCAAGAATATCTGGGAAGGCGGTACTGTCGAGCAGGATGGAACCGAGGAGAGATTTTTCCGCCTCGATATCTTGAGGTGGAATTTTACCACCAAAAAGACTAGGGTCATTTTGAGAAATGGTCGATTTTTGCGACCTTGGTTGAGCTGGTTCCGCCATATTACCTCCTAGAATGGACTATCTTCAAGTTCTTGTATGTTACCCATTATATCAGAAATTGCGCTGAGTGAAGCGTCGTCGGATTTTTGTGTGGCTTCTAATTTACCGGCGCTAAACTGATTAAAATCGACGGCGGTACTCGGAATTTTATGCTCGTCTGGGTTCATAATGATAATTTTAAGACCATTAATGGCGGTTTTTAAGACATCGAGGTTGTTCTTGCTGTTTAAAATGTTGAACCAAACTTTGGCGCTAGGGTAAATTTCTAATTGATTAGACTTGTAGGCAAAATAGGATTTGTTGAGTGGAACGAAGAGGGTTTCGGCGATATTTTTGATATTTTCGAGAAAACCCTTGGCGCTAAAATCACCCGAACCAGAAACTACGGCCTCTGGAATAGTCATGGCTTCGGCCTGTATTTGTTGGTTTTGAATTTCCGCGCGTTCTTGGATTTTTTCGGTAAGTTTGGACTTGGAAATCTTTACTAAGCGTTCACGAATTTCGGGATTAATTGAAGGTTTAGCGGGTTCTTCTGAAGTCGCTGAGGTTGCTGGAGCTGCCGGGGCTACTGGAGTCGTTTGAGCTGCTGGGGGTATCGGTTCGGCGATAAGAGATTCCGTGGCTATGGAGGTTTTTGTGGTCGCCTGTGCGCTTACTACCTCTGGCGTTTGGGTATTTGCTTGGGTCTTGGTGGCCTGAATTTGTGGAGCTGAAGGGGCAGAGATGGTAATCGGTGCAGCTTTAAAATGATCTAAAATTAGGGCGACAATGAGCTTGGCACTGGCAAACTCACCATTGACGGTATAAAGCTTTTCGATGAGGTGAAGATTTTTGGCGGTGGGGTTTTGGACGATGGCCTTAATGAGGCTGGTGACAATTCCCTCGGCTTTGTTGCCTTGATTGATGAGTTCCTCGACGAGACTGCGAATTTGGTCGACATTTTCCTGCTCATAGCTTGCTAGTAATTCCTGAATTAGAACCTGCTTAGGTACACCCAAGGCGGAAGAAACTTCTTCGGTGGTAATCAGAGTGGATTTGTCAGGATGAAGATTACTTAACTGATCGAGAATCGATAAAGAATCACGGAAGGAGCCGCCACCTTGCTCGATAAGTAGTGAAAGAGCGTCTTTTTCGATATTAATTCCCTCTTTTTGACAAATGTTTTCGAGGAATGGCTGCATGACGGATTTGTCCGCTAACTTAAAATGAAAAATTTGCACACGCGAAAGAATGGTGGCAGGGATTTTTTCGGGGTTGGTAGTGGCAAAAATAAAAACGATGTGTTCTGGTGGTTCCTCGAGAATTTTTAAGAGAGCGTTAAAAGCATTCTTCGAGAGCATGTGAATTTCGTCAATGATGTAGACTTTGTATTTGCCGGTGGTCGGGGCGAGCATGGCCTTATCACGCAGCTCACGGATGTTCTCCACCATAGTGAAAACGGCGGCATCGATTTCGATGATGTCGACATAATTATCTTCCAGCTGATAGTCGAAGTGATTAATTTCGTGAGCAAAAATACGGGCTACCGAAGTTTTGCCGCAGCCTCTGGCGCCGACAAAAAGATAGCCGTGAGAAATTTTTTGATTAGTGAGTTGAGTTTGTAACTGACGAATCGTATCGTCTTGACCGACAACGTCTGCGAGCTTAAGTGGACGGTATTTACGATAAAGGGCTTTCGTCATATTTAGAGCGACGCCTCGACGGCAGCCCAATTGGCGTCATCGTTGTTCGCTTGAATGACTACTGAAACCTGAGAACCTTCTTTGAGACGGAAATAGGTTACCGATGCATAAAGAATTTCGTATTCGCGACCATTAACTTCGACAAAATATTTGTCGTCATGGCGAATTAAAGTACCGATTACGGTCTTGCGCTCGACTGGTCCGATTTGCTTGTAGAGGAATTTGCCTTCCTTCGTGATGGTGAGCTTCATAATGTCACCTTCAACAAGCTTAGACTTACTGGCGTAGTTGGCTGGAACTGGGTAGTTCTTGCCGTCTTGATCAATCATGATTTGACCATCAAAGACACCTTCGATAATCTTGCCTTCGTTATTGCTAATGACTACTTCTCTCGGGGTAGTAATGGTTTCCCCGTCTCCAAGCATCGAAATCAAAAGTTCTTTGGCGGCGGCCAAATTGGTTTCTGCTTCTTGAATAAGAGAACGGAGTCGTTTTATTTGTTTTTCTGGTAATTCAGACATCACCTCGCATCCTGTCTGTTTAATAAATATCACTCTAATCGTACGGCCTTTTCAATAAAATGTCAAGAAAGATAAGGCGAAATTTAGTGGACTTTATAGGTGAAATATGTTAAAAAATGCTATTTTTCGAAAAATCGTTTATGATAGAAGTATGATTAAAATTATTGCTGGTGGAAAGAAGCATATCACAGAGATTGTGGGGATAATTTCGGAATACGAGAAGCGTTTGAAAAAGCCGTTTGATGTGAGATGGCAGTTTCTGGAGGAGAAAAAACTTGATGAATATCTAGCGAACTGGCCGTTCAGTGGTCGAGAATTTGTGATACTTTTGGATGAGCGTGGAGTGAATTTTAAGAATGGCCAAATTGCGGAAATTATGTCGCGCGAGTTTAATTTTGGCAAAGAAATTGTCTTAATTATTGGCGGTGCATATGGTGTGACGGAAGAAGTGAGGAAAAAATCCGATGTAGTTTGGAGTTTTTCGAACTTGGTCTTCCCTCACCAATTGATGCGAGTGATGCTAATAGAGCAAATTTATCGCACGCAAGAAATTTTGCATGGCGGAAAATATCATCACGAATAAAATCGTTTGATGGTTTGCATTTTTCCCTTCTCTCTGATATAATGTATCAAGTTACCAAAGACAGTGACGGAGTAATCTTAATAAGGTCACCGAGGAAAATCTTCTAATTAATTTTTCTGGTAACGAAAATTAAAAATTCGTAAACTTTTTAATAAAAAATTTAACAATCAAGGGAACTTTTTATGGCAATTTCCAAAGATAAAAAGAATACATTGGTTGCAGATTTAACTAAGCTTTTATCAGAAGCTAAACTTACCGCTTATGCAAACTATCAAGGTTTGTCTGTGGCTGAGCTCGAAGAGTTACGTCACAGTGCTCGTGAGCAGGGTGTGAAAATCAAAATCGTGAAGAACCGCTTGGTTCGTGTTGCGATGAATGAAATCGCTGTCTACAAAGACACCGACACTACTCACCTCACTGGTCAATTAGTTTACGCTATTTCTGATACCGACGAAATCGCTCCTGCTAAGATTTTGGCAGAGTTTGGTAAGACCCACAAAGCTTTCGAACTTTTGGGTGGTTTTTCTGAAACTGGTAACGCCTTGGATACCGCAGAGATTAATGCTCTTGCAGCTCTTCCTTCCAAGAACGAATTGGTCGCCCAGGTGGTGGCTCAATTGCTTTCCCCAGTCAACGATTCCATCTCAGCTCTCGCTGGTGGTCTTTCCGGAATTGTTTCTGGCTTAGAAAACAAGTAACAAGTGTACTATTAATAACAAATTTAATTTTTCGAAAGGTCTAATATGGCTGATATTAAAAAACTTGCTGAAGAATTAGTAAATCTTACTGTTCTTGAAGTAAACGAACTCAAAAATACTCTCAAAGATGAATACGGTATCGAACCAGCTGCTGCCGCTGTTGCTGTTGCTGCTGCTCCTGCCGCTGCTGCTGAAGAAGAAGGCAAATCTGAATTTAACGTCGTTCTTAAGGACGCTGGTGCTCAAAAGATCGCTGTTATCAAGGCTGTTAAAGAAGCTACCGGTCTTGGTCTTGGTGAAGCTAAAGCCCTCGTTGATGGTGCTCCTTCAACCGTAAAAGAAAACGTCAAGAAAGACGAAGCTGAAGCTTTGAAGAAAACTCTCGAAGAAGCTGGTGCTGTCATCGAATTAGCTTAATTAAAACTCTGAAGTTTACGAATTTATTGAAAATATCCCACTATTGGTGGGGTATTTTTTATGGTTTCTTCCAGAACGCACCAGGATTGGATGGGCCACCATCGACGTGAGCATAGGATATGTCATGACCAGGTACGGAAGTTCCCTGTTGTCCTCTAAGATTATCAAAAGATCCACCGAAAATTTCATTTGAAGCTGTGACGTTTGTGGTAACGAAAGTGTCAGATACGTAGATTCTTTCAATATAGGAAGAATCATAAAACATTCTAGACATATTCGTTACTTTACTCGTATCCCAACCAGTAAGGTCTAATTCTGGTTTTGCCCAAACTTCTTCAAAGGTTGAAGCCATATTAGTGACATTTCTTGTGTCGAAGGTATTTACTACTGGATGCCAAGTTCGTGCATGGTAAAGGAAATAAGAAAGATCTTTTACGTGTGAGGTATTTAAGTTGAAATTGACGACTGCTTCTCTTGGCATAAAATAATCGCGATTATTTGAAAACATATGTTGCATATTTTCAACACTTGAAGTGTCGAAATCGTCAATGTCAAATTCGGTGACTCGGTTCATACTGGAGAACATAAAACTAGTGTCTTTAAGTCGTGGTGCGGTGATTTTGGGGGCCTTAACTTTTTGAAAATTAGTATTACCTTTAAAAGCACCACTTAAAGTAATGAGCTTCGGTGCATTTTGGTGAGACGGCCATTTAATATCGGAGACTCCAGGTTTGGCAAAGATATCAGACATATCTTCAACATTGTCGAATCTAAAATTTGAGAGATTAATTAATGGTCCCCTATGACTTTCAAACATTCCCTTCATATTCTGAGCCATACTAGTATTAAATGTGGCTGGGAATACCACTGGATTCTTGGTGTAAGTAGATGCAAACATATAGGAGATATCGGTAGCTTTATTTGCTATAAGCTTAGAGATGATATCATCCATGTAGATATTTCCTACGTTGAAGTACATACGACTTAAATTAATTGCATTATCAAGGTGAAGTTTATCGATATGATTAATTGTGGTAAGTGACGTACAGTTTTCAAACATGGAGCTAAAATCAAT
Source organism: Candidatus Saccharimonadota bacterium (assembly GCA_013332955.2). Classification (GTDB taxonomy): domain Bacteria; phylum Patescibacteriota; class Saccharimonadia; order Saccharimonadales; family Saccharimonadaceae; genus Nanosyncoccus. Next base: position 188 of record JABCPS020000049.1, on the reverse strand, counting down.
TGCCGTGGTGGAATCAAGATTATTTGGTAAAGTGAGAGATTCTAGACTTTCATCATTTTTTAAAAAATTTTTGAAAGAAGTGTTTTTGGCAAAACTTAGATTGGTGAGATCGAGTGATACGAGGTAATCGCAGAATTCAAACATGGATTCGGCATTGGTAATATTCTCACCCATAAGGTCGCTGTGAT
>JABCPS020000048.1 GCA_013332955.2 Candidatus Saccharimonadota bacterium | reverse complement strand
GCCGAATCTGACAATAGCAAAATCATGCTTGCCGATCTGCCAGAACGCATCCGCAAAAAAATCATGTCCGCCACCACCGACTCGCTTGCTGATATTAATTTCGATTTCAAAACCCAACCAGGCATTTCCAATCTCTTGCAAATCCTCGCCGCCATTACCGACACTTCACTTCGTGATCTCATTACTTCCTGGGAACACCGCTCGCAGTACGGTGAACTCAAAAAACTCGTCGCCGAACGCCTAGTCGAGCACATTTCGAATTTCCAAGCCAAAGTTCAAAATATTTCAGATGAAGAAATCTACCAACTTCTCGAAGAGGGTGAAAAATACGCCAATCAAATCGCCAACCAAAAGCTCCTCGAAGTCCAAAAAGCCGTCGGCCTACGCTAAATATTTTTAAATCCGACACACCACACAACATTAAATCGTTTCAAATTTTACAAACCTCAACCCACACTAATTAAGGAGAAAAAATGAGTCGAGAATTAGAATTAGAACTTACCTTCCTTGCCAAAGAAATCCCAGAGGGAATTAAAGATGTCGTTCCGACTCGTATTACCGATGTTTATATTCCAGACACTGCTAAGCACTCACATCTTCGCTTGAGAAAACGCGGTGATCTATATGAAATTACCAAGAAAACTCCCGTCAAAGATGGTGACGCTTCTAAACAAATCGAACAAACCATACCTCTTACAAAAGATGAGTTCGAAGCTCTCATTAACTGTAGCCAGAAGCGCGTTTCCAAAGATCGCTACAATATCGTAATCGAAGGTCATAATGCTGAAGTAGATGTTTTTCAAGACCAACTTAAAGGTTTAGTCCTCATTGATTTTGAATTCAAATCTATTTCCGAAAAATCCTCCTTCAAGGCACCGAGTATCGCCTTAGCTGACGTCACTCAAGAAAATTTTACCGCCGGCGGCGTCTTAGCTGGCAAATCCTACCAAGACATCGAACCAGAATTAGCGCGTTTCAATTACCAAAAATTATAAAACATGTAAATTAAAAACAATGCTTCAAAAGAGCAGACATCTGGCACTTTCTTGTTTGAATATACCGACTAAAATCTTCTCACTGTATTCATCAAGTCTTCGATTTTACCAACAGTCGCAAAAACGATTGGTGTCTCTTTTTATTGCCTAGTGTTGCACTTGAGATGTTAGTTCAGGATTATGATTGACATATAACCATAAATGTTATATAATGTCGTCAGATTTGTTATACCCAGAATAAACTTGCTATTCTGGTTATACCGGAATAGTCCTTTTTAGAAAGAGGTGAAAATATGGCTAGAAAGAGTCTTGTAACTATGTTGACCGTAGCAGCGATGTGTTTTTCTGCTGTGAATTCCTTTGCTACTGAAGCTGGCGTTTTAGGTTTGAAACCCAGCGCTAACCAAAGCGTAACACAGAGCCAGAGCGGTAATACTGGCGCTACGAACACGGATGTTCAAAGCACACAATACGATACTGTGAAATATCAGTATCCCGCTCAGCAACTGTCTGCAGAAAATCGCCAATTCGATAAGTACGATTGGCACTTATTCCAGAGGTTCGACACCCACGAGCTCATGTACAATGAGTGGGCCGCGGCAATGAACTTCCATGCCGACGAATACTCTAGTAACGTCTTCCGTGAAAATCAAGATGGCACCAAAACACGTTTCTTTGATTTTAGTGAATCAAACCTTAAATATTGTGAGGTTGAACGTATCGGTAGTAGTGGAAAGAAATTTTATGGTTCGGATAATATGCTCAATTTTAAGCGAAATGATGAAGTTAATACATATATACCCATTTCGTTAAAAATCAAAGTTTACACAAAACCCGAGAATTGTTGGCCATTTAGTACGCAATTTACGATTCCCGGGTCACACAATCATCGTTGGGATATCATCCCAATAGGATTCTATCAAGAAACTTTTTGGCATAATGTTCTTAATGGTTCTTTAACTCCGGAAGAAAGCGCACTTTATGATGCTCAGTATGGTAAAACTGTAGACCCAGTCAAGCTTTATTATCCAAGCAGACCAATCTACGTATCCGGCTGGTGCTTAACCGACATGGCGCAGAATATTAAATTAATTAATAACTGTTTTAAGGATGAGAATCCTGAAAACTGTTCTGCGTATGTATATAAAGTGCATAGAATGCTTCAGAACATGAGCAGTATGAAGAAGCTAAATTAGGTACGCCTCGACCTCAAACCACCCAAACTTTTGGGTGGTTTTTCTTTAGTTTATTTTATTATTCTTATGTTAATATATAAATATGAGGGCAAAAAAATTTCTTGGGATTAAATCTACATATCAAAAAATCTTATTTTTAGGATTTGAAATTCTTTTTTCTTTAATTTTTGGTGCGTACTTTAATCAAAATACCTTTGCAGCAGACCCACCAAAACCACCCAAAACCGACAAACATGATGGTGGTAGTGGTCGCCCAGTAGAGGGGTGCAGTAAGAGTATTTGTTATACGATACATCAAGAATACTCAGGCGTTACTTGGATTTATTATGACTTCGCAACTATGGGTATACCCGAAAATAAGCGCGATAGAATCCCTTATAGCACTTTCGCTAATACACCTGCCGCTGGATACCCAAAGGAGAATCAAATTTTACCTACCGAAAAAGGCGATAATGCCGTAACCGGTTGCGGCAAACAACCCGGCGTTTACATTTTTGGCTATAACAGATATTATCGAAAAACTAAACAACCAACTGGCGGAGTAGCCATACCATTATCCTACAATATTTACCTCACAGAATCTGAACCTAGAAAAGTTGAACATATGGATGGTGGTGGAAGTCGTAAATCAATGGAAGATGCTTGGGGGGAATATACTGGCGCAAAATATCTCGGTTACCCTGATCCCGAAAAACTTGCCGACTGGAACCGTGGAAAATTCTCGTGGTTCTGTGCTTGGAAAACCATTCCACCCGACGATATTCATCACCCAATATCCACATCTGGCGTCACCTGTTCTCAACTTCCAGGCAATTTTGGTACCTATTATAAGGGCAGCTCTGCTGGCGACTCCGGAGTGATAAACCACTCCTACTCTGGCACCCTTGGCCATAATTCCTGGCAAAAAAATTATCAAGGAAAAAATTTTGTTTTCGCAAGACCAGGAGCCCGCGTCCAATTTTATGAAGCTTTTTGCTTCCCAGTTCAGCAAGTCGGCGTCCAAACGGGAAGCGCTAGAGTAAGGGGACAAGCCCCAGCAGCCAGTAAATTCCAGATTTTTGCCGAAAAAAATGGCAGCCCAAATAATAAATATAATTTTGGCGACTCCAAACTTCACGATGGTCAGTATCACACAATCGGCAATGACAACTCCACTCCATTCACTGGCAGCGGCATCACAAATGAAGAATACGGTTTCACCGCTTATTCACCAACCCAAAATGCCTCGTCCCAATATGCCTGTGAGACTAATTACTACCATATCTATGCGCCAAAACTCACCGTTGGCTATCAAATTCCGGGCTTCACCCATTATCAGCAAGGCTGCAATTCCGCCGATAAAACTGGTTCCACTACAGAGGTTGGCACTGTAATCTCTCAGGGTATTCGCTACAACGATCTTCGTGCATGGTATAACGAATACACAAACTGGACCGGGGAAACCGATAGTTTTGGTCATCCAGCAGAAAATGCTAACAGGTATAAATTTAATTCTTTTGATGAAGCCTACGATATTAATAATGAAGACACCATGTGGGGAAGCCAATCTAGAAAAGTAACCAAAAAACAAATACAGATAGGGACTGAACAACATGGTGGACGTTGCGATAGTAATGGTCATTGTACAGGCGTAAGAACTCGTCCAGTTTATGAAACCTATTATATCTATGAACGCCTCTACCCAGACAATGTCGTCAATACAACTTCGCAGGGAGAAAATCATATAATTGAGAAAAAATCTTCAGTCTACACTCCATACAATTTCAACACCTCCATCCATAGCTATATCGAATCTTCCGAAGGCGGCGTCGGTTTCATTGGTAGTAAAATCAATATTGGAGCCAATTATGGTGTCACTACTCGTGCTAACGAATTGATTTCTAAAACCCCCTATGCCACTCATACTCGTGAAGACCAAACTGTCAAAGTTTACGAAATGATTGTCGATGAAAACTACCCAGAATCCAAGCTTCAGGAAGAAACCCGCTTCAGCGATAACACTTGTAGTGGTACTGAGCAATGCCGACTCGTCGACACAGTCAAAGGCACCATCAACGCCGCTGGGAAGTTCACTGGAGACTCTCTCAATACCGAAACATACGAACGCACCATCCCCGACAATCTCCCAGGCGCTGGTCTCGGCAAGAAATATTGCACCCGCTCTGTCATCTGGCCAGCCGCTTCTCATGACTCAGCCGAAAACACTATCGAAAATAACACCAGTGGCTCCGCAATGAATGGCGGTAATAATCAATATCATATTTCCGCTGCCTCCTGTGTCACGCTTGTCAAGAAACCAAATTTCCAAGTTCTCGGTGGCGGAATTTATACTAACGGCTCTATTATTACCTCAGTTTCCAACAAAGCCGTCGGTGGTGGTCTCGGCGCCTACCCATCTGCTGCCACTAAACTTTTCGGTTCTTGGACAGAATTCGGCGCACTGGCTGCCGGCAAGGTTAACGGCTTTGGCACTGGCGCTATTCAAGGCTACGAAGAAAATTACAATTTCAATTTGCCAAATGGTGGCGCAGATTCCGCAAGTAACCAAATTGCCTTAAGTCCACTCACGGTTTCGAACGATAATAAATCTGGCGAATCCGGCATCTCCCGCATCGGCTCCGCCGTCCTCGCCCGTCTCAAAGCCCGCTTCCGCGACACCATTATTCGAAATTCTAGCAATACTATCACCAGTCTCACCTCTAATGAAACCTCCGCGAAGAATTATCTCGGCCTCTCTCAGCTTTACCACCAGGGGGACACCAGTCTCAGCGCCATGAATAGCACCGCCAATTTCTATCAATTCGATCGCGGCGGCAATCTCATCGCGAGAAGCAACACCACCGGTGAAAAGCTCATGAACACTCTCGCCATGTACGTCGATGGTACTCTCACCATCGATCGCAATATCAATATCGCCCACGAAACTTACAACGCTGAAGACGATTTTCCACAGGTTCTCATCTTCGCCAAGAAAATTAATATCACCAGTAACGTCACCAATATCGATGCCTGGCTGATTCTCGATGAAGACTATGGCGACAACCAAATCGATACCTGTTCAGACAATCACTACCCGAATGCCCTTTCTTGCAACGAAACCCTCACCATCACCGGCCCAGTTTTCGCTAGAAAACTCATTCTTAATCGTACCGCTGGCTCCCATACTGGTGGCGGACATGCTGGCGCCCACCCACTTCAAACTGGCCCTACCGGCACCTACTACGCCGAAGGTTCCATCCACCCAGCTGAAGTTTTCACTCTTCGGGCCGACGCCTACTTCTGGGCCTATCGCCAATCCCTCAGTGGCGGCCAAGCTTACATGGTCTACTCCCGCGAGATCGCCCCGAGGTATTAGAACGCATAATACATCCACACCACACCTCGAAGATATTCGCCCACCATACATACACAAGGTCGCTCCGAGATATTAAAATCCGAATTTTTCTCTATACAAAATCCATAAATTATGTCATAATATATAGAATGTTAAGAACTGGAAAAAAATTTAGTAAACCTTCACTTTCACGCGTCATTAACGGCGACGTCACCCTGAAGGAAATCGATACCAAAAAACCACGCCACCGCCTGGACCACTTTTTGGTCGAGAAATATCCAGACTACAACCGCAATACCTTACAAACCTTCATTAAATCTGGTTATGTCACGGTTAACCAAACTCCAGTCACCAAACCAAACACCGCGATTAACGAAGACGATGTTATTGAGCTAAATCTTCCAGATTTCCTCAAGGATTCTAGCGCTAAAGCATCAGCTATCGAAAATCTTAAACCGAAAACCATTTACGAAGATGATAATGTTATTGTCCTCGAAAAACCAGCTGGTTTACTTAGTATGGCCAAAGGTGCCATTACGTTAGAGCCAACCCTCGAAGATTACGGTCTCCTCGTCCACCGTCTCGACCGCGACACCTCTGGCGTGGTAATTTTAGCTAAAAATCCAGAAACTCAAACTCTGCTTCGTAAACAATTTCAAGATCGTAAAACCCATAAAACCTACTACGCCATCATCGAAGGCGCACCAAAATTACCGGCTGCTCGCATCAATCTACCAATCCAACGCAACCTCAAGCATCCTACTACTTTCGTCGTGGAAGCTGGTGGTAAAGAATCCGAAACTTTCTACGAAGTAAAGGCCACCAAGAAGTTTGACCTTGCCGACGTTCAGGAAATTCAAAAACTAATTCAAGCCCACTCAGATTATTCTGGAAAAGAATTCAAGGCAGGGAAGACTTACTCTCTTGTCATGCTTCGCCCGACCACTGGTCGCACTCACCAACTTCGCGTCCACATGAATTATCTCGGCGCCCCAATTGTTGGCGACCGCGTCTATGGTTCAGCCAAACCAAACACCACCGATCGTCTCTATCTACATGCCGCTTCACTCGAAATCACCATCCCAGAAAGCCGTCGCGTCACTTTTACCACCGATCTTCCACCAGAATTCCAAATTTTTAATCAATAGGATACTTAAAAATACTTCGTGAAACCCGCACCCTTAGCGGGTTTTGCTTTTTATTAAACTAGATTACAATAGAAGTATGTATTTCGAAAATCTTTCAGAAATCCCTACCCTTGCTGCCGCCTATTCTTCTACGATTTTTAATCTTGAAAAAAACCCCAATATTCGCGCCACCTATCTCATCGAACCAGATGAAAAAGACAATAATAAAATCCCGGTCGAAGCCATTCGTGAAATTTTAACTCATCTGAACAGCATTCAAACCTCAGATATTTTTGTCGTCATCAATCACGCCGAAGCTCTCACCCCGAGCGCCACATCTGCTCTGCTTAAAACTCTTGAGGAACCGAAAAACCATTATCATCTCGCTCTTTTTACCAAAAATCCCAACCGTCTACTCGACACTATCCGCTCGCGCTCCGCGATTTTTTACCTCAAAGAGAAAGATTATCTTAAGGCTACACCCGAAGCAGACCCTAAAATCTTCGAACTCGCCAAAAAATTACTCGTGGTAAGCTCCAAAGAGCTCCCCGCTCTTGCCGATGAAATCATCAAGTCCACCCCGAAAACTAACCCCATTTTTTTCTATCAAATCCTCGATACCACTATTGAATTAGCCGAAAAATCTTACTACAAAACCAAAAATCTTATATTCCTCCAGAAAATTTCCGGCCTCATCGAGACTAAACATCTCACCTCAGATTTTTCCGCCAACAAAAAACTCCAGCTCATAGCTAACCTCCTATAAATTTTGGTGTTTTAAGCATATTCATGTATAATATAAGATATGCTAGGAATTTTCCTCATCTTACTTTTCGTAATTTTTCTGATTTTTTTCGAACCAAAAATCGAAGCCAGGCTCAAAAAACCGGCTCCAGAAAACAAGAATTTTGATGCTCAAATGAAAAAACTTTGGGATATTGCCAAGATCAGTATGAAAGAGCGCAAAACTCTTCGTGCCGAAAAAGCCTTGCTCACTATCTTGAAATTTGACGAAACCAATGCCGCCGCCTTCAACCGTCTCGGTATTCTTTATGCCAAATCACAAAATTACGACGAAGCCATCGAATGTTTTGAAATTGCCCAGTCCCTCGATAGCAACCCATCTTCTCTACATAACGTTGGCCTCATTTACCTCGAAACCGGTGCTTATGAAAAAGCCAGCATGGCCTTTCAGCAAGCTCTAAAACTTGAAGGTGACGTGCCAGCTCGTTTTATTGCACTCGCTAAATCCGAAGAAAAACTCGGTCACCGCAAGGCCGCCGTCGAAGCACTTGAATCCGCCTATGCTCTCGATCACTCCATTTCTACTCTTCGCCACATTCTCAGTATTTACGAAGATATGGGTGACGCCGAAAATATCCAAATTGTCACCGCTAGGATCGAGCAACAAGTCGCCGAAGACGAATTAAAGAAAAAACAGGAACTCGCCAAGAAGCAAAAACGCACCGTAGTCAAAAAACCAGTTCGCGCTGCGAAACCAACGAAGATTTTCTATCCAAAAGCCAAAAAACCAACCGTCAAATCTAGCGAATCCACTAGTCAAACCAGCACCGAACGTACCATCCAAGATGCCAAGTTTAGCGCTACTGCCGTTTCTCGCCCAGCAGCCACTCGCACCTCTACACGTCGTCGCAAGATGATTCAATAAACAAACCCCGAAAGGCCCACTTAAATAAAAAAATTATTCGACAAGCTCTTTTTAGTGTAGTGAGACGATCCAATCTGTCTTTTTACCCATCTCATGGTTGTGAAGAATATCGAGTCATGATAAAATTAAACAGTATCGTATGATACGAATCGCCGCGTTAGCTCAGTTAGTAGAGCAGCCGCCTTGTAAGCGGCAGGTCGTCGGGGCAGAGCCGACACGCGGCTCCACGAGGAGAAATAAAAATAGAGTTCAATCGAACTCTATTATTTTTTTGAAAAGTAAAATTTAGAACTTGTTCTATAATTTTATCTTTCAAAATAAATAATACTGAACGTAGTGAAGTATTTTTATTTCGACGAATGGCCGCGTGTATTTTAATACACGCGCTCTTAATCCACCCCTATCACCCCTTTTACATACCCCTCCGCATCCTTCACCATTCTCTCGCAATGCCCATATCCTTCATCCACCACCAATTTCGCTTCTGGATACATCTTCGAAATTTTTCTCCTAGCTAATCTCAAATCCGAATCCTTTTCACCGTAAGAAAACACGCAAGACCTTTGCATTTCCACATCCATCTTCGGCAACCTCACATTTGAGCAGTCTCGTACAATATTTTTTATACTCAGAGGGTCCATTTTTAAAAATCTCTCTGCCATCACCTCGCCAGCCTGAATTCCAAACATCCTGGACATTTTCTCTACCGCAAGTTTCGGATTTTTTAACCCCTTTTTCTGCTTCGCCAGCATTATTTTTGTCATCAAAAATCCGCCTAATTTCGAGCTCTCATAAAAACTCACCCCCTCGAAAAATAGCCGCTTAAACTTAATCTCACCCAAATTCAACATCTCAAACAACACCACTCCACCCAGTGACGCCGCAAACCCCAAATCCACTTCACTCAGTCCATGCTCTAAGAGATATTTCGACAACATCCGTGCCTCTTCCGCCGCACTTTCATATATTTCATCAGCCGCCTCACCATGTCCAGACAAATCCGGTATAATGAATCGATATTCATTGGTCTCTTTTAAAATATTCTCCACCAAATAACTTCTCATCGCCTCGTTTGAGGCTAGCATCGGGTGAATCAAAAGCATCACTTTCGATTTTTCTGGATATAAATCATGAATCACCATAAAATTTCCTTTCTGATAGAGAAAAAGCCCCGACCTTAACGATCGGAGCTACGCTTGCTTCACAAAAGGGTGCCATTTTTGTTAGTCAAGCCACATGATAAAGACCCTCTCGGATCGCCAAAAATCACACTTATCATAAATCTCTCTCCCAAAATTTATTCAATAATGGCATCCTTAGACCTATATTAGCACAAACAAAATGAAATAGGGAAGATTTTTACTATTTTCTTTCAGAATCTTTTACACAAGATATAAATTAAAAAACCACAAATATAATCTTACCATAAACTTTATGGAATTTTTACATTTTTCTCATCAAAAGTTATAATAAATCTATGGAAAATTCTACACCTCAAAATACTCAGTCCACCAACAAAAAACGCGCTCAACTCACCTCTCTCATCGTTCTTGCCGTCCTCGCAATTCTTTCAACCATGCTACTGATTATGTATCCTTTGATGAACGGCAAATCTGGCGCCAATACCACAAAAACCGCCGAAGTTTCACAATCTGAAGAATCGAACTCCGCATCGAACTCCACTTCAAAATCCACCACTCAGTCTACTACCGAATTCGCCTTTAATCATGAATCCGACATTGATCTCAGTAGTAATAAGCCAAATATTTATATTTTCTGGGGTGACGGTTGCCCACATTGTAAAGCTCTCGCTAAATTCATCTCTAAATTACCAGCCGAAACCAAAGACAAAGTTAATATTTATTCTTTCGAAGTCTGGGGTAACAAAGACAATAAGGCTTTCATGAAAAAATTCGGTAAATATCTCGGCCAGGATGTTAGTGGCGTTCCATTTATGATAATCGGCGATAAAATCTTCGACGGTTATAGCTCCGGTGATACTAAAACCGACCAGCAAATTCTCGACGCCATCAACACTATCATTAAGAACCAGGGAAGTATCGACCAATACAAGCTCTACAAAAAGGCCTAATTTCACGAAGAGCCTAAAAATAAAATATTTTACATAGAAAACTATTTCACGCTAACAGATTGTGATTTAGTACGTATTCCAAAATTTTATGATCTCTTTGAGTGAAATAACACTGAATCAACGAGTTTTCATCTGAATAATCTTTATGTTCAATGATAAACTTTTTCATATTTTTTAAGACATCCGCTGGGTTCATCTTTAAACATTTGACACCAAATTTAATTTCATCCTCATCTGGGTGGATTTCTTGCGCCTCTCCATATGGCTCCGCTATAAAGATATGCGAAATCTGTGTCTGATCCCTTACAACTCCAATCTTGCGTATATTTTTTACCATATAACCAGTTTCCTCATAAGCTTCACGCATAAAAGTCTGCTCTGGAGTTTCATCATTTTCCTTACCACCCCCAGGTAGCTTGTATTGGCCGATCCGCTCTTTAGAGAAAACTAAGATATCACCGTCAGAAAATTGTATAACTCCTCGAGAAGCCTCTCTTGGCCAACTACCTATAAAATCATCAAGAAAGATATTTCCATAATCCTCATAAATAATATTGTCACTAATTACACCATCAACCACAGTATTGATCTCATCTTTCTTATTCATATTATAAAGTGGTTTTATAATCCCATGTCCACTCTTAGTTTAATTTTATTAAAGCTCCCATCAAGTCACATTACACTCATCATATACTATTTATCTTATTTTAGGTAGTTTCTTTATTGGAGTTATTACTTTTATGTTTATACTTTTTCAAGTTTAAACTTATAATTAAAAACTCTTCTCATAGTGAGTATTTTTCTTAATCAAAAAGCCCCGCATTTCTGCGAGGCTCTTTTTTGGAGATTAGTTGCGACTTACGATGACATTTGCATCGATATCTTTAAATAAATCATTACGATTGGGATTAGACTTGTGTCCAACCAGAGCATCGGTACCGTCCTTGATATAAGTCGGCACATTCATCTCTCAGGTCCTCCACTTCTCTGATATTAAATTCAGAAACCATTTGGAATGTTCCTGGGTGTGACCTACTTGGGTCAGGGTCCTTTAGTGGGACTAGTCCAT
>JABCPS020000047.1 GCA_013332955.2 Candidatus Saccharimonadota bacterium | reverse complement strand
TTCATCAGTAATGATGGTAATTGGAACCGCAGAAATGCCTGGAAAATTACTAGCATCAAGTTCAACGTATTCAAGATTTTTTTGCTCTAACCAATCGATAAGAGCGTGGCAATAGCCGCAAGTAGGACTCGTAATGACTTTAATCATAACATCCTTTCGTAGTTAATTATTATATTATTCTAAAACATTTTAGGAAAAATCACAAGGATTAAACTAGAGCGACTTAGCTTTATCGAGCTGAGGGTCCTTGTCTTCGGTGATATCCTGGACAGTGCGGTCAACTTCAACATCTGGCTTGATGCCGGTCTTATTGATTGAGGAGCCATTCGGTGTATACCAGTGAGCAGTAGTGACCTTGAGTTTACTGCCATCGCTGAGATTGAGCATAGTCTGCATGACACCTTTTCCAAAAGAAGTCATACCGACAATAGTGGCTTTTTGATAATCTTTGAGGGCGCCAGCAACAATTTCAGAGGCGGAAGCAGTGGATCGATTAATTAGAACGATGGTTTTGGTGTCCTTGAAATTAGGATTTTTGCCACGAGGGACGTAGTCGGTTTTGTCGTCGTTGTGGATAGATTTTTCGATCATATATTTATCACCACCGTTAAGCCAAAGCGAGAGCATTTCACCCGCCGCCGAGACATAGCCACCACCATTATTACGAAGATCGAGAATGACCTTATCAACCTGCTTGGCTTTAGCTTGCTCAGCGAGCTTACGCACAAGAGAGCCGGTATCTTCGGCGAAGCGGTAAACGGAGATGATGGCAGTCTTGTCGCTATAGGAAATGTCGGCGGAGACGTTGTTAATTTTTTCGCGAGTCATTTCGAAAGTCAGAGTGTCGGTACCGCGGAGTACTTCAACTTTAACCTTATCACCGGATTTGCCGCGGAGTTTCTTGGCGACATCTTCGGTGGTTTTACCATCTACGTTTTCGTCATTAATTTTTACGATACGATCACCTGGTTTAATGCCTGCCTTACGAGCAGGATTGTCTGGAAGTGTGCGTACTACCACCGTGTGATTGTTGCGAAAAGTTAGCTCCATACCAACGCCGGCTTCATTAATTTCGCCGTTGAGATCAGATAAGAATTCGTTCCCTTCCTTGGCGGTAAGATAAGTAGTGTAGGGATCATCAAGTGCAGCGGCAATACCACGCTTGGCTCCAGTGAGGGCGTTATCTTCGGTAACTTCACCATCATAAAAAGATTTTAATTCAGTGTAAATTTCATTAAGAGAATCCCAATTAGCCTGTTCGCTTTTACGAAAGCCAATATAAGGAGAAAAATTTGTAAGAATAAATTGCCAATTAGAGCCAACAAAAAATCCTACGACGAGGAAAATAAATGAGGTGATAATTGAAGTGCTAAGATTGATTTTTCGTGGTTTCCACTCTGTTTTCATTACTTAATTATAGCATAATCGGGAAAAGGGTATTCTTTTAATTCTTAGAAAAATACCACCGAATGGAGGGTGGTATTTTAGTAGTTCCTGGTTGATTAGAAAGAGTTTAGTCGAAATGGATATAGCTAGTGAATTGATTTGGGCTAACGCGTGTACGGACTCCGAAGTCGCCCCATTGACCAGACTTGGATGAGTATGGGTTGTTATATTCAGAGACCGTAATGGTACCGTCAGCATTAACTGATTCGACCCAAGCAACGTGACCGAATTGACCACTAGTGGTTTGAGCGATAGTGTGGGCAGCAGGTACGCGATCGACACGGTAGCCACGGGCGCGAGCGGCAGCGGCCCAGCTATAAGCGTTACCCCAACCGGTAATACGAATGTTGCGGCCATAGTATTCGACAGCCTTGTAAGCGGCGTAGCTAGTACATTGACAAATGTAGTATGAATCGAGTACGCCAGCAATATTGTCACGAGGGCAAGAATATCCGTAATTGCCGACAAATGCCCCGTAACTGTTAAAACCGTCAGCTTTGGTACCGAATCCAGCACTAGTGGAAGCGCGGGAGAGATATTCCTGATACTCTTTATTAATTAACTTAATCTTTTCTTCCCTGGAAGCGGCAGCTTCTGCAGCGAAGGAAGCGGCATTATCTTTATACTTTAAAATTAATTCCTGTTGCTCAGCTTTTTTATCTTCGATAGCCTTGCGCTGGATTTGTTGGTCTAAAATAATGCGGTCAATTTCAGTCTTTTGCTTTTCGAGATCGTCTTTCATGGTCTTTACATTTTGAGCTGAGGAATTCACCTGGTCTTTAGCGGTGTCAATGCGAGATTTCTTTTCGGCAAAATCTGAAAGTGAGTTACTGCTGGCTAGTACCATAATAGCGTCGGTTTCACCTTCAAGGTGAATATTAACTAGCATATTTGCAAGAGCTGCACGTTGAAGTTTGAGTTTTTTAGTAGTGTCTTCAATCTTGATTTTGAGGTCACTTGCCTCAGCTTCGTTCGCCTTTATACGTGCTTCGTAAACGATGATTTCCTGTTGCATACGTTCGACTTCGCCTTCGAGAGTGACAGCGGCTTTAGCGGCTTGATTGGCTTTTTCAGCGGCTTCGACTTCAGCTTTTTTGGCGGTACGACAGGCGGCGCTAGTACAATAGGCCTCATTCTCTACTGCTGAAACGTTAGAATCGTTCTTTTGAATGAATGGAATAGAGCTTAAAATGAGCGCAAAAATTAGGGTAAAAATAAGAGTACGACCTTTTTTCATGGTTTTAACGTTACGATAATTTCTTGTGCTTTTTCGAATCTTAAAATTGTTTTTTATTTTGCTCATTAAACTATACTCCACTATAATTTAATTTGTTATTTTAGTATCTTACGATACTTTTGTTATATTTTAGCACAAAAGAATAGGAAAAGGCAATGCTTATTTTGGCTTGGTGGAAGAAAAAGCTCTGCTTATTTTAAGCAGAGCGGAATAACGCGATTAGGTAATTTAAGCAGAGCGGAATGGTGTGAGTGGGTGTTTAAGCTATACGGGATACTTAGAGTCGCTTGAGATATTTGCGGACGGCAATAGAAGACGAGAGGAAGGCGATAAAAATACCAAGTAAGGTGAGGGCTAGGCCAATTAGAAAGATGCTTGGTGAATTCACGAAACTAGAAACTAGGGTAACATCAATGTCATAGCCACTGAGTTTTGGCGCAATGAGGCGGAATAGGAAGAATCCGATGATAGTTGAAATGATGCCGGCAAAGAAGCCAGACATGATTGCCTCAATAAGAAATGGGCCACGTATGAAATGATTATCGGCGCCAACTAATTTTTCCATGTAGATTTCTTCGCTACGAGAGTAAATGGCCATGCGGATGGTGTTGAAAATTACCAGAACGGAGATGACTAGAAGAATGAGAGAGATGGCGAGACCACCGGTTTTAGCAATGTTGGACCAAGAAGTAATGGTTTCAATAGCGGTATCATTGGTGTCGTAGGTCGGTTCCTTTTTTGGGTCGAGATTTTCGTGGACTTCCGAATCGGTATTAACGATTTCCTTAATGGTGTTAAGTTTATTTGTATCGTAGACTTTTATGCGAAGTGCGGAAGGCATGGAGGAAAGCATGAGTTCCTTCATGTCAGGATCATCGAGGGTGGAAAGGAGGTTATTTTCATTATTTTTCTTAGTTTCCTCGACGAATTTATTGAATTCTTCTTCGGTTGTGGTGTAGGAAATTTGACGAATATTAGAGTCGGCGGAGAATTTTTTCTTGATTTTTTCAAGCGTAATGATTTCGGTGTTAGGTTTAAAATAAATAGTAATATCGACTTTCTCACGCATCTTATCGGCAGTAGAAGATAGTACCAAGCTAGCAGTGGCGGTAGCAAAAAGTAGGGTTAAAGTAAGAGTCATTACAAAAGTCGAAGTGATAGAAAGCCAAATATTACGACCATAGCCAATGATGCCGTATTTCATGATGCGTAAATTAGTGCGAAGGAGATGTCCGCGACTATTTTTCTGCATGGTTTTGAGTTTTTTTAAGGTTTCATTTTTTTGTTTCATAGGCTTCCTTATTGAATTAAACGGTGATTACGCGAGCGTTTGGTCGGGTTGGATTCAGGCGGCCTGGAGCTGACGATAGAATCGGAATTTTCGTGAGGAACTCTGAGCTGCGAGCGTTGACTATCGCGGTAAAGTTCGGTTTCGCGTCGAGGAGTGGTTTCACGGCGAGATTCAGTCTCATGACGGAATTCGGCTTCGCGACGAGGTTCGGTTTCTCGTCGAGGGGTGGCCTCGCGGCGATTAGGTTCGTAAGACGGAGTGGTTTCGCGGCGAAGCTCAGCTTCGGCGGTTTTATAAAGATAGGAAGTCGGGCGCATGTGGCCTGGTTGTGGTAAATCGGAAATACCGTCATTATCGGTATCAAGGCGATAAATACCGTGTTCTTTTTGGTCGGAAATAATTTTACCATCACGCATAGTGATAACGCGTTTTTTCAAGAGGTTAACGATATTGGCATCGTGGGTGGTAACTAAAATAGTGGTACCGTAATTGTTAATTTTTTGTAATAAATCAATAATTTCCTTAGAGGTTAAAACATCGAGGTTCCCAGTAGGCTCATCGGCAATGAGAATTTTTGGTTGACGAGCGACAGAACGCGCAATTGAGACGCGCTGTCTTTCCCCACCGGAGAGGTCGGCTGGAAAACGATTAGCTTTGTCGGAGAGTCCGACAAGGTCAAGTACTTTCGGTACGGTATTTTCAATTTCGTGATTCGACATGCCGGCGATTTCGAGAGCGAAGGCGACGTTTTCAAAAACGGTACGCGATGGAAGTAGTTTGTAATCCTGGAAAACTACGCCAATACGGCGACGATAATCTGGAATATGGCGACGTTTTACGTAGTCAAGATCGATGCCACCGATAATAATCTTTCCGGAATCTGGAGTAGCTTCCTTGGTAATCATCTTCAAGAGAGTAGACTTACCGGCACCGGATTTACCAACCAAAAAAACAAATTCATTAGCACTAATATGCAAGGAAATATCATCGAGAACAGCGCGGGTGCCCTTACCGTAGCGCTTGGTGACATGATCGAACAATATCATACTCTTATATTACCATAAACGGTAAGAAAATGGAAAAGGCGGAGAGAAAGCGTTTAGTTATTACTACCAACTAGAGACTCGAGATAGGCGTCGATAAAATTGTCAATTTTGCCGTCGAGAACGGAATCTACATCGGTTTCTTCGTATTTAGTGCGGGTGTCTTTGACGAGTTTATAAGGTTGCATGACGTAGTTGCGAATCTGTTGGCCCCAACTAGCGGATTCACCAGCACGTAGTTGGTTAATGGATTCGGCTTGTTGATCTTGTTGCATTTTAAGTAGTTTACCGCGAAGAATTTCCATGGCTTTTTCGCGGTTTTGCAGTTGTGAGCGCTCGTTTTGAATTGCTACCACAGTATTAGTCGGTAAGTGAGTAATGCGAATGGCGGAATTGGTGGTATTTACAGATTGCCCACCATGTCCACCAGCGTGATAAGTGTCAATGCGCAGATCTTTTTCGTCAATTTTAAGATCATCTTCACTATCAAGAATTGGTAGCACTTCAACTAGTGAAAATGAGGTTTGACGCAGATTATCAGCGTTAAAAGGCGAAAGACGAACTAGGCGATGTACGCCATGTTCAGATTTAAGATGACCATACATTTCTGGTCCATAAACTTCGTAAACGGCAGTTTTGATACCGGCTTCTTCCCCTGTACTACGTTCGATGAGTTCGACCTCGTAACCATGTTTTTCGAAAAACCTTAGGTACATACGCTCTAAAATACCAGCCCAGTCCATAGCTTCGGTGCCACCAGCGCCAGCGGTAATACGAATAATCGCATCTTTTTGATCGAGTGGATCAGTAAAACGCAGAGATTTTTTAAGTTCTGCATAAGTTTGCTCGTGGGCGGTAAGTTGGGCCTCGATTTCCTCGGCGAGATCATCGGCGGAGAGTTCGATTAACTCGTGTAGGTCGCTTACTTGAGATTTGAGAATTTGCCAGGTGCTGAGCTCGCTTTCGAGTTTTTTGAGTTCGGTATTGACGGATTTGGCACGAGCCAGATCATTCCAGAGTTCGGGCTTGGCGGACTCTTCTTGAAGATGGGTGAGCTTAGCCAATTTTTCATCGAGATTCAGCTTGGCCCAGGTATCATCAATTCCCTCTTGTAAGAGAGTGAGGCGTTTTTCGAGGTTATTCATATGATTATTATAACTGATAAAGTGACAAGAACCGAGGAAATGTGGTATAATAAAAATATATTGGAGATTCGCCAAGTGGTAAGGCAGTGGGTTCTGGTCCCACCATTCGGGGGTTCGAATCCCTCATCTCCAGCCATAAAGAACCATTTGATATAGAAACCAGTGTATCAAATGGTTTTTTAGAGTAAAAATGATGTTTTTGCCGTCTAATTCTATGTTCGAAAGCAGTAATTTAAGGATTTCTCGTTTTTCATCAGTATTTTCTCTGGCGTATAATGTTTTTGCGTTTTTGAAAAGTTCCAACCTGAGTTAACATCTCAAGGTGTTGCACTTGAGGGGTTAGAGTAGCTAAGACTTTGCAATATAGTATTAGTGTGATATAATAATAGCGACTAGAAAAAAGTCGTTCTTTTATAAGATTTTACCGTTTTGGTGGTAACGATTTGTTGATCGTAAATTATCACATATGTGTGGGCTTCTTCGGAAGCTGTGATAGGATTGCCTATCGTTTATCATATATATCTTTTTATGAAAGGAGGTATACGGGTATGAAGAAACTTCTTAATATCACTCGTGTTCCATACGAGAAGACTAAAACGGGAAATATGCTCGCTAGCCGCTGCGGCGGTGGTGGTCCTGGTGGAACCTGTGGGGGCGGATGTTCTTGTGGTAATGGCGTTAGGAAAAAGCAGTAAAATCTATGCAGACCATAGGTCTCACACATGCCCATTGGTGGGGCGTCTAAAAGACGCCCGTTTTTATTGAAGAATTATTCGAAAATTATCAAACGGTTCTGCAAAAATCTCATCTATCGTTTTTTCGGTCTTTGCTAGATATTTTTTTACGAGATAATACCCTACAGAGTATCCGGTCCAACGTGGAATATTCCGTTCTTTATTTTCAAATGTAAAATAATCGTAACGATTTTTGTCTAAATCGTTTCCTACGTGTTTCAAAATCTCGGCATTTTCTTGGTCGCTACGTTCCAGCATGGTTTGCAAGAAAAATTGTTTATTTTTTTGATTTTTCACAGCCTGCTCCTCAAAACATACTGCTAGGCCTTCTAAAATCATGCCATCGAAAAGATTTTTCATATCTTCTTTATTTTTTTGCCAACGCGCCGCATGACATAATTCATGGCATGTTACTTCATACACCAAAGCTTCATTCACATGCCCTTTAGCGAAGCTAATAATTATAAAATTACCGTTATAAGTGAAGGCTCCTAAATGGTCTTCTGGTATTAAAAAGTCCTGTAAATCTGGCGCAACAACTATATCGATGGCTTCCGCTATCTTCAATTTTGGTGCAGCGTATTCTTTTGCTCGCATTATCCCATTCTTTATCTTTTTACAATCTTCTTCCGAAAAGATCTTTTGCGAGTTTGCAATATTTAATTTTATCTCCATTTTTATCATTATAACACAAACTAGGGAGCTATTTATTGAAAATATTGACATTTTATGTTATGATATATGAAAGATTTACATCTGGAACCTTAAAATATAGTTTTAGAAAGGATATGATTATGAAAAATGATTTTACCCCTATTTTAGTGATTCCGGCAGTACCTCATGAAGGTGGAATTAGATTCCTTTACTGCAAGAATCAAATCGACATCGGTCCAGAAATGGCCGAGAAGTTATGGAAGATTCTCCAATTTTGCAACGGCTACAATACTGTCGAGGCAATCGCTGAGTTTTCCTCCTTACCGCTTGATGAAGTTTCCGAAATTTTATCGGAACTTGTCGAGCTTGAACTGGTTGTTGATTCTAGGGAACAGTATCTTCATTTTCATAGAATTCGCAACTATCCCACAGGCTTCAATCGCAACCTTTCGCAAGATGAAGTGGCGGAATATTCGGCTAGTCCGAGAAAACCCGTTAAGAGCGGTGAAGTTCTCTCATTCGAAAAAGATGAGAATACCTTTTTCTCTGGTATTTTAGAGAAGAGGCGTTCTTGCCGCAGTTTTTCAGATAAGAGACTCACACTCAAGCAGGTCGGTAGTCTTTGCCATTTCGCATACTTTATCAAGGATCATGTCGTACCGAGTGGTGGAGCGCTTTATCCATTGAAGATATATATGCTGGCCGAAAAAGACCAGGATGGCTTCAAGGCCGGCTACTACGAGTACGATGCGGAAAACGACACCCTCGTTCTGTTTAATTCTGAAGTGGATGAGGAACAACTCAAATACTGTTTTAATCAGGAAGAGATGCCGTTTGGGTCGTCTGTCCAAATTATAATCGCCGCAGACCTCAAGAGACAACCGTTCAAATATGCAAATCGTGGCTATACGCTGACGCAAGTCGAAGTTGGCCATGTTGCAGAGAACATTAGTCTCTATTGTGCGGAACAAGGCCTGGGTGCCTGCGAAATGGGTGGAGTCCAGGATGAGCCACTCAAGAGAGAGCTCGAACTCGAAGATGACATTTGGCCGATTATTTCGATACCGATTGGCTATCCGTTAGGTACGGAAACTGAGCCATTCAACAAAATTCGCTATGTCGAAGAAAATATTGGTGACAGTCATCCTGTAAAAAAGGTTTGGATTGAGGCTTTTGATAATAGCGGTTCGTTTTTTGGCGCAGGTGCTATTTATCGTGATGAATCGGGCGAAGAGCAATTTTCTGGGGCAACTAGCACGTCAGATGCTAATGCTATATTTAAGGCAACAATTGAAGGTTATGAACGCTTTTTGTCTGGTCAAGTTCGTTCCGACTACTTTGGAAAGGCTAGTGATCTTAAGAGTTGGCTCCATCCGTACGATTATTTTCCGCTCACAAAAGAGCAGGCAAAAAAGTGCGGAGTAAGTTATTTTACCAAAGATTTACCGATCAGCTGGACTCTCGGTCGTAAGTTTGACGGAACGGAAGTTTATGTGCCGTCAGACATCGTTTATTATGGACAGAAAACCGGTAAGAATCGAATCTATTTCGGCCATTCGTCTGGCATTGCAGCCTACAGTAACTATAAGGAAGCCGAGAAGCGTGCTTTGGTCGAGCTAATTGAGCGTGATGCCCTGATGAGGAACTGGTATTCTCATGAATCTCCAAATATCATTGCCGAAAGCATTTTGTCTATTCATACCAAAAAACGTATTTCGTATTGGCAAAAACAGAACCGCAAGATAATGATTCTGGAAATGCCTTCTAAATACGGTTGGGTGTTTGAGGCGATTGTTGTTTCCAATGAGTATCCGTTCTTCGTGAGCGGAGCGGCGGCGACAATCGAAAAAGCGAATATTCCGAATGCCATCTACAAGGCTTTACAAGAGGCAGAATACAATCTCCTACTCTGCATCAACTATCCGGATAATTCCGAGATTGATCCGAAGTTAGTTTCTACTCCTACCGATCACGGCAAAGTTTATCACATGGAAAAATATGCAGATATGCTGTCGTGGCTTTGGAATGGACGCAAAACCGAACGTTTCGCAAAGATTGGTGAATGGAGCGTTGAGGCTCTGAAGAGACGACTCGATGTTACGACCGTAGATTTGTCTAACCCTGAGTATGGCCTATCTGTAGTAAGGGTACTTAGTCCTAAGTTAGTACAAATTAACTTTGGATTCTATTCCGCACACTACGACAGGCTTGACCTGACGGTATACGAAAAGAGCCTTATGATGCCACACTATTTCGCATAAAACTATTTTAGCAAAAAAGTCCGAGAGTAATCCCGGGCTTTTTTATAGTGCAGTTTTCAATGTCTGCGTATTTATCGGCAAATGCTTCTTTAATTGTTTTGCCAGATTTTCCTAGATATTTCTTTACTGTCAAATATCCGAGTGAGTAAACCGCTCCATCTTGGTAACTTGTCATTTCCATTGAAGAAAATCGTCTAGTAGCCATATCTTTTGTTCTCGAATTGGTCTTTAAATTCTTCGTGGATCTTTTCATTTTCCTCATCGGAGCGTTCTACTACGGTCTTTAGGAAAAGTTGTTTCTCTGACTTATCTTTTACAAATTCGGATTCAAAATATGTAGCAATACCTTCGCTAATCATGCCATCAAACAAGGTATTCATCCGTTCATCGTTTTTACCCCATCTGGCGACATGACAAAGTTCGTGCACTAAAGTTTCTGCTAAGATATTTTCGGTAATCTTATTTTCGTTAATACTGATAAGAATAAAATTACTAGCATAAGTTCGGCCGCCAACGCCGTCTTCAGGAATAACAAACTCATATACACGATTAGTAACAACAACATCAATATCCCAATCTATTTTGAGCTTAGGAAAAGCATGTTCTTCTGCCTTCTTAACGGCATTCAGAATAAGCTCTTTTTTATCTAAAAGATTTCCATTTGCTTTAGTAATGAATAGATTAATTTTGTTATACTCATTTTATATCATTTTGACGCTTATTGGACAAATTTTGTTACGCAGACAATGCTGATATTGGTGCTAAGATTATTTTTTAATGATTTCAATTCGAAATTCCCAATAGCTTCCGCATATATATTTTGGTTCCGAATTATGTCCCTCATCCCCAGCTAAGTTGAAATTATTCTCCCCTAAGCTTCATAGTTTAGGGGGATTTTTATAATATAGATGACGGATTAAATTTTGATTCTATAAGCTATCAAAATAGGTATGAATTTTTTCGCAATTAGCTTGCGGCGTGCTAATAGAAAATCTTTATAGTCCGGTTCAGTCATGTTTTCAAAATTTAAAGGAATACATTTTTTACTATAACTATGATATAGAAAAAGTTTATTTAAACAAAAATCCCTAAATCTTGCGATTTAGGGAGCATAATTTCTGTGGCTGGATCGGCAGGATTCGAACCTGCGAATGCTGGGACCAAAACCCAGTGCCTTACCGCTTGGCGACGATCCAATCTGTTATATTCTAGCACGAAAATTGATTTTTCACAATAAAATTGGGGCTAATGGGATGCTTTGGCCATGATTTGGATTCTTAAAAGTAGGGGGTAGTTTCGAAATTAGGTGGGTAATTTCGAAACTAGATTTCGTAATAATGTAGGGCGCAGTTTGGGTAAGGTTCGTCGATGATATTATCATAAAGGAATGAGTAAAAAAGTTGTTCAGCGGTGCCGCCACGCAAAACGAAGTCAATCAGGCGAAGAAAATCACCGTGAGAGACGATTAAGATCGTGGCATCTGGGTCATTATTTTTGAATAATTCATTTTTGACGAAATCTTCTGCGCGGAGATACATGGAATGAATACTTTCCATATTAAATCGTTCACTATTGAAGCGGTCTTTCCAGCTAATGCTGTGTAATTTTTGACTATCCTTCCCTTCAAAAACGCCAAAAGCCCGTTCGACAAGACGACGGTCATACTGAATATGGCAAAGATGCCGATGATCAATGTGGCTGGTTTTAGGGTCGAGGTGACCAGTGACGATTTGAGCGGTTTTACTAGTGCGCATCAGAGGTGAGGCGTAGCAGCGATCAAAATGCACGCCCTTTAGTTGACGTTTGATTTTGAGGGCTTGTTTGACGCCAGTGGTATTAAGATTGGTGTCGAGTAATCCGGCGCTGACACCTTGTTTGTTTGCATCGGTTTCGCCGTGCCTTAGAGTATAAACTTTCATGCTAATTTGCGGCTCCGTAATTATTTAAAAAGTCTTTGAAGAAAGGTTGGTTTTCGTAGGTTTGATTATAGTCAAAATTACTTTCCGGTACTGGGAATGGGAGGTTGGCGTAGAGTGGCTGCCAATAGCTGGAATTATTTGAAAGTGCTTTAGAAGTACGTGAAGAGAGTGGATTTTTTAAGAGATTGTTTAGACCAAGGCGCTTGGTAGCTTCGGAAAGGCCAGAGATGAGGCCGCCGTTATTTTCTTGATTAAATTGCTTAAGGTCTTCGATGAGAATTGGTGGAGAAGCCATGCGATGATGATAAGCGGTCCGTAGTTCCCCGACTTCGCCAACACATTCGAAAGGTTTCATAGTATTATCGACGCCAAGTAAACCTTTGAAGGTATTGAAAAGCTCAGGTTTTTTGAAGAGATCTTCGTCGTTAAAAAGAGATTGGAGATACTGAGGTGGAACAAAGGGGCAGA
This sequence comes from Candidatus Saccharimonadota bacterium, assembly GCA_013332955.2. Classification (GTDB taxonomy): domain Bacteria; phylum Patescibacteriota; class Saccharimonadia; order Saccharimonadales; family Saccharimonadaceae; genus Nanosyncoccus. The sequence continues at coordinate 2,066 of JABCPS020000047.1, read as the reverse complement.
AAAGTAGATAAGAATTGGCACATTTGGCGCATTTTCCACACCATTTGAGGGTGGAATTTTGATTCTTTTGCTTATAGTTCGCTTCGTTGCAGGAGCTGAAGCTGTAGCCATACTCCTTCCAGCATTTTTGCACGAAAAGCTCAGCGATTTTTAGTTCGGTGTATTGGCGAATGATTGAGCCAACATGAAGTTCTGGCGAAAGATAGCGACGGATGTACTCGGTGAAAAAGCGTTCGGCATCCCAGGTTTTGGACCACTGATGGTTGACTGGGAGATCGCCAATCATGGCATGAGGCTCGGCACCTTCGTGGCCAATACTAGTAAGGACTACATTTTGATTATTCAAGATAGCCTGAATTAGGGCGAGAGCTTCGACGATGAAGGTAACTGGAACGTGGCCATTGAGGCCGTGGGATTTTTGAAGATGTGCAATATCAATCTCGCGGTAAACGATACTGGCGTTCATGTGGGTGAAAGAATCGCCTAGCGTATCGATGACGTGAGGATGTGAAAGGCTGGGGTCGCTAGTGACATACCAGGGTTCAAATGGGATGTTTTTTTCTTTAAGCAATTTCGCAACCAGCAGACTGTCTTTACCACCAGATTGGAGGGCGAGATTACCTTGACCGCTATATTTTACAGCTGGTTTGGCTTGATAATTCGGGGTCGGTTGAAAGTGAGCTAAATGAGCACGAGTGAGTCGATTTTCAAAGGCGTATTGACTAAGGCCTTCTTGATAAACTGTGCTAAAAAATTGTGCTTGAAAAGCATCGATGGGTACATCGAGTTTAACTGCAGGGGTGGGATGGGTTTTATAATAGCTGGTACCAATTAAGATAAAAGCAAGAAACATTGCGCTGTCGAGTAGTTGGTCAAGGGCGGGATCGGCGGTGGGATTGAAGCGATATTTTTTATCGGTGTCGGATTTTTTAGCGAAATGAATTTTTTCGGTGAAGAAAATATTATCAATTCCCTGGTAGACAAAACTAGCGGTCAAAGAGGCGCGATCGAGATAGTAACTGACAAAGCGAAAAACTGGATTCCCAGAGGAAGGCTGATTGGTCGAATTAGAAAAACTAATAGCGTTTTCGTTCATTACATTAATTTTATCAAAAATGAGAGATTTTGGTAGATGGTTATGGTTATTTTAGACTTTTTACGAGGGCCTGGAACTGCTCGCCGCGGTCACTAAAATTCTTGAACATATCAAAACTGGCGGCGCCTGGACTCATTAAAACAATGGCTTCTTTCGGGCAATTTTTAGAAATTGGTAAACAGAGATCGTAGTTGCTCGCGACCAGTTCAGTTTGAGCTTCGGCAAGTTTTCTTGCGATATTGACGGCTTCTTCAAGAGTTTCGGCAAAGCAATATTTTTCTGGGTCTTCACCCGCGGCGAGTCGAGTTTTGGTTTCGCCGATGAGGATGATTTTCTTGAGATTTTTGGCGGAAAAGAAACGCTGTTTCATCTCGGTGAGATCAAGTCCGCGATCAAAGCCGCCGGCGATCAAGAAGGTAGGATAATTTTCAAAGGCAGCGATGGCGACATCGGCAGCTGGGAAAGCGGAAGAATAATTGTCGTCATAGTAACGCACGTGATTGAGTTCGCGAACGAATTGCAAGCGATGTGGTAAACCCTGGAATTTATAGAGTCCGTCGGCAATTTTTTGGTAGAGTTCGTGATTTTCTGGTAGAAAAAGCTTGTCATAAGAGACATTAAGTAGAGCAAGTACGGCCAAAATTGCAGCTTCGGCATTTTCGCGATTATGTTCGCCAGGAATTTGCAGTTGGTTAAGTAGAGTGTTTAATTCTTCGAGATGGGATTTGATGGGATAAGAGAATTTTTGGCCCTTGCTGAGTTCGCCGATAGTTTCGGAATAGAGATTGTTAGCATAATAGATGCAGGAATCTTCAGGAGTTTGATTTAACACGATATGAGATTTAGCATCGACATAGTCGTCAAAATCGGGATGACGATCAAGATGGTCAGGTTCGATACGTAAAACCACGGAAATGTGGGGAGATTTTTCGAGATCCCAGCACTGGAAGCTACTCATTTCGTAAACCAC
>JABCPS020000046.1 GCA_013332955.2 Candidatus Saccharimonadota bacterium | reverse complement strand
ATTCCGATCAAAAGATTAACCATAAGACTATTATAAAGCAATTTCCTATTCCCTCCCAGAAATATTTTCTAATGCTTCGATTTTCCGTAAATTTATCTAATGTACGATGGAAAATATCATAGTCAAGCGGGTGGTTATCTGGCAAAAACATAACTATAAGCCACAACCATCACCGCTTGAAATTGACCGCTCCACTTTTAGTGGGGCAAAAGATCAGCCTCAGCTGATACGCCAGAAAATCTGGCTAACGTAGTCTTAGTCGCTACATTGGTCTTTCTCCTAATTGTTAATGTGTTGTTTATTTGTATTTTTGTCTTTCGACATTCTTATGGTATCATGGGTGTCTAATTTATGCAAGCCTTTTTCATTAAATATTTAAGTAATAAATACAACATAATAGTATAATAAACTGTTAAATATCTAAAATATCAAACATCTATAATTGTATAAATTACTACAAAATAGCCAAAAACCATCCATGTTGTAATTAAAAACTTAACAAAAGACAACAATATTCATAGAAAATTACCTAAAATCTCATTCTAAATACTATAGAAAATCACCCTAACTTTAGTAATACTAAAATTTAAATAATTCCCCCTTTTTTATATTGCTGAACCAAAAAACCTTTACTATTCCCTTTTCCTTTTTTCTGATCAAAAATGCTTCCATGTACCAACCGACAAAAACTCACAAAAAAATAACGTCTAAAAAACGTCTAACAATAAAAGATCATAGTTGTTATAAAAATCATTTATATTTTAGAAACAAATAATTTTAGAAACCGTTAAAACTTTATAAAAATCTAAAAACATTTTTTTGGCATAATTTCTTAGCTACATATTAATTCTATATTAAGACCAAAAACTATTTTTTAGTTACAAAAAAAGACACGCCGTAACATATCGTAAAAACCCAGTAATAAAAACCATCAAAATACTCAAAATAAAAAAAAGAAATCGGTCAAACTGCGAGGAATACCGATTTCTTTTGTAGAGTGTGGAGTTTTTTGGCTATATTGTTTGTTTTTGGCTTGTGAACAATTTTGTTATTCAAAAGCTACCTCTATAATACCGCTTCAAAACGCTAATGTCAACATATTTTTGAATAATTATTTTACAATTTTTGCTTATTTTTTAGTTTTCCACATCTACCCCTGTTAACTCTGTTCAGTATTATTGAACAATTTTAGTTTTACTTGAACACATATTTTATTATTTTGAGCTATTTTACATCGCTCACCCCAGTTATACATCTTTTTACATTTTTTAATTTCAATCAAAATCATTTCTCAGGCATTTATTTATTTAAAAACATAAAAAATAGCCTCGAAAAAGGCCATTAAAAATCGATTGGTGGAGCTGCCGGATACTGCCTCCGGGTCCGAAAAATCTTCATGATATCATTCTACATGCATAGTTATTTATTTCATCTTGGTTTATATCTATAGCGACAAATAACAAAACTATAGATTACCATGACTGATTTTCGACTTCAGCCTCGTCACTGTCCGAAATCTATTCTCGTAAATCTGATAATCTAACTACTACGAAAACTTGGAGTTAGACCAGCCTATATTAAATTAGGCAAAAGCAGGTGCATAAAGCACGTGCTTGGAAGTATTTTCTTCACTTTTTCAATACTTACGGTATCAATCGTCATGCCTGATATCTGTTAATAATCCGTCTAAGCTTTGTCAGCCCCAACTAACTTAATTATATCATAAAAAGATAGACCATACTCTATTCTTTCTCAATCTTCCCCTAGTTAGCTCACACCACGTTCATTCTGCAAAAAAAATACTAAGCATAAGCAAGTTATCAAAAGCATAAGCAAGTTATGATTTAACTTATTTATTTATCTCCTACCCCTTAAATCCCTACTCAAAATTTATTTTTCTCATCACCAAAATCATCATTTTCTTGGCATTTTTAAATAAAAGATTCATCATAGAATTATGAATGTTAAAGTATTTACCGCCATCCCTACCGGCTATTCTGGACAACTTATTGAAGTTGAAGGTACCACCAACAAAGGTCTCCCGAGTTTTAATCTCGTGGGTATGGGTGATAAAACCATTCTTGAATCTAGAGAACGCGTTCGCAGTGCCATCATGAATTCGGATTTCTCTTTTCCAAAACACAAGATTACTATCAATCTCGCCCCCGCTGACCTCATTAAGAGTGGCTCTTCCCTAGATTTACCTATCGCCATCAATATTCTAATTCTCGCCAAACAACTTCGCGAAGATGATATTAAAGGCCTCTTTTTTACCGGCGAATTATCTCTCGATGGCAGTCTTAAGCCAGTCAAAGGCATCCTCAATATTATTGAAACCGCTAAAAATCACGGTTTTAAACATTTTTTTCTTCCCGCCGCTTCCGCCGCCAAATCCACCCTTATCCAAGGTATCGAAATCTACCCCGTACGCACCCTTAAGCAGCTATTCCTTCATCTTAAACACCAAAGTTCGATCTCGCCACTTGGCAGTTCAAGTCAAATTTCCCCTCCAGATCTCACGTCGATTTCAGAGAAGAACTCTAGCTCCACCCCCATTTCTTCCCCTAACTCTTCTTTCTGCACTCTTGACCAAATTCAAGGTCTCGATTTTGCCAAGCGCGCCCTCATTCTTGCTATTGCCGGACATCATAATCTACTTCTTTCTGGGCCACCAGGTAGTGGTAAAACTTTACTCGCGAGTGCAGCCAAAGATCTTCTTCCGCCACCTAGCCCCGCCGAGCTTATCTCAATTTACAAAATTCACGGTCTCACCACCGAACTTGATCAAATTCCTCAAAAACGCCCCTTTCGTCAGCCTCACCATAGCAGCTCTGCCTGTTCTATAATTGGTGGCGGAAACCCCATAACTCCTGGCGAAATCTCTCTCGCCCATCTCGGCATTCTTTTTCTCGATGAATTACCCGAATTTCCCCGCTCTGTACTTGAGGCTATGCGTCAGCCTCTCGAAGACCACCAAATTTCGATTTCCCGCGCCAAAGAGCGCGCCACATTCCCTGCCAATTTTACGCTCTTCGCGACCATGAACCCCTGCCCCTGCGGTTACTACGGATCACATATCAAACCCTGTACCTGCACCCCCACTCAAATTCACAATTACACCAAACATCTCAGTGGCCCAATTTTTGATCGCATCGACATTAAACTTCATCTCCCCTATCTTGATCAAAATCTCCTTATCGATCGTCTCGCCACCAAATCTCCGCCTGAGAATTCCGCTAAAAATCTTAACTTTTACCGAGATAAAATTCTCCACATCACCCAGCTTCAGGCTGAACGCTACCATTCCACCGATAAATTCAACGGCACCCTTACATCAGCTGAAATTTCTCAATATATTCACCTAAGCTCAACCCTAAAAACCGAATTAAAACGCGCTACTGAAACCTTTAAACTCTCCTCTCGCGCCAACATCAAAATTATCAAACTCAGCCGCACCATTGCCGATTATGATAGCTCACCAGAAATCAAACTCGAACACCTCAAGGAAGCCATCTGCTTTACCACCTTTTCACCCTGATTTACCCCTTGAAAATCCCTAAAATTTTTGTTATAATTCACCCTAAGGTTAAAAAGAAAGGAATCAACATTAGTACTAAAACTTCACGCACCAAAATCAATGGAGAAATCCGCTATGAACAGGTACGCGTTATTGGCACTAATGGAGAGCAGCTTGGCATCATGTCAAGCAAAGAAGCTCAGGTTCTGGCCCGGGAGCAAGGTGTTGACCTCGTCGAAATCGCAGGTAATGCCACCCCTCCTGTCGTTAAAATCATCGATTGGGGTAAATATCAGTACCAAAAGATGAAAGAAGAGGCTAAAAATCGTAAAAAAGCTCGCGAAAAGCAATCCGAGCTCAAACAAATGAAGATTGGTCTCAAAATCAGCGACAATGACCTCAACATTAAAATCCGCAAAATTAAGAGTTTTCTCGAAGATGGCGATCACTGCCGTATTATCATTACCTTCAAGGGTCGTGAAATGGCACACAAAGAAATTGGTTCTCAACTTCTCGATCGTATTCTCGAACAAATGGCCGACTGCGCCATTGTCGAAGGAAAACCACAATTTGCTGGACGCAATTTATCAGTCGGAGTACGAAAAAAGTAATTTCCTACTTTCAAGGTTCCCTGATCGCACATTGAATACTAAATTAACTAAAAGGAAAGCCTATGCCAAAGCTTAAAACTCACAAAGGTACCGCTAAGCGTATTAAAATTTCCGGCACCGGTAAATTAATCCGCGAACGTGCCTATGGCAACCACATTCTTGCCAAAAAATCTAAAGCCCGCAAACGTAATATGAAGACTGCTGGTGCAGTCGAGGGTAAGATTGCTAAAAACATTAAAAGCGCATTAGGAGTTTAATCATGAGAATCAAAAGAGGTGTTGCCGCACGCGCAAAACATAAGAAAATTCTAGCTGCCGCTAAGGGTATGCAACATTACCGCACCCGCAGCTTCCGCCTAGCTAAACAAGGTGTTATTAAGGCCCTTCGCTACGCTTACCGCGACCGCCGTAATCGTAAACGCGATCTTCGTGCTCTCTGGATCACTCGTATCAATAACGCCGCTCACCAATATGATTTGAACTATTCTCAACTCATCAATGGTATGAAGAAGCAAAACATCGCTGTTGATCGCAAGATCTTGGCCGAATTAGCTGTCAATCAGCCAGCTGCCTTCCAGGCAATTGTCGAACAAGTTAAAAAGGAGATTAAATAATGGCTATTTGCGAAATTTCCGGTAAAGGAAAAATGTACGGTCATAATGTAAGCTTCTCCCAGCACAAGACCCGTAAAGTTTTCAAACCAAACATCCAAAAGAAAACCATCCTCATCGGTGGTAAAAAGCTCAAGATCAATGTTAGTACCGCAGCTCTTCGTACTTTGAAGAAAAAAGGTTTGATCAAATAATTTATTCAATTGAATATAACAAAATAGACCCGCAAGGGTCTATTTTTAAGCTATCAGTAAGCCGGGTTTTGTAACTAAAAGGTGCAAATACTTTTATCACAAGTAAAACCACAACAAAAGTTTCTTCCCTTTTAGCCGATAATCATCTATCTAGATATTTTGTTGCCAAAATATTCAAGCGGTAAGCGTGCATCTTCGAACCAAAGTTTAGTAGCACTCCTTGCAGCCAGTAGGGTTTGCCATCAACCATGTCACCATGGATTGCCGTAAGCTCTTACCTTACACTTTTCACCCTTGCCCGAAGGCGGTATTGTCTCTGTGGTACTTTCCCTATTCTTCAATTTTTTAGGCCGAAGCCGTCTAAATTTTCGAACGGTCGCCATTAACGACTACTGCGTTCTATGCTGCCCGGACTTTCCTCTTGGCTAAGCCAAGCGATTATCTTTCAAGCTCTACATCTATCTTATCACAATTTTTGCAATATTTTTATTACTCAATTTTTATGGCCAAATTAAAATTATTTCTTTAAGGTTAAATATCCTGGCACCCCCGGTCGATCAATTCGCATCCAATCATGACCGGAAAGAGGCAACTCACTTTCAGCCATTTTCGACCCGTTTCCACCCACCAGATTCACGCACCCCCTAAAAACCCCCAGCCAATCAAAATTTTTTCCACCAGGAATTAAATCACTTGTTGCGTATATAGTCCTTAATTTGACATCACCATCAAACATCTCTCCAATTTGTTCCACTTTTGACATATCAAAATTCGATAAATCCACCTCTTCAAGTGATATCATATTTTTAAACATCTCCACCATCACTTTAATTTTAGATGTCTTAAATCCCGATAAATCTAATTTCTTTAGACTCGAGGCTCCCATAAACATTTGATAGAAACTCGTCACTCTTGAAGTATCAAAACTACTTAAATCTAATTCCCTTAAATTACTCATACCGCTAAACATTTGATTACAATATTGGGATAATTCAATTTTTTCTCCCTCTGTAAAATAATAGAGCGTCTTCAAGTTAGAGTCATACCACATTAAAATTTCATATTGCGAATCGCGTGATTCCAAATTTCTCACATTTAAAGTCCGCTCAGCTGGCGGGGTGGCACTTCTCTTAATATAATTTATATTTTCCGCACCACCAGCTAAATTTCTCATAGCTGTATAAAACGAAGAATCATCTTCCATAGCATTCCCAAACGGATTCGCCACAAACGACACCACAATTTTATTCGAATAGACATCATCGCTTAAATTTCGGCCGATTCGCATCCCTACATCCAATGTATAATTTCCCGCCGATTCATGCTCACTCTCGATAAATTTTTCGCGTGCAGATTTTTTTGGAATTGGCGAATATTTTGCATTGTCACGTAACTTGTATCCCCACATATTATTCTCAAAATCTGAAAATTCTCGCTGGTCTGGCAACGGATTAATTTTCGTCGGATTTTGTGGCCTCGTCGGCACCAATGCCTGCTCTTCGCTCGCCGTACTGATCGTGGCGTAAAATCCATTTTTCACATGCCCATTATAAGTACCATTAATTTCAAATTTGAAAAAACCGTCATGATTATTCGTCATTTCATTCGCATCTACCTCAATAGTTTTCGAGGAATCAATCGAAGCCGACAAAGAAGAGATATATAATGCTTCTGCTTTATTTTGGCATAAGCATAATCCAAAAAAACTTGCACACAAAATTCCTAGACCAAAGATCCGTTTATCTGCAAAAAATATCTTCACTAATTCTCTCCCATTTTCTCTATTTTACCACAAGCAGAATCAATTTTAGATTCTTTCAACCGTATATTTGCCCAAAATCAATTTTAGGCTCTTTCAATCGTATATTCGTCTAAAACTTCATTTAATTCCGCATCCGCTGCCTGATTTTGCTCTCGCCTCACGTGTGTAAATGCCACCGCATCGAATCGCTGAATTAATTTCAAAATTTCCTCATATACCGGCAAAATATCACTATTTTTCACCGTATAAATTCCGTTCATCTGATTCACCATCATCAAATTATCCGACACAAACTTCACGGTTTTAAATCCATATTGGAGCGCCTTCTCAATCCCCGCTTTCAAGCCATAATATTCCGCTAATCTGGAAGTTGCGTAGCCAATAAATTCCCCACCTCGCTCTACCTCTTTGCCATTTTCATCAATAATTACATAACCAATTGCCGAAGGACCAGGATTTCCCCTCGACCCCCCATCCGTATAAATCGTCGCCCCCAACACCGCCGCCCTCGCGTCAATTCGATTCACTTTCCCAATTTTCTTGTGTCCAAATTCTACACTAATTACCGGAGCTGTATCGTCCGCCAATCGAAAATTCGAATTCACATCCGTCGAGAAATTCACATATTTATAAGCCGAATATTTATCACTTAATTCAAGCTTTAAATCGCTATTTTCCGCTAAAGTTATATCATATATGATATATAAATTATAAATATTCGAACCGTCACTTTGATTTGTAAAAGTAATTACATCACGAATTTTAATCGTCTCAATCTTCTGATTCAAAGTCTCAAAGATTGTTCGCCCCATCGCCTCTTCCGGCTGTTCACCAAAATTAATCTTCCCCGCCGGCAAACACCACATCACCGCATCCGAATCATCGTGCAGCACCTTCTTCAGTAACAAAAAGCTGTCATCCTTTTTAATAATTCCGACTACTCTAACTTTTTGCTTCATCCATTCCCACCAAAATTCTCATGGTTAATATACTCATTATAGAACAAAAAATCCTAGCAGTATATATTTTCCATATTATCTAACTAGAACAAAAATCCTAATGGCATATATTTTCCGTAATATCTAACTACGGTGGGTAAAATCTTATGTAATAATTCCACAGAACCATTACCACGAAATCCCTTAACATGACTATACAGAAAATCATGTTGCCACTAGGATAACTTGATTATAGCAGTAAAAATTGCTTTCTGCAATTCAAATCTCGCCCCTTCCTAACCCTTATCAAGTACTAATACCCGCCAGTTATTACCACCTGACAATATTTATAATTCACCCAATATTTTAACCTATGCCGCCCCAACTAACAAATAAAACACGCTTAAAATTCCCACCATCACATTATAAGTTATGGTCGATAATGCACTGCCAAAAATCACCAAGAATAGATAAACAAACAAAATCCCCATGCGCATTTCGATAAAATCCATCATCTCGCGTAATTTATCTGACAAGAAGTAATACAACACCCTCGACCCATCTAGTGGTGGAATTGGAATTAAATTAAACGCCATAAAACCCAGGTTCATAATAATCGTTTGGCCAAAAATAAACCCGATCACACCTCGATCATCTAAAAATCCCGTAAAATGTCCAATCATAAACATTAGAAATGCAATCAAAAGATTCATCATTGGTCCAGCTAGTGCCACAATTGCCATCGAGCCTTCCCCATTCCTTAAATTTCGCCTATCTACCGGTACCGGTTTCGCCGCACCCAACACTACGCCACCCGTCAGATAAAGCAAAACTGGCAGAATTACCGAAGTAAATAAATCTAGATGCACCAATGGGTTTAGTGATAATCTTCCCTCATCCTTAGCTGTGGTATCACCCTGAAAATAAGCCGCATAACCGTGCGCCACCTCATGCAATACCGTAGAGATAATAATAATCGTAAAGACAATTATTAGATTATATGGATTTATATTCATACATATATTATATCACCCAAAGACCCAAACCTGTCCAGTCAATCATGAACACTAATTTTACTCAGAATTTACCATTGAACACATTTTTTATACAATCCCACACCGCTTTACTACGCCCCATCAAAAAAACTCGCTATTTCGCGAGTTTCTTGAACACATTTTTTAATTAAGTACTACAACTTCTTGTGTAGTTGGTAAATCTTCTACACGCTTAATCTTCAATTTCTTTTCTGTGCGAGCACTTAATTTAAGTTCTGCCACCATACCATCGACATTCCCTGTCGCGACAATTAATTTCGGACCAATCTCTCTAATCGCACGCACTGAGCTAGTACAGAGGATATCTGATACACCGATGTCATCTAATCCTTCTTCAATATCACCCAAGATACCGATACGCACCCCAGACACGCTTACGTCATAAATAGTTTTTGTATTGTTCATTACTGGTACACCTAAGATGGATACTTCCCCAATTTCGTATTCACCCGGGCCACTAATCACCCCCACACCAAGATCGGCCGCAATAGTACCTTCAACAAAATTAATCGTAATTTGTTTTGTACTAGTCTTAATCGTGATAGTTTCTGGACTTTTACTTTCTAATTCAAACATTTTCCTCCTTTATTTGTTCGGCCACCCTGCTATTTTACTAATTCAACATTCCTTCTGGATCATATTGGACAATGTGCTGCATTTCCATAATTTCTTTTAAGAATCGGTCCTTCACGCTCAAACGATATTTGAAATCATCGCGTGAAATAATCACATAATTTAATGGTTTCCCCTCTTTCTTCTCCACTACTTCCGCCCAACGCGAAAGCTTTTTCGTCCTATCGTCCCCCACGATCAGCATATCAATTCCGTCTTGTCCTGGCACGCGGTTCGTCACAAATAGGAAACTCAGATATGACTTCACTGGGCGAATATATTCATCCCAAGTACTATCTTTCACTGCAGTCTCTACTAATACCTTATCTACCTTAGTCGAAAACATCATACTCAAAGCTCTCGCAAATGGATGCTTGGTGTTCGCTGAATAATAAACCTTATTATCATAGGTTTCGTTCTTAATCACGCCAATTGATTCAAGATTACTTAATTCACGACGTACGGAATTAATTTGTTCATCAATTACCCTAGTCATTTCCCTGACATAATAGGAACGCTCGATGTTGCTAAAAAATAGTGATAATAATTTTGTTCGCGTTTTCGAGCCGAACAATTTTTCTAAAGGAGTTGTATTTTCTTTGCCCATATTACTTATATTTTAGCACCAGAAGCTGTATTTTAGTAGTGTTCAGCCTGAAACTCTACCAAAATCTTTCTTAAAATCTCCTCACGCTTGTACCATTTTATTTCCGGATTACGTTTAAACCAAGTCATCTGTCGTTTTGCTAGTTGAAAATCCAAAGTCGAAGCTAAATTAATCGCTTCTTCTAGATCACTCACCCCATTCAAATAATCCCAAACATATCGATAGATATTACTTTTCATCGCCGGAAGTCCAAAATCATATTTGGAAGCCAGTTTGCGACACTCCTCATATAGTTTTTCATTAAACATCGACTGAACACGTTTTTTAATACGCTTACCTAGCTCTTCTCGGTCAGTCCAAATACCATAAATTTTGTACTCATTCCCCATTTTTTTCCGGTCAAGCTCCCCTCTCTTCGCTTCCTCTGAGAATTGATAATCAAACACCAATGCATCCACATAAAGCCCCGTTCCTCCCACCACAATCGGCTGTTTACCACGTGCTAAAATCTCAGAAATCTTCTCTTTCGCATAGTTTTTCCAATCTACCACCGTGAATCTCTCATCTGGTCGTACCAAATCAAAACCAAAATGTGGTACTCCGCCTCGCTCTATCAGGTCTGGCTTCGCCGTACCAATATCCATGCCTTGAAAAATCGTCCGCGAATCTGCGCTAATAATCTCACCATCAAGACGCTTTGCCAGCTCCACCGCTACCGCCGTCTTTCCGGATGCTGTCGGCCCCACGATTACTATAATTTTAGTGTTCATTTTTACGATAATTTTTTACTATAAAAATCTGGTCAGCACCACCCCTGTAATTCCACTGACCAGACAACTCATTATTTAATATTTTGTAAGTATTCGGCAAGCTCCGTTAGTGCCACCGTTTTTTCCGCGTCTTTTTCGCGTACTGAAACCGTACCATTTTCTTTATCGCGCTCACCAACGATCAATAGCACCGGTGTCTTCATCGAGACTGCACGCTTAATTTTCTTTCCGAGCGACTCATCTGATACATCTGAGGTATAACGCAAATCATTATGCTTCAAAGGCGTCTCAAGCGTCACCTCACTTAAGATTTGCTTAATCTTCTCTACATAATCCAAGACCTGATCATTCACCGTCAGAATGCGTACCTGTTCTGGCGCACACCAGAATGGGAACCAACCAGAGGTATGCTCGATAAATACCGACATAAAGCGCTCAATCGAACCCAAAGTAGCATGATGAATCATCACTGGCTGTTCTTTTTCGCCATTCTCGTTCACAAAAGTCAAACCAAAACGTTCCGGTTGCACGAAATCCAGCTGAATTGTCGCCACTTGGTGTTCACGACCGATCGCATCCTCCGCCATAAAGTCAATCTTCGGACCATAAAATGCTGCCTCCCCTTCCATTTCGAAGTAATCCAGTCCATTTTCGATAGCTGCCTCTTTAATTTGCGCCTGTGCCATTTCCCAAAGCGACTTATCGCCGAGATATTTATCCTCATCATTGCGATAAGACAAGCGAGCACGTAATTTACTCATCCCCACCACAGTATAGAGTTCACGCACAATTCCGACTAAGTTCTGGATTTCTGCCTTAATTTGCTCCTTACGACAGAAAACATGGGTATCATCTTGAGTCAAAGAGCGCACGCGTGACAATCCACCTAGTTCACCAGACTTTTCATCACGGTAATCGGTCGTGGACTCCATATAGCGCACCGGCATTTCCTTATAGGTACGTGGACGACTGGCAAAAATTTGCGCATGATGTGGACAGTTCATTGGTTTCAAAGCAAATTCTTCCCCATTCACCTGAGAATGCACCAAGAATAACTCTGCACCGAACTTCGCATAGTGGCCCGAGGCCTTATAGAGATCTAACTTCGTAATGTGTGGCGTCCAAACTCTCTCAAAACCGTGTTTCGCACGCAGAGATAATGAGTAATTCGTCAAAACGTCACGCAGTACTGTTCCACGAGGTGAAAAGAGTGGCAAACCTGCGCCCACTAATTCTGAAAAACTGAACAAATCAAGTTCCTTACCCAGCTTGCGGTGATCACGCGCCTTAGCTTCTTCTAGGCGCTGCAAGTATTCCTTTAATTCTTCTTCCGTCTCAAAGGCTACACCATAAATACGGGTCAACATTTCACGTTTTTCGTCCCCACGCCAGTACGCACCCGCTACCTTAATTAACTTAAATGCACCGACCTTACCGGTATTTTCTACGTGTGGCCCCTTACAGAGATCCGTGAAATCACCGAGTTGATAGAAAGAAATAATTTCTGATTCTGGCAAATCTTCGATTAGTTCCACCTTGTATTTTTGGTGATTCTCTTTCGCCCAAGCCAAAGCTTCCTCGCGACTTTTTTCAGAGTATACTAGGTCCAATTTTTTATTAATGATTGAATACATTTTTTTCTGAATCTTCGGAAGATCAGCATCGGTGATTTTCATCACATTTCCCTCTGCATCTTTTACTTCTGAAAGATCGATATCATAATAAAAACCAGTTGCCGTCGCTGGACCCACGCCAAACTGCACTCCTGGATACATTTCAACCAAAGCGGCAGCTAAAACATGACTAAGTGTATGGCGCATTTTCATTACATTTTGCTCATCTTCACCACATAGGTTACACATTCTGCCTTCTTTCTAATTACTCAAAAATATTTCTTTTATTTTAACACATTTTATGGTAAAATACATCTATGGGTCGCTAACTCAGCTGGCTAGAGTGTCTCCTTTACACGGAGGAAGTCGGGGGTTCGAATCCCTCGCGACCCACCAATTTAGCTAATCAAAAAACGGATTTCACATCCGTCTTTTTTATCCCCCAATTTTATAATTTATAGTCTCATGTCCGTATTAAACCCCACGTCCGGATATCATATCCGTCTTTTTTATTTCTTCACCACTTTTTTCGTGACGTCGAATTTTTCCATATAATTCCCCACCATTAGTCTCGTTTGCGAATAAAATGCGGTAAAAGATTGATAAATAATCGCCACCACTGGCATCAAAAGCCATTGCAATAGCATGAAAATCTTTGGTTTCTTAATATGAGCTGGGCGTTTAGGCAACATGCCGAATGATAACAAAATCGTCGCCATCAAGCCAATTGAAGCGAATAATTGCACATAAGAAATGGTGTTTGGCAAATTAAAGGTTAGAAGCTCTTTCGAGGAAGCGTTGAGCAATTTTGGTACCCAACCACCAAACGCCACCATCGGTGAAATCGAAGCTAAAGTTACGTGTCCTTCAAGGAGTCTGGCAAATTTCACGAATAATGGCCAGAACTTCATCCCGGTGCGTTCCAAGCGGTCTTTTGAAAAAGTCCTCACCCCCACATAAGCCACATCGGAAGCTCCGTAATCCCAGCGTCGAAGCTGAATAAATTGCGCTTTCAGGGTCTTCCATAAACCATTCTCCAGCACTGCATCCTGATAAATCGGAATATGAATCGGCTTCACACTGTAATCACCCTTGAAGTAAAATAGTGAACGCCAATACTGGTGGCCATCTTCCACAATTGTTAATTTACTCCAGTAACCCATATTCGACAAAGCCAAAAATGGTTGCGAGTGTGAAGCAAAATTCTTCAAGGTATGCACGCGCATCGAAGAAATAATATTGAAAAATGAGTGCGAAACCGCGATAATTCGCATCGGTGCCGGCGTTTCCCAGATATTATTCGTAAATAGCGAAATTGGCTGATAACTCAAATGTTGACGGTTTGGATGCACTACAAATTCATAAGCCACGTTATCTAGATATGATTTATGCATCTTATTATCAGAGTCTAGAGAAGTCGCAATCACATTTGCAAAATCAATCTTCTCCTTACGCAAGAATTTCGCCAGTTCCTCCGCCGCATAATCCAAATTTGGCCCCTTACCCTGAATTTCTCCCTTCAGATCTTTTGGATGCATCACTGGGATAAAAGCATAAAAATCGTCTTTAAACTTTTCATATAACTGTTTCGCGTTCTCCTTCATCGCTTCCCCACCGCGCTCTTCATAGCCGAACACTAAAATTATTTTTTTATTATCAAAAGTAGTATTTTTCACCGCCTCTACCGTAGGAATCAAAGTTTCGAGACCTTCATTGTAAGCCACCATGATCACCGCATGATAAATATCCCCTGGTTTTGGAAATTCTACCTTCAGCACCTTGCCATTTTCGTCTAGCATTTTTTCCGACACCACTAAATCACGGCCGGTTGCTAGCATCTTCAGATTTCTCACATGCTTATCAAAACCAAATTCAGTACTCTTTTTGCGATGATATTTTTCATAAGCCGCATGTGGATCATATAAATCCAAAAATCTCTGATGCCAGTCCACTTTTTCTGAAGCTTTCGATGCCTGATACCCCTGTACAGTACGAAAAGTAATCCCCACTGCCTTTACCAAAGTCGTAGCAATAATGAATAACAGATAATAAGACCCCAGCACTGGACTAATCAGCGAAAATACCACCAAAAGAATCAAAATCATATACGAAGTAAAACCCGGTAAAATCTCAAAAAAACGATAAAGCTTTGTTCGCTTCCCCTGTGGTAAATCCAAACTATCCCAAACCGATTTCTGCGTATTTTGCTGCGTCTTTTTCTGCGCCTTCTGCTGTTTCTTCATCATCACTATATCCGAATTAATTAACTTTCACCCAGTAATCTAATGAAAACTAAAAAACCTAACACTAAAATACCTAGTGAAATACAAATAAACATTTTTGCCACCGCCGCACCCTTTTTCTCAAAAATTCGCAGCGCCAATAGGTTATGAAGTACCCCCAAAGTTAAAGCTAAAATCGGAAAAATCAGCATCGCCTGCCATGATCCGTCATGATAACCACCCGAATTTGCCATCGAAGACCATTCTCCGCCCTGATAGCGCCCGATATCCCCGTAGCTAATTTTTACAATTGAGGCATTTGGTTGCAAATTCAATGCCGAAAAAATCAGAAAAGCCAGAGATAAAATCAGAAGTATTACCTGAAAAATTACCAGGATACGTTCCTTCTGATAGGCTTCCTTAAAAGTCACAATTAATTCTTTCATTCCTCTTATTATACCATTTTTATTTATCAAGCAATTTACAAATCAAATTCAGCATCAATTCCTTCTCTTCTGGTTGACTTTCTGCAATCAAAAGCACCAATGCCGTCAGCGCCCGATCAGAGAGTTTCGTCTCCCCCTGTCCATTCAATTGAAAGAAATTCACCGACAGATAAACCACGAAAAGTAACGCTCCAATCTGTTGATTTCCTTCTAGAAACGGTTTCTCATGTACGATAAAATACAGCAATTTCGCCGCTCGTCTAGCCACCGAATCATTTCTTTCGAACAAATTTTGTATTCGGGCTGAAATTAGCGTCTCACCTCTGTTATTTTCCGCCAGTACCCCGAAATTTTCACTCTCATTCAATCTTTCACGTAGATCTGAAACATAATTTTCAATCTCCACTTCGCTCAAATCTCTTCTCGCTCGCGTGTCCACCGAAAAAATAATTTTATTGTTCAGATACTCTGAAATTGTCGCAAAACTATCCGCATATTTCGTCACCACCTCGAGCACTCCATTCGCTTCGTTCGCACTCAAGCTAGTTTCCGTCAACATCCTGCGCACAATCCCCAGCGTCTCCTCTAGATTCTGCAATTTTTCGCTTTGCTCTGGCAGTTTCTTCACCAAATCATAATTAACCGCCACCCCCTCCGTCATATAACGTTTAATAATCGAGGAGGCCCAAATACGAAACTTTGTGGCTTTTTTCGAATTCACTCGATACCCCACCGAGATAATCACGTCCAAATTATATTTTTTAATTTTACGCGCAATCCGACGACCGCCCTCAAGGCGTTCTTCTACCTCTTCCTTCACGCATTTTTCCGCTTCCAGTTCCTCATCGGCAAAAATATTGCGTAAATGTCTGGAAATTACCGTGCGATCTACTTCAAAAAGCTCCGCAATCTTCCCCTGTTCCGCCCAAATCGTCTGGTTCATTTCGTCCACATCGAAAAAGACTTCCCCCTCTACACCCTGATAAATTTCCAGCTTCATCGTCATAGTTCTCCGAGATTCTGCCCCGCCGTCACTTCCACCTTGAGCTTAATTTTCAATTCTGGCGCCACCCCTTCCATCTCCTTTTGCAAAATCTCCTTAACCGTCTCTTCATCACTCTTATCGCATTCCACTACCAAGGAATCGTGAATTTGTAACCCCAATTTCGCCCCCTCCGGCAACTTCTTATCCACTGCAATCATCGCCCGCTTCATCAAATCCGCCTCGGTCCCCTGAATCGGCATATTCTGTGCCGCTCGTTCTGCCGCATTGCGAATAATAAAATTCGAAGATTTTACATCTGGTGTCGGGCGTTTGCGACCATAAAAAGTCCTCACTTCACCCGTTTCTCGCGCCTCTTCCAAGGTATGATTCAAATATGCATAAATCTTCTGACGCACCTTAAAATACTCATCAATAAATCGCTTCGCCTCGAAAAAATTCATCTCCGTTGCATCGCTCAGTCCCTTCGGACTCATCCCGTACATAATACCAAAATTAATCACCTTGGCCACGCGACGTTGCAACTTCGTCACCTCTTCCATCGGAATCTGATAAACTTCCGCCGCCGTCTTCGTGTGAATATCGACATCGTGATTAAAGTCTGATACCAAAGCTTCGTCTCCCGCAAGCACCGCCGCGAGCCTCAATTCGAACTGTGAATAATCCGCCGAAACCAAAACCTTTCCCTCTGGGGCCACGAATCCTCGGCGAATTCTCTTCCCCTCTTCGCTGCGCACCGGGATATTCTGCAAATTCGGATTCAAACTCGAAAGTCGCCCCGTCGCCGTCACATTCTGTGTAAACGTCGAATGAATGCGTCCATCCGCCGCCACCTGTTCAATCAGCGGTGCAATATAGGTCGATAATAACTTCATCGTTTCTCGGTAACGAATAATTTCCGCGACTACTGGATGCTCGTCTTTGAGTTTTTCTAGCTCTTTCGCCCCTGTCGAATAACCTCGCGAAGTTTTCTTAATACCTTTCACTGGTAGACCCAGTTTTTCGAATAAAATTTGTGACATTTGAAGTGGCGAATTGACATTAAATTGTTCGCCCGAAAGCTCATAAATTTTTTGTTCAATTTCTGCTACTTTCCCCTCAAATTCCGTCTTCAATCCCTCGAAATATTCTCGGTCCAACAAAATCCCCGCCGCCTCCATCTTATAGAGAATCGGCACTACCGGCATATCAAAATCCGTAAAAATTGTGTTCAATTTTTCATCCTTCGAAAAAGCCGAATATTGTTCACTAAATTTGTTCAATGTCGCTTCCGAATACACGCCAGTCAACGCCTCTTCCATCATACCAACTCCATCCACCCCTGTACGGCGCAATGGATTTAACAGAAAATCTGCTTGATCCAAATCCCAAAGCCTTTCCGCCTGAAAAACCCGCTCACGAAACTCGGCATTTTCATGCATCAAGTCCTTAATATTGCTCGCGACTAGCATCCCCTCCGGAATTTCCACTCGGGATACCTCTCTTACTTCCGTCTCGTCGTCTCTATCCGAAAAACCATTCTCAATTTTGAGTTTCTTCAGTAGATTATTAAATTCTAAACGCTTAAATACCTCTGATATGCGCGAAAAATCTAGCTTCAAAGCCGGAATATCCGAAAGCTTCACCGGCGCATCTGTCATAATTTTCGCGAGCTTAAGAGACATCTCAGCCGATTCTCGTCCAGCGATCAATTTCTTCTGCGTCGCCCCCGAAATTTCCTCAATATGGGCATAAATACCCTCCAAACTACCATACTCGTTCAAAAGCTTCACCGCGGTCTTCTCGCCAATCCCCGGTACTCCAGGGATATTGTCCGAATTATCCCCTTTCAGTGCCTTCAAATCCAAAAATTGCGACTTTAAAATCCCATATTTTTCTTCCACCGCCGGAATATCCATTTCCTCCAGGTCCGAAAATCCCCGCAAAATCCGGTACATCTTGGTATTTTCATCCACAATTTGCAGCATATCGAGGTCCGAAGAGACAATATAAGTCATATAATCCCCCGCCTCATCCGCTTGACGCGCCAAGGTACCAATAATATCATCCGCCTCATATTCATCCGCCTCCATAAAGCCCCACGAAAGGGCCGAGATTAATTCCCGAAGCAACGGAATCTGTGCGTAAAAATCTTCTGGCGGCCTTACTCGTCCTGCCTTATAATCCTTAAAAATCGCGAGGCGCTTCGCCGTCGAAGTGCGTGCCTTATCCCACGCCACCACCACCTGATCCGGCTGAATATTACGCACGATTTCCATCGCAATCACCGCAAAGCCATACACACCCGAAGTCGGCTCCCCCTTCGAGGTCGCCAAATTTCCCATCGCGTAGTAACCACGATAAAAAACGCTTTTTCCATCAATGATTACTAATTTTTTCATTAAAATTCCATCCTAGTTAAAATTTCTGTCATTTTCTCATTCATTTCCGCCACACTACCGTCATTCAAAATATAATAATCCGCCATCGCAATTGGCCCACCTTTTTCAATATTTTCCACCTCTGTATAATCTCGTTCCTGAATTTCCTTCAAAGTAAACGGTCGCTCCTCACGCTTGCCCACTCGAAAATGCCTCAGCGCTTTCGGTACCACAATCGCCACCACCGTCAAAAGCCCCGGATATTTACTCTTAAGTTCCTTATATTCCGTCCAAGAATATAGCCCATCTAGCACAATTCGCTTCTGTCCTGAAGCAATCAAATTATCAATCTCCCCCATCACCTGACGCACCACCCAATCTTTCCCCTCAGTTTCACGAATCATCTCTCGAAATTGTCGTTCACTCGATCCGTCCGCCGTGCGTTGAATTCCTCGGCGTTCCATTTCCTTGTAAATCATTCCCCCGAAGTAAACTTTTGGCACGCCTTTTTTGGTCAAAAAATCCACCACCACCGATTTACCCGATCCGCTCATCCCCACTACCGCTAAAATTTTCACCTCACTTTTTTCGCTCATTTTTGCTCCCAGTTATTAAAAAATTCTACAAATCGCTCTCGCATTTTCGCCTGACTCATATAAATCAGCACCGGATTTCCCTCCACATCCGTCAAAGTCCCCAAACTTTCACTCGGCACATAAAAAGTCGTGCGATGCTTCGCCGAAAGTCGCATCAAAATCCGCTCGTACCATTTTTCCGTCTGATCATAAATCTCGAAACGCTCGATAAATCTGCGATATTTTTTCTTCGCAAAATCTTTCGGATAAAACACGAACACTTCACCAAATCGCGTCAAATCCGCATCTACTTTCATTAGCACCAAACACTGAATCTCCGGACTAAACCCCACTAGCAAATTTGTGTAAATCGCCTCCGTCACCGTACGGGTCGCTAGCTCCTCATTCTCATCGTAAAATTCCCGCGTCTTAGTATCCTCATCGATGTGATAACCTGCCACCAATTGAAATTGCTCCGGCAAGAGCACCCGCTCCGCCGTTTCGCTAACCGGATTTTTCGTTCCGTCGTCAAATGTCGCACCACTCTCGTCGAGCTCTCCGCCCAAATTCTCAGCACCGCTCTCCAGATTGTATTTCTCAAGTCCCGCCATGAAAATCCGCGACATTTTCAGCTGATTTTCCGCCACCCATTCCCTATCCACTTCTGGCTGACTTTTGGCAAAGAAAAATTCAAAAATCCCCCGACCTTTGTTTGTTTTTACACCTAATTGCACCATTACTTTTATCTTATCACAGGTTAGAGCGGAATAAAACTCACATCGCCTACGGCTTGCGTGTAAAGTATCCCTTCGCCCCAGCACGGTCAATTCGTAGTCCATCAAAATTCGCATCGCCTGGATTAGTCCAATATGACCCCATGGCCCCGCGCAATAACGGTTGTTTATGAAAAATATCCAAATTCGAAGTCGGATTACTTACCTTATAAGCCTTCGCACTCGTCAAATCAAAATCGTTATTCACATAGATTTTCTCTAGTACCCCCACACCCGAAGTACAGCCAAATACCGAAAACATTGCATCAAAATCATTCACTTCCGCCGTATCGAATACCGCTCCCGAAAGATCCAATTCCCGCATACTACAAAGTGTACCAAACATGCCATACATATCCGTTACATTCTTCGTATTAAAACCACTGCCAAATTTAAGATTCGTCACCGATTCCAAATAACCAAACATTTCACGCATATTTGTCACCTTTTCCGTATTAAACATCGAGACATCTAAACTCGTTAAGCTTTTCGAATTATAGAACATATACCCCATATCGGTTACACCTGAAGTATTAAAGGTTGCAGGCAGTTGCAATTGCTTTAACTTATGCATGCTCGAAAACATATGATTCATGTTCGTCACACTACGCGTATCAAAATTCGACACATTAATATTTTCAATATTCACCATGCCATAAAATAGCGAATCCATGTTCGTCACTTTCGAAGTATCAAAAGAACCAATATTCAAACTCGTGAGATTCGACATCCCATAAAACATCTTATCCATATTTGTTAAATTCTGTGTATCGAAATTCGATAAATCTAGCGTGGTGAGTTTCTCATCACCAAAGAACATGTTTCCCATACCCCTCACTTTCGATGTATCAAAACTCGCCACGTCTAGTGACTTTAGATTCACTAGGCTATGAAACATTGCATTACTATCATCATTCAAAAAAATTTTCTCAGCTTCCGTATAGTAATACACTGTCTTAGTCGCCGCATCATACCAAGCCTTAATTTCGTAATCCGAATTAACCCCATCCTCAAGACTTACGGTATTTACGCCAGAGCTCGGAGCTGTCGTACTTCGCGAAATATATTCAATCCTATTTTCGCCCGTTTCAAAAGTTTTAATTTTTGTATTAAAATCAATCCCCGTCGTCATTAAAGCATGCATGGTGTATGGATTCGAAACAAAAGACAGAATTAATTTATTCTGGTAATTTCCAGATTCAAGATTATCTGCTAATTTCATGCCAATGCTCAGCTGGTTTGATTCATTTCCATTGGTCTTCTCTGCGGTCTGTAAAATTTGCGCCGGTGTAGACAAAGCTGGAATCGGCGCATATTTTGTGGAACTACCAAACTTATAACCCCAAGTATTGTTTGGTAGATTATTTAAAGACAAAATATTACTGATTGAATCAATTTTCGTACTAGAAGCGGAACCCACATTTGTTAAAGCCGTGTTTTCTGTCTCAGTACTAAGTGTCGCCGTGTATCCGGTACGATTATTTGTATTTACCGTAAAATTGAACGGAATCTCTGTAGTTTTATCAGTAGAGTTTATTACTCGATTTCCGTTCACTTGCAAATTCGCTTGATCCACCGAAGCCGAAAGCGTCGGAGTATATAAAGCAAAAGAATTATTGCTAAAAACTAAATTCAAAAAAGAAATAAAAGCCAAAAATACTACGAGAAGTTTTAATTCCCGTTTAAACCACCCCCCCCCCGCGAGGGTGGGACAAATGTGATTTTTGGCCTTGCATATACATATATTTTAACATAAGCATAAAAAAGAATACCACCTTACTTTTTCTAATCTTCCAAAAAGAATGTCGTCTTGCCTTTTGAGGACATAAGCCTGGGCAAGCGCCCTTGAGCGGTCCGACAAAAGGCATGCGACATTCTTTCTTACGTTTTACGCGTAAAGTACCCTTGCACTCCCGGGCGATCCACTTTTAGCCATTCTTTACCTGCGGTATAATTGTTGGTTGCAAAAGAACCATTGCCACCCCTAAGCTTATCTTGACGATAAAATAGCATATCATCGTCAGTAATGCTATCTATATTAAAATCTTCATTTACATAAATAGTCTCTAAAGAGCCTGTGCCATATGCACAAGCGAACATTCTATATGCAGACGTGAGTTTTGGTGTTTTAAAATTAGAAATATCCAGTCTTTTCAACTTATACATTTCTTTAAACATTGAGCTCATAATAGTAACATTATCGGTGCTAAAATTTGGTAAATTCAAATTTTCTATATTCTCCATATACTCAAATACACTGCTCATATATTTAACATTTCTTGTATCAAAATTACTTAGATCTAAATATGCTAAAGTTTTAAGTCCTGCAAACATCGAACCCATATCAATAACATTCGATGTGTCAAAATTAGACACATTCAATGTTTCCAATTTCTCCATACCAGAAAACATTGAGTTCATCGTAGTCATCTTGCGCGTATCAAAATTAGAAACGTCTATCTGTCTTATATTTTTCAAATCCTGAAACATACCTCTTGCATCTACAACATTTTCCGTATTAAAACTTGTTATATTTAATCCTTGAAGGGATTTAGAACCATAAAACATTAGAGTCATTTCTTTAACACTACTAGTATCAAAATTAAATAAATTTAAATTTTTCATTTTTTCCATATCCGAAAACATACAAGTCATATTAATCACTTTACTGGTATTAAAGCTTGACACGTCTAAATTCTCAATATTTTTCATATCATGAAACATGTGTTGCATACTTAATACTTTCTTAGTATCAAACATCGATAGATCTAGGTTTACTAGTTTTTCGACGCCATAAAACATATCACCCATATAAAGTACGTTGCTAGTCTTGAAGGTTTTTAAATCTAACTCTACTAAATTTTTTAAATTAGAAAACATCCCATCCATACTAGTCACCTTTTCCGTATTAAATTTTGATAAATTAATTCTCTCAATCTTACTTAAATTACTAAACATCCTTGTCATATCGGTAGTCCTACTTGTATCAAAATATTCAAGGTCTATATTTATCAGATTTTTAAAACCCGAAAACATACCATTACTATCACTATTTAGAAAGATATTCTCTTTTTCACAATAATAGTAAATTGTTTTTGAACTTTCATCGTACCACGTCTTAATTTCATAATCAGAATAATTACTCTCTAGATTTTTTACATTAGCTAGTGCTGATGGCAGAACATTCGATCTTTTAATGTGTTCGATATTCTCTCCTTTTTTTGCATAATACCCCTCCTCAATCGTATCAAAAGATTTCATTATATCATTAAATTTATACCCACTCGTAGTTTCTGCAATAAGCTCATAGGGATTAGAGATCATTGAAAAAATTAACTTATTTGAATATCTGCCACTTTCAAGATTATCGCCAACCCTTATTCCAATAGATAACTCATACTGCCAATTGTTTTCCGTGAATACTCTCGCCGAAGACGCACTTGGAATGGGATCATATTTTGAACTGTTAGGCATTCGTATTCCCCAACTATTTTGTTCAAGTTCATAAAGAGACTTAGTATTGTCTATACTTTTAATTTTTGTAGTGCTACCAACCTCATCATTAATAAGTGCAGTTTCATCACTTTCAGTGCTAAGTGATGCGGTAAAGCCATTTTTTAAATTACTATTTGTTGTGTATCTAATATCAAACGTCCTGATATTTGCACTATATTGCAAAAAATCACGACCATTCAATGACACATCAGCCTTATCCACAGAAGCAGAAAGCGTCGGCACATATAATGCCGACACTCTTTCCCCACCCAAAACTATAAAACCTAAATTCCCCAAGAAAAGAAATGCAAGAAAACCAGCAAAATTTCTCATATTCTTTTTATAAATATCAAAAACCGCACTTTTCCCCATTCCCATATAGCTTTATCTTAGCATATCCGGAATAAAAAATTAAGCCTTAATCCTTAGTTTATCAAAATCCCTCTATAACCCCCTCACTACGGCAATACCACTCAAGTATTACCTACACAGAATAAAAATTTATGGCAACACTACCCAAGTCGAACCGATACAGAATGGATTCCCTGTTCCCGAAACATAAGTACATCCTGCGCCTACCGTCAAACTCGGCCTACGATAAAAAATCCCATCACTACCGCCCGTTTCCATCGCCGATATTACAAATTTTCTCGAGGTATAAATATGTTCCAAGTGATCCACCTGATCATGTCCATAGGTGTCCGCCCCACCTAATCCAAACATATATCGAAAATCCCGCACGCTACTCGTATCAAAACTCGAGATATTCAGATTCTTCAGCCCCTCCATACTACCAAACATCCCCGCCATAGTAGTCACATTACGTGTATCGAAACTTGGCAAACTCAAATTCTCCAATGTCACCATCGAATTAAACATGTATACCATATTCGTCACTTTTGAGGTATTAAAATTATTTAAATTCAGTGCCGTAATTTTTGCTAATCCACCAAACATGTGAGCCATATTCGTCACATTACTCGTATCAAAACTCGAAACATCCAAACTTTCCAGCACCCACATATTATCAAACATTTTTTCCATCGTCGTCACCCGATTAGTATTCATACGCCCAAGATTTAGTGTTTTTAGCTTATGCGCCTCAGCAAACATAGAACTCATATCAGTTACATTACTGGTATTGAAATTAGAAAGATTCAGTGAAATGAGACTAGACATGTGATAAAACATAAAGCCCATATCAGTTACCCTAGAAGTATTAAAATTGGAAAGATTAAGGGTGGTGAGATTTCTTACATTAGAAAACATGTCATGCATATCCGTCACCTGGGAGGTATCGAAATTGGAGAGATTAAGAGCGGTAAGATTATGCATATCGGAAAACATACGATTCATATACATTACCTTCGAAGTGTTAAAATTGGAGAGATTAAGAGTGGTGAGATTATGCATATCTGAAAACATAGAGCTCATATCCGTTACCTTCGAAGTATTAAAATTGGAGAGATTAAGAGTGGTGAGATTAGTCATGCTACGAAATATAGAGTCCATATTCATCACCTGAGAGGTATCAAAATTGGAAAGGTTAAGTAAGGCAAGGCTAGATGTATTAAAAAACATATAGCTCATATTCGTTACCTTAGAAGTGTCGAAGTTAGAGAGGTTAAGTGAGATAAGGCTAGACATATTGCGAAACATAGAGTTCATATCCTCATTCAAATACACCTTCTCAGGTTCAGCATAGTAATAAGCCGTCTTATCCGTTGGGTCTAACCAAAGCTTAATTTCATAATCAGATTCTTCATCATCTATATTCACGTCATTCGTGGAAGCAGCTGGCGCTACAGTACTCTTCTTAAATGCTCGATTTTATTTGTAGCGGTTTCCAAGGCTTTTAGTTTTGCATTGAAATCCGGCCCGTTCGTCATCATGGCACGCATTTGATATGGGTTCGAAACAAAAGATAAGATTAATTTGTTTGTGTAATTCCCTGATTCTAGATTATCCGCTAATTTCATGCCAATGCTCAACTGGTTCGATTCATTGCCATTGGTTTTCCCTGCGGTTTGGATAATTTGTGCTGGAGTAGAAAGCGCGGGAATCGGCGCGTAGTTCGCGGATGCTCCAAACTTATATCCCCAAGTGTTATTTGGTAAATTATTTAAAGATAAATCAGTGCTAATCGAGTCAATTTTCGCACCCACAGCAGAAGTTGCATTAGTTAGTGCAGTGTTTTCGGTTTCAGCACTAAGTGTAGCCGTATAGCCCGTGCGGTTATTCGTATTTACCACAAAGTTAAACGGAATCTCTGTAGTTTTATCAGT
This sequence comes from Candidatus Saccharimonadota bacterium, assembly GCA_013332955.2. Taxonomy (GTDB): domain Bacteria; phylum Patescibacteriota; class Saccharimonadia; order Saccharimonadales; family Saccharimonadaceae; genus Nanosyncoccus. Next base: position 31,705 of record JABCPS020000046.1, on the reverse strand, counting down.
GGAATTTATCACTTGATTTCCGTTCACTTGCAGATTCGCCTGATCAACGGAAGCCGAAAGTGTCGGGGTATATAAAGCAAATGTATTGTCACTAAAAACTAAATTAGAAAAAGAAATTAACACCAAAAATAAACCAAGGAACTTCAATTCCCAGCCAAACCACCCCCCCCGTGAGGATGTGACAAATGTGATTTTTGGACTTGCATATAGTTTTATTTTACCATAAGAAGAATAGATTCTTGATTAACTTATGGTTTTCTGGTGAAGTAGCCTGGGCAGCCATGATCAGGGTCGTCGATACGGAGCCAGGATTTATCAGCATCAGATGAATTGGCAAGATATGAACCAGCACCGCCACGAAGCTTATTTCGTCCTTTAAAGCTATCAGACATACTTATTATATTTGAAACATTAAAGTCATTTTTAATATAAATATTCTGAAGATTATCACCCATAGAGTCATACACCGCAAACATTTCTTGAACGTCTTCCACATTTCGTGTATCAAAATTTGTAATATATAGTGCCGTTAGAGAATTCATTCCATTAAACATATAATTCATTGTTAGAACATTTTCCGTATTAAAACTAGACAGATCCAAAACACTTATATTTGAAACAAAACTAAACATATGAGTCATATTTGTAACATTTGCGGTATTAAAATTAAATAAATCTATTTGCTTTAGACTAGACATACCATAAAACATTGAGCTCATATTTCTTACATTTTTCGTATTAAAGCTAGAAATATCTAAAGAAATTATCTTAGAACTCTTTGCAAACATATGACTCATTGAATTAACATTTTGTGTATTAAAATTCGATAAATCTAGATTTCTTAATTCATCCATACCATAAAACATAAAATTCATGTCAAGCACTTCCGAAGTATTAAAATTTGAAAGCTCTAGCAAAGCTAATTTACTTGCACCATAAAACATCCCGCTCATATTAGTTACATTTTCTGTGTTAAACGAGGAAATATTTAGTTCATCCAAATTAGACATACTGTGAAACATCGTGCTCATATTAGTTACTTTTGAAGTATTAAAATTGGATAAATCTAACTTTTTCAGACTATTCGCATAAGCAAACATTCCCGTCATGTCAGTCACATTATTTGTATTAAAATTACTCAAATCAAGCGACTGTAAACTATTCATCTTATAGAAAAAGTACGCCATATCTTCTACTTCTGATGAATCAAAGTCTGAAATATCGATATCTTCAGCTTTCGTGAAGCCCCTAAACATATATCTACTGTCTTTATTCAAAATAATTTTATTCGCTTCGATCCAATAAAATACAGTCTTACTCGCTGCATCATACCAAATTTTAATTGGGTAATCTGACGTTTCATCATTTTCAACATCTATCGCTCCAGCTGGAATATCACTATAAGATGCTGTACTTCTGCGAATATGATTTACACTCTCCTTATTTCCCCAACCATCATCATTAGTTAAACTCGTAACTATCGAATCTACCTTCCGATTAAAATCCTTCCCCGTCGTCATTATGGCTCTTCTTTCATACGGATTCGAAACGATAGAAATTACTAATTTATTCGTGTAATTTCCAGATTCGAGATTATCGGCTAATTTCATACCAATATTTAGCTGGTTCGATTCATTTCCGTTAGTCTTTCCTGCCGTTTGTAAGATTTGTGCTGGAACAGAAAGAGCTGGAATAGGCGCATAATTCGTAGAGCTACCAAGCTTATAGCCCCAAGTGTTATTTGGCAAATTATTTAAAGATAAAACAGCATTAATCGAATCGATTTTCGCACCATTCGCTGAATTAGAATTCACCAAAGCCGTCTCATTCGTCTCAGTGTTCAAGGTCGCAGTATAGCCAGTTTTATTATTCGTATTCACTATCACTCTTAGCGACAATTCCGTAGTTCCATTCACTGAATTAATCACCTGGTTTCCATTAACGGATATCGCAGAATTATCTACCGAAGCCGATAAGGTCGGAACGAAAAGAGCGGAAGTATTATTGCCAAGAACTAGATTAGAAAAAGATATTAGACCTAAAAATAATCCGAGAAATTTTATTTCCCGCTTAAACCACCCCCCCCCCGCGAGGTTACGGGGTTGTGATTTTTGGCTTTGCATATAGCTTTATTTTACCATAAACATAATAACCAATAACGCCAAATATCGTCATGCCTTTCACTTGGCTTTCAAAAAAAGAATGTCATCTTACCTTTAACTCGATTTGTTTTTCAAAAAGAGAATGCCGCTTACCTCTGACGGAGCATAAGCTTGGCCGAGCGGCCTAGAGCGTCTCCGGAATGGGGTATGCGGCATTCTCTCCCCTTGAGCGGTCCGAAAAAAGGTATGCGACATTCTTCACCGCTTACGCTATAATATATTTATGAACGAAAACTCCACCTCACTTTATGACGTCGCCATTATTGGTGCCGGTATCGCTGGCATGACTGCCGCACTTTATCTTTTACGCAACCATCAAAAAGTCCTCCTACTTGAAAATTCCGGCTATGGTGGACAAATTTTAGAAGCTCCCGTCGTCGAAAATTATCCTGGCTTTGCCAAAGTCAGTGGCCCTGAACTTTCCGAACAAATTTATCAACAATTAAAATCTCTCGGTCTTTCTCTCACCTACGATAAAATTAACCATCTTGAAAAAACCACTACTCGTTTCACTTTAACCGGCGATCAAACCTATACCGCTAAATCTGTGATTCTCGCCACCGGCACCACCCCACGTCGTCTCAATCTCGTCAATGAATCTGAACTCATCGGCCATGGCATTTCCTATTGTGCCACTTGTGACGGCGCCTTTTACCAAAATCAAACTATCGCTGTCGTAGGTGGTGGTAATTCCGCCCTTCTCGCCGCTTCTTATCTTTCTCATATCGCGAAAAAAGTTTTTCTTATTCATCGTCGCGCTCATTTTACTGCCGAAAAAGCTCTGGTTTCCCAAATTAAAAACTCCGCAAATATTGAAATTCTTTATAATCAAGAAATTTTAGCCTGTCATGCCAATGAAGATCATCATCTCGATTCTCTCATCCTTAAAAATCAGCAAGTCCTCCCCGTTTCCAGTCTCTTTGTCGAAATTGGTCGCCTCTCTTCCCTCACTGAAATTTTTCAAAACAGTAACTTACGCAGCCTCCTCCTTTTCGATCAATCTGGTTTTATCATCACTGACGATTCTTGCTCTACCAATCTCGCCGGTCTCTTTGCCGCTGGTGATTGCCGTTCCAAAAATTTCCGCCAACTCGTCACCGCCTCTTCTGACGGCGCCATTGCCGCCAATTCTGCCATTGAATTTCTTTCTCAAGTTTAATTAAATCGACATCGCATTTTTTCTTCCTCAAATTTAATAAATCGACGCGCTTTTGCCTTTCTCAGATTTAACTAAATCAACCGCACATTGATTTTTATCAATAAAAAACTTGCTCGCACCAGTAAAACATGGAGCCATTGGCAGGGATCGAACCTGTGACCTGCTCGTTACGAATGAGCTGCTCTACCGACTGAGCTACAATGGCATAGAGACATTATACATTATTTTTTCTTTAATGTATAATGAGGTTATGAAGAGCCTCATCTCGGATCTCATCGCTCATCGCGGCATGCACGGGACTTATCAAGGCGCCAAGAATTTTCCGGAAAATTCTCTTTCCGCATTTAAGCGTGCCCTGCTCGCGAATTATGCTATCGAACTGGATATTCATCTTACCAAAGATCTTCAGCTCGCGGTTTTTCATGACCACAATACTCTGCGGATGACTAAAAAATCTTGCAATCTTGAAGACACCGGTCTTTATACTCTTAAAAAACTTTCACTGATTAATTCCGACGGTGTTTCCACTAATCAAACTATCCCCGAACTTTCCGAGGTATTAGATTTAATTCATGCCAAAGTTCCTATCTTAATCGAACTAAAAACCACCGAGCATTCTAACATTTCCCTCTTCGGCAAAACTGTCCTCACTGCGCTCGAAAAATATCTCAAAAGTTATCGTGACCCGAAAATTTATCTCCAAAGTTTCGATCCTCGCGTCGTCTATTGGATTAAAAAGCATCATCCTAAAATTCCGGTCGGGCTTCTTCTTTCTGATAACTCTGACCTTGCCAAGAAATATGATTTCTTTGTCAATAACCCTCTCATTTGGCGCCTCGTCAAACCAGATTTTCTCAGCGTCAACGAGTCCATGCTTTCCCGCCCTGCTATTCAAAAATTTAAGATCAAAGCGCCAGTTTTCTGTTACACTATCGACGATGAGAAAAAACTTCAGGAATTAAAACCTCTCGCCACTCAGTTCATTGTCGAAAAAATTCTCTAAACCACAAAAAATAGCCCAAAGGGCTTTATTCTGGCGGATCCGACGAGACTCGAACTCGCGACCTCTGCCGTGACAGGGCAGCGCTCTAACCAACTGAGCTACGAATCCACTACTTGATATTATAACTTGATTCCCCTGTTTGTGCAAGAGTTTTTTCTTTTTAAAGTTCCAAAATCGATTTTAAAACTAAAACTCTTTTCTAAGTCAGAAATTTCATATTTCAAACCATATCGTTTCAATAAATTTTTGACAATGTAAAGCCCCAAACCACTTCCGCTCTGCTCATTAGTGCCCGCTCTATACGAATTTTTAATTTCTAATACTTCATCTCGCATCTGCACCAAAATCTTACCATCCTCCTCCGCATACTTCACTGCATTGCTAATTAAATTCGCTAGCACCATCGATAAGGCCGTCCGATTCAGCCAAATTTTTTGCTCCCCCACCTCCATTCGTATATGCAGATTCTTCTCCGCAATCATAATCTGGTTTCGCCTCAAGGACTCCTCGACTACCTCTGAGATTTTTATCCATTCAGATTTTTCGAAACTATCCATTTTAGACATCAAAAGTAACTCTCGAATTCCCGCATCAAGTTCATCCACCATTTCCCCACATTTTTCCAAATAAAAATCCCGGTCCTTATATTTCCCTACCTTAAATTGCATGTTTTCTAAAACAATTTTCAGGCTAGTCAGTGGCGTTTTCAATTCATGTGAAGCCCCACGCAAAAATTCAAAATTCACTTGCTTCATTCTTAAAGTTTCCTGTCTCGCATAAAACCCCGCCGCCACCAGCGATAGCACAACCGACCCCAGTAATGTAACCGGCAAAAACTTCAAGCTCAAATCGATCGCATCCTTTTCTAAATTTGCCGTCGAAACAAACTGCACCAAAGCCTCTTCTTCGTTTAAGAGCTTCACGCTTTTTTCTTCAATAATCACCGAATTATTTTCACTCGTCCGATCCACGGATAGTAGCTCCGAAACTTTCATCTCATTCTCTGCATTTTGCGATTTCAGATAAGCTTTAATCTCACCACTCCTAGAATAAAAATCCAAAGCCTGCTCCACGTACTCACGATTTTTGCCGGCTAAATTTTTCGTTACATCCGAAGCTGTCTGCTTAATTTCTTTTGTTTTTTCTTCCAAATAAGATTTCGGCAAGGCTAAAAATATTCCACCGTGAATGATCGTCACTACCCCAAGCAGTAATATCAAGACCCTGAAAAATCCCTTCCAAAAAATTCTTCTCATTATCGCTCCAATTTATACCCCACCCCGCGCACCGTATAAATACAATCCAGTTTTAATTTTTTTCTTAGTTCTTTAATATAGACATCAATCACCCGATCAAATGGAATTTCTTCACTTTCCTTCCAAACATTTTCGATAATTTGCTCCCTCGTCAGAACTCGCCTCTCATTCAAAAACAAATATTTTAAAATCTCCAGCTCTTTTGGTTTTACTTCCACCGCTTGCCCCGCTATCTCAGCTCGGAAACTCACAAAATCAATCTTCGTCTCTTGATAACTAAATTCTCTTAGATCCTCACCTAAAGTCTTCTTCAATAATGCTTCCACTCGCGCTTTTAAGACCGGTAACGAAAACGGTTTTTCCATAAAACCATCCGCCAAATTCGAAAAGGCCATAATCTGCGACTCTTCATCCGAAAATGCCGTCATCATCAAAACCGGCACCCGACTTTTTTCACGAATTTTTCTTAAAACTTCTAGTCCACTCATCGACGGCAATTTGATATCTAAAATCACCAAATTAATTTCATGATTAAACTTCTTCAGCGCCTCTAATCCATCCCCCGCCTCGACCATCTCGTATTTAAATTCCCGCAAAAATTCTACCACCCCTTCCCGAATCATTCGGTCATCCTCTACGATCAGTATTTTCATTAATCTAAATATACCAAATTTAAAGCTCTGTCAAAAGTTCCTTTGGGTTCTTTTTTAAATTTCGGTAACTTATTACACCAAGTGAAACCAGCATAATAACCAACATGAAAACCACTGTTATCGTCACCACGCCAATCGTCATCTGTACATCAATTGCCGAAAGAGTTTTAGTAAAACCTTCCATTTCTGCACCCCCGCCTAGCTGCGTCGCCCCAGCCTGTTTCGCCATTTGCTTTGTCACTCCAGTTGTTACATTTTTTAAAATGTCATTCCCCATTATTTTCGCAAATTTTCCTGCCAAGACATAAGCCCCCACGAACGCCGGTAGGCTTACTATCAAAAGTTCTATCACGAACTGTCCGAAAATCTGTCCTTTTTCCAAACCTATCGCCAGTAAAATTGCGATTTCTTTTTTTCTCGCATTCATCCAAAGTAGTAGAACTAGAGCCACTATTATTCCCGCAAAAATTAGTGAACCGAAAAACATTTGGTTGGCCACTCCATACATTCCCGAAATTGATTGTTCCAAAGCTGGATAGTTTGAGGCACTTTTTATCAAATTATACTCGCGCCAATTCACATCTAATTTCTTCACCGCAGCCATCACTTGGTCAAGATTCTTCTCGCCCTTCACAAAAAATGTTGCATCCTGATAGACCGCCGTCTCTTCATCATTGCCATAAACTTTTGCCGCTGTAGAAACGTCTGTCACTAAAGTATTTTCATAAAGTTCCTGCGCCGCTGTCACTCCCCCCGTATTTTTCCCTGCAAATAAACCTTTAATCGTTACTTCAATAGTTTCATTTGCCGCCTTTTCATTATCCGCATCAAATAAATTTGATTTAATTTTTACCTTATCCCCCACTTTCAAATTATTTTTCTTTGCCAAATCTTCGTGCATCAAAATTTGATTTTTATCATCATTTTTTAAATGCTCACCCGAAACCAGTTTATATGCCCCAGACACAAATTTAGTTTCTCTCGCCGAATCATTCACGCCAGTTAGCATCACTGCGCGCTTAAAATTCTTCGCGCGTTCCGCCGACCTTCCGCGCAAAGTTTCTGGCGTCTCGATAATATCCTTATCTACCAAATCCGCCACGCTATTGATTCTTTTTACCGTATATTCAATCTCCGGCGACTCAGAAATTTTTTTAATGTCCGTCCCTTTCACATTACCCCCACCCCTCGGCGTACCCTGATTCACCTGGCGATTAATTTCCATTGAAAAACTATTGGTTACTCCCGAAAAAGCCTCCTTAGCCGCTTTACTTGTCGCATCCTGAATTGCCAGACTAATCATTCCTAGTGTCGCCATTATTAGCACCACAGAAAAAATCACCAAACTTTTTAACTTTTTGCGTGTCACATATAAAAATGCATTTTTCAACATTATCGCAATTTCCTTCCCTTTAATTCCAAAACCACATCTGCCGAATCCGCCACGTTCTTACTATGCGTCACTACAATCACACATTTATTGCGTTCTTTTGCCAACTTTTTCAAAACTTCAATAATTTCTTCCGCCGTGTTTTCATCCAAATTTCCCGTCGGTTCATCCGCCAAAATAATCGGTGCCTCCGAAACTAACGCCCGCGCGATCGCCACTCGTTGTTGCTGTCCACCCGAAAGCTTCATCACGTTTCGATTTATTTGATCTTTATCTAGTCCCAGCTTCACCAAAATCTCATCTGTCACCTCCCGATTCACCAGTCTAATATTTTCTAGCGGCGTTAAATAATCAATCAAATTATAGTTTTGAAAAACCAGAGCGATGTGATTTTTGCGATGATAACTGTAACCGTACTTACCAATCTTTTCATCTTCAAACAAGATTTCGCCACTCTTCGGTTCATCTAATCCCGCGAGCAGTGAAAGCAAGGTAGATTTTCCCGCCCCCGATTTTCCAATAATCGCATAAAATTTCCCTCGCTCAAATTTCTGGTCCACCCCTTCTAAAATATTCTCCCGATTTCCCTCGTAAGCATATGAAACATTTTAAATTTTTAGTACACTCATTTTTCCTCCTAACTTATTTTCGCTAAAATTTCTTTCGGTTTTTTCGTTAAAATCATCCACGACGCCGCTACCACTGCTAGAACGATAATTAAAATCAAAAGTCCATAGCTCATCGCAAAAATATCCATTCCCCCACCATCAGTCATAAAGCTGCTTAAATCTAAATTATCTAAGCTCTCTTTCTGCAAAACCGCACCCAGAATCCATCCCACAAAAATTCATCCCAGTATCGCCGCCAAAATCATTGCCGGCAGCGAAACTAATACCAACTCCAAGATAAATTGCCCCACAATTTTAATTTTACTGCGTCCAATCGCCAGTAATATCCCAATTTCATACATCCTTTCCCGCACCCAAAGAATTAGCACCAGGGACAATACAATTATTCCCGCCCCGATCACCGCCATAATCATCACAGAAATCATCTGCTTCACCATATCTAGAGACTCCACCATTCCCGAGAACTGATTTTCTTCTTCAATCATCTCATAGTCTTCCGACTGAACACTTTTTTTATTCAGTTCCGTTTTTAATGCCGCCAACTTTTCGGAATCAGATACCAATATTTTTAGACTCGTCACCAGTTTTTTCTTGCCAAAAATTTGCACCATCGTCGTGTAGTCCGTGAACATCATATTCTCACTAAAATCCGAAGACATCCCGGTATATTTTTCTTGCTTTTTCCCAGTAAAAATCCCTTGAATTAAAAGTTCTAATTCCTTCTCTTCCCCTAAGACTTTTAGACTCACCTTATCACCGATTTTCCACTGGTTCTTCTTCGCCAGTGCTTCATGCACCAAAACCTTTCCAGTTTCCTCACGCGAAATATTTTTCCCTTCAATCAACTTAAATACTTCACTCCGAAATAACGGGCCTTTCTTCACATCACTTATAGCCTGAAGCATAACCGCGTTTCCCAAGTAACCTGGCAAATCTTCTCGCATCACCATTTGTTCACCCGCCACCACCTTGCCGTTTTTGAGTTCAGTTACCCCTTCATATTGATAAATCTTCTCTGACCCAAGTTTGCTATCAATCAAATCAAAACTTTCCGCATTAAAAGTCTCAGATTTTAATGATCTAATTTTCACACCAAAATCATTCGCGCTATTTATCGCGTTCGTCATTTTCTCACTAGTTTTCATTATCAAAAAACCAGCATAAATCACCGCCAGAATTAAAGTTAAAATCAAAAATATCAACGCCGTACGCGTGCGTTTTCGAAAAACATAAGCTACCGCATTTTTAATCATTTTTCCTCCATATTTTTATTTTAAATTTTAATTATGAAGCCACTGTGAATTTTCCAAAATCCCTCTCAAATTATTTCCGAAAATCTCTCTCAAATTATGATAAAATGAAATTACGCGAGTGTCGTATAACGGCTATTATATTTCCTTCCCAAGGAAGAGACGAGGGTCCGACTCCCTCCACTCGCACCAAATCAAAAAATAAGAACGTTTACGTTCTTTATTTTTTTGATTGCCTGTACGAGAAAGTTTATTTATAAAATTACTCGCACCAATAAATTGGAAAAATAGAAAGCTTGCTTTCTTATTTTTTTAATTTATTTGGGGTGAGGCCGAGGGAGATTTTCTCCCGCACTCGCACTAACTAAAAAAGGGAGCCTCCTGCTCCCTTCCGGCTTTACGTCTCACATTCCACTACAGAAAATCCGTAACCTAGCGCCATCTGAATGCAGTTTTCATCATTGAAATGCATACAATAAATCCGCTTTCTTAAATCTTCCGGCACTACCATCGCCAAGTTTCCCACAAATAAATGTGCCCCGTTCGAATTCCTCACCGAAGTCACATCGATATAAGCCCGCGCGATCTGCACCCCTTCACTCAGAAGATAATGTAAATTCTTAATTTCCTTCGTGTCGCCCGAATAATATACCACCCCATCCTTTGTGGTGAAAATCAGACCGAAACTCATCAGCTCCGCACAATGCCAAGTTTTCACATAACGTACCCCTGAAAAACTTTTAAATTTTTCATCATACTGCGTATCGTGCACCAAATCATACATCTCTTCTGTGCAACCAAAACCTTGCAAAATCTGCTCAATCGTTTTTACGTATTCATCATTATCCGGCAAAATAATTTTCAGCGGTCGATGCAATACAAGATACAAGTAAGTCACCAAACTTCCCAGACTGCCGATGTGGTCCGAATGCGTATGGGTAATCATCAGATTTACTGCCCTCACTCTGCCAAGCAAACTCTTTTGCTTCAGCTTCGCGAACACATCCTCACCACAGTCAATCAAGAATAACTGATCATCATCAACGAAATACGCTGCTGTATTGCCTTCTTTCACATTAAACGCCGAGCCTCTGCCCAAAAATTTTAATTCCATATCCCCCTCCTTCGAATTTTCTAAAGTTTAAAGTACTCGTAATCTTAACTTACGCTTATAGATTATTGTAATCAAATTTACCAAAAAGTCCACCCCTGTTTCCAGAGGTGGATTCCTGATTAGTCTCACTTAGGATTCTTGTCGATCAATTTTAATTAATTCTTTAACTTTACCAGAATCTCGAATTTCCTTCATTTGCTTATCAAATTCCGTAAATGAAATTTTGATTGAAGTATAATTCACTGTCGAATCAGTTTTCGCCACCAATTTCACGAAGTAATAACCATCACCAGAACTTGAAACGAATTTATCCGAAATTTCCCCCGCATTGAGACTCATCGCTTTTAGTGATCTACCACCATCCACGTTCATCTTATCGACCAGTCCCCCCGTTTCTTCATAAAGCACCTTATCGCCCAGCTCTTCCGAAATCGCCTTCAAATCTTTTCCGGATTTAATCAAAGATTCTACCTGCGCCGCAAGCTGCACCGCATTCGTATCGATTGCCTGCGAAACTTTTTCCTTCACCAGTGAAAGATAAATCATTCGGCGATATTCCTTCATCGTCAAGCCAAAATTATCTTCCAAAATCTTCTTGAAACCTTCTTCACTACGTTCTACTCCACCAATCTTTCGGTGCTCCAAAATCATTTCATCCACTTCCCTATCCGTCACCGTCAAATCATTTTCTTTCGCCAATTTCAAAGCCCAAGCATAATTCTCTGCTTCATCCAGCGCCAAACGCTTATAATGCTGCTCCATAAAATCATTATCTTTCGCATTATCTAGCTTACCCTGTTGTTTTTCGATCGGCGTAATCGTACTATGATAAATCAAAAGATAATCCGAATAACGCACATCCGCGCCGTTTACGTTAGCCACCGATACTGGCAAAAGTTGAGTCAAACGATAAAGAATCGGATTCGTACTCTGCCATTTATAAAGCATAAAATAACCTGCCCCCGAAGCCAAAACCACCGCCATCACCGACAAAATAATCGTCACCGTCACCACGCGATATTTTGCATATTGCATTGGATATTTGAACTTACGCCCCTTCGATAGCACCTCTTCGCGACGCTCTTCAACTTTTTCTAACTCTGTCTTATTCTTGAATTCTTCAATCTTTTTCTGTTCACGCTTTTGCTTCATTTTCGCCACGATTGAAAGTCTCTTCTCTTTTACGGCATCGGTTTCGTTTGTCATAGTCTTATCCACTTCGGTTTCTAATTTCGCTTTGCTCATTTCCTATTTCTCATTAATTAGATTTTGTAAATCGTTATAAATTTTTTCCGAATTTTTCACCATCGATATTACCAAATCCCCCACCGCCGTCTGGATCACAATCGTGCCATACCCCATCAACCCCGCGCGAATTCCGTTCACACCATAAGAAATACTTTGAATCTTGTCTAATCCCAAATCTACCACTGATTTCTTAAACAAACCTCGTTGCGAAATTTGACGAATACGCTGATTGGTCACAATGTAAATCGAAAAATACCACAACATATAGGAATATAGAAACCCTAAGACCCCCACCAGGATCAATGCCAAAAACACCTCGAAAATCATCATGTTATTTGGCCAAAGCAAGGTCAATCCTACCCCGATCATAATCATCAAAATTAAAAATATCACACCGGACTTTGCCGTCAAAAAATGGCGTCGGAACACAAACTGCACCTCTTCGCCTTCTCTCTGACCATCAAAAATCATTTTTCTCATACGTATTTGGTGACCCGGGCGGGAGTCGAACTCGCAACCTTCTCCTTAGGACGGAGCCGCTCTATCCATTGAGCTACCAGGCCATACCTAAATTATACCATATTCGACCTCACGACTATTTTTGATAACCATAGAGATTAACTAAGACTTTTTAGTAAAATAACCTAGGAATTGTTATATAACTTCATAGTTTAGTTGTTATGAGGAACATCGTTTTCCAAAAATGGATTAACTAAATCCATCCACTCCAAAGGCAGATAAACAGATAGATAACCATGATTATATCCTTTCGCTTCATACAAAGTACAATTGGGATGCATTTTTTGAAATAGCTTAGCCGATTCCTTAACGCAGCCCATTTCTTTTTCACCATAAATATATAGAACCTGCGCTTTACTTTCTGCAATAGAATGTTTAAGCCTATATTCTCCCATATATGTTTGATATATCGTCACCAATGTTTTAATCGGCGTCCTTGGCATATCCTCCATATAATGGTCTTCTATTTCTTTCGGATAAGCCATATTGGGATACATTTTTTTCATTAAACTCAACTGGATTTTACATGCGTATTTGCTAAACATAAGTTTTCCAAATAATTTTACAATAATCGTACTAACTCTTGCCAGCCTGGGTTGAGGAATACAAATACTACCATCTATTATTGCTTTCTGAGCTATATCGCTTTTTAGTGATAATAACTCAATAGCAATTTGACCTCCCAAAGAAACACCTCCCACAGCAAACAATTTTCCATCGCAATTATTTTTTATATAGTCCATAATTTGATGTGCGGAATTTTCAGTTGAAATATACTCTTTTTGATATTCTTCTCCATGACCATCAAGTGTTGGTAAAATCACATGATATTTATCGGATAACATACGAGCCTGCCGGAGATAATTCCACCAGGAATTACCTCCGCCGTGTATCAATAATATATGTGGAAATTTTTTATCACCAAATTCATGAAATATCATATTCCAAAACCTCCACCACTTTCGCCACCAAAAACGCCATCACATTAAAAATTACAATTGTCGCGCCAGTCGGCGTGGCCACAAAATAGGAAAAGATAATTCCCATTACCATACAAAATACCGAAACCGCCACCGAAGTAAAAACCACCGCCTTAAAACTTTTCACCACCTGCATCGCCGTCACCGTCGGAAAAATAATTAGGCTCGAAATCAGCAGTGCCCCCACCAGTCGCATCCCCAGCACTACCACCACCGCACACAAAATCGCAAAAATTGTATTTAGTCGCTCGGTCTTCAGTCCAATCGATTTGGCAAAATTCTCATCAAACGTCATCACAAAAATCTCATGGTATTTCACGATAAAGAATACGATCACCACCAGCGAGAAAATCACCCCCGCCACCACATCGAAATCATCTAACGCCAGGATACTGCCGAATAAATAATTATTAATATCCGTATTCACCCCCCTTACCACCGAGATCACCAAAGTTCCCACTGCCAGCGCCCCCGCCGAAAGCATCGCGATTAAAGCATCTGCATCCACTTTGCTTTTTTGGTTCACCTGCAAAATCAGAATCGCCGCCAAAATCACTATCGGTAAAGCAAACTGCAGTGGCATCACCCCAATCACCGTTGCAATCGCAAAGGCGCCGAATCCCACATGCGAAAGTCCATCACCGATCATCGCCTTTCGTCTCAAAACCAAGGACACCCCAATCAGTCCTGCCGTCACCGCCAGTACCACCCCCACCACCAAAGCCTTCACCATAAATTGGTACTGCCACATTTCCAGAAACTTTTCCAAAATTCCGTTCATCACCTCCTCCTATTTCCCCTCACCTTCGCTATGGTTATGGCGATGAATTCTTTTCACATATTCTTCCGTAGTTTCCATCGTCGCCACGCCATCCGCCAGTGCCAAAATTTTATTTCCCACCAAATTCTGATGATCGAGATCGTGCGTAATCATCACCACCGTAATTCCCTGCGCATTTAATTTCAAAAGCTCTGCGTATAATTCCTTCTTCGATTTTGAATCCAAATTATTCCCCGGTTCATCCAAAATCAATAATTTCTTCGTCGCTACTACCGCCCTTGCCAACCAAATTTTCTGCCTCTGCCCACCCGAAAGCTCCGCAAAATGTTTCTTCAACATTTTTTTCATACCAAATTTCGCGAGCGCTTCCTCACATTTTTTCTTATCACTTTTCGTATAAAAAATTCCGCGCTTCTGGTTCAACAGCCCACTTAATACAATCTCTTCCACTGTCGCCGGAAAATTCGACGTTACTATCGTTTCCTGCGAAATATAGCCAATCTCCTTCCGGCTCATCCCGAGAAATTCCACATTTCCCGCACTTGGTTCTATCAATCCTAAAATCGTCTTAATTAAAGTGGTTTTTCCCGCCCCATTACAGCCAACCAAGCAGATAAAATCTCCCGCCAAAATTTCAAAATTTATCTTCCGAAATACCGGCGTTTTCGCATATTCTACGCTCAAGTTTTTTACTGCAATGATTGGCTGTTTTTCCATAAAAATCCTATTTACTTAGGGCCAATAGATTTCGTTTCATCAAATCTACGTAAGTCACACCTTTCGAAAAATCATCCGCCGTCACATTATGTGCTGAGTGTAATTCCAAAACTTCTGCGCCCGTATCTTTACTTACGGTTTCTGCAATCTTGCCGTTCGAAAGTTCGATCATGTAAATTTTCTTAATCTTTTCTTGCTTCACTTTATTAATTAAGAAACTAATCGTCTTTGCACTTGCCTCAGTTTGTTCTGAACAACCCGAAAAAGCTGCCGCATACTTTAAGCTAAATTCATCAGCAAAATAACGGAATGGAAAACGATCTGCCACCACGATTTCTGAAATTTTACCATCAATGGCCTGGTGTAAATCCTTATCTACCTCTGCAATTTCTGCCACATATTTTTCCGCATTATCGTCAATTTTAGTTTTTTCAGCCGCATCAATTTCTGAAGCTACTTTTGCGATTTTTTTCACGATTTCCATTGCCTTTTTCGGGCTCGTCCAAACGTGCTCGTCAATTTCTGGGCCCTCTTCTTCTTCGTCATGGTCGTGCTTATGATTATGGTCATCATGATCGTGGTCATAATCGTGGCTGTGCGAGTGATCGTGATCATGCTCATGTTCATCCTCATCTTCCCTTCCTTCCACGATTTCCTCATTCACTGTCGATACCAAATCCACCAACTTCACAACGTGGGTCTTTTTCGTATCTACATCCTTCAAAATCTTTTCCACCCAAGTGTCAGAATCTCCACCTACGTAGATAAACATATCGGCATTTTTAATATCGATAATATCCTGCGGTGTTGGCTCATAAGTATGGGTTTCCGCCCCTGGCTTCCCCAACATTTTTGCACTAATATTCGTATTTTTTGTCACGGCTCTGGCAAAATCATACCCCGGAAAACTCGTCGACACTACTGAATACTTTTTTTGTTCAAACTTTTCTCGGTTTAACACCAAGAAAGCCAATAACCCCACCATTAAAATCAGGCCAAAAACTGCCCATAGCTTTTTCAAATTTTTCATTTTTACTCCTTATTCTACTATTAAAATTCTGAGTAAAAAATTTAATTAATCAAACAATTCCCTCGCGAAACTTCATTCACTCCGCGTTTATCTAAAAGTCTCAAATGAAAAATCCGAAACAAACATTTTGCACAAATCGAAAACCTTGGCAAACCACTGAAAATGCGAGAAGTCTTATTTTCACTTCCGCATTCCACCGCATGTCCGCAAATTCGACAATGGTGCATTTTAGCCTCTTGGTGGTTCGCCTTCCGGCTCGTTTAGTAATTTCTTTGACTTAATTTCGTAGCGCTTGCCGTTAATTGGTGAAACATAATAATCTTCATTCAAAAGATTCACAAACATCGTCAAATCCTTGTCATCCATCATGATGATCGCACCATCATCATCGGTCATAAGTTCGAGTTTCATCTCGTCCGCATAGTCCACCAATTGTTCTTGCGACATCTGCTCTTCGATATTCATGTCTTGTAACTTCTTCACCAACGGTTTTTTATCCATCAAAAGCGCATTCAAGGTCAAACCTTCCGCAAAAGATAGTTTGTATTTTTCTTCAATTTCTTTTGCCTTCGCTTCCGCCAACATCTGCGACTTAAAATCATACTGGAACAGATTTTCAAACTTCGTCTGATTAAAAATCACTACCGATCCATCGACAAAGGCCACCTGGTTATCATCTGGCATCTTCAAAGCCACCTCCGCCGAGAATGGCTCGAAACTTTCCCCGTTCAATTCCCAAGAAGTTTTCGCGCTCAAAGCTGAGGCCGCGGAAATACCCTTTGCGATATAGAAAACTTTCGTCCCATCGTCGCCACCTGGATAAGAAAACTTCGCGATAATTCCCTTCATTTTCTTGAATTGATGTTCATTATCTGTGAAATAATCGATATCCTTGTATTCTTTTTCGATCAAATTCAGTAGACTCTCCGCCCGAATCACTTTCGAAAGATCCGTACGATAAATTACCTTATCTTCACCGTCCGATTTTTCATATTCGCGGCATTCCAGACCTTTTTCTGCACCCGAAATCACATAAGCAATTGCCTCCCCCATAAACATCTGCTTCACCGAATTAGTTAATTTTTCAGAATAGCGAATCTTAAACGGCGTGTAGTTTTTATTAAACAAAAATAGTTCACACGACACATTATTTTTTACTTCATCAAGCTCATTCGCCCACAAAAATACATCAAAATCGTTCAATTTTCGAATTTCAGAGTTCGTAATTTCAGTCTTTTCGGAATCCATATCACCTCACTATTTTTCTATTAGTTTAGCACACTTTTACTTCGCGGTTTCGCCGTAAGTATCTTTTACCACCAAATCCGGCAAAATATTTAAGTCCAGCATCAAAACTTCGATGCGGTTTCGTATTTCTTCGGCCTCTGATTCATTTTCCAAAACCGCCTCGAACTTAATATAAGATTTGCGGCCATGCTCAATCTGATCAAGATAAATCGTAATTCCGTTCTCTAGCACCACTTCTTGACGTGTTCTCGAAACTTCCGATTGAATAATTAGTCCCATTTGTAATAAAATATTCGCGGCTTCTGCATAACTTGAAACCAAAGTTTCGTGCACCAAATCAATCTTCGATTTTTCCAGATGCCTCTTACAGATCAAACTATAACGCGCTGGGCGATCCACCGCTTTCACATCCATCCTTAGAATCATGCGAGCAAAATTATTGTGTTCTTCGTAATTTCGTGGCACAAAAATTCGCGAGTGTTGCCAGTACATTGGATCAAAATCATAACCCAAATTCATCAAGCGATTTTCTAATTTATCGACGTCTTTTACTTCTGCTTTGACAATAATTTTTTTCATTCTTCACTCGTTTCCACCGTTAAAATTTCTAGCCCCGGATAATTTGTATTTTCTCGTGCCTTGTTCGCCCACTCATCAGCTAACTCGTTCTCTGCTGTGCCATTATGGCCACGCACCCAGACCAATTTCGCGTTTGCTTCCCTGTAAGCTTTGAACACTTTTTTTACTAAACCTAAATTTTTAATTGGACCGCTCTTCTTTTTCCAACCATTCTTTTCCCAAGACGGCGCCCATTTTGTTAGCACATTAATCCAAAATTCTGAGTCAGTCCAAATTTCCGCTTCCTCACCCGCTAACACCTTAAGGGCTTCCAGAATTGCCGAACCTTCCATTCGAATATTTGTCGTCAAATCTTCTCGCCCCATCGCTACCGGTTTTTTATCTTCAATTACAGAGAATCCCCCCGGCCCCGGATTCGGTGACGCACTTCCATCTGTCCATAATTTTCTCATTTTGCCTCTATTTCTGAATTTGTGACACCAATTGGTAAATCGGCATGAGCACACCGGCAATAATTACCGCCACCATCAAAGCCATAATCACCAACATAATTGGTTCAATCAATGTCGAAATCGTATTAATTTGCTGATCTAATTCGTCTTCATAGACGTTCGCTGCCTTACCCAGCATTTCATCAATTTTACCAGATTCTTCACCAATTGCCGCCATTTGCGGAAGTAATGGCAAAATATAATCTAGTTCCTTCAGTGATGCCGACAACGTTTTACCCTGCTTCACTTTTTCCGAAACTTCCTTAATTTCTTCTTCCATAATCAAATTATTGATTGCTTCGGCTGAAATCGCTAAAGTATCCTGAATCGACACACCTGTCGAAAGCAAGTTTTCCGCCGTACGTGCAAAACGTCCATTATATAGACGCCAAAACATCGATTTAAAAACCGGAATATTTAATTTAATTCTCGCTAGGACATGGCGTCCACTATCTGTGCGCACAAATTGAAAAACAAAGTAAATCACAAGGCCAATCACAATTGTCACTAGCCACCACATATTCACCAAGAAGTTCGTTTGCTCCACCAATAACTTAGTAATCATCGGTAAATCCTTCCCCAGGTCATGGTAAAGCTGTTGCACCTGTGGCACCACCGCAATCACCATGAAAACCAACACCGCAATAATTACCGCCAGCACAATCGCCGGATAAGTCAAAGAGTTTTTAATTCTCATTACCATCGCGTGGTCTTTTTCTTGCTGATCAGCTAATCGTCTTAAAGATTTATCCAGTGTACCAGAAGATTCACCAGCCTTCAAAAGCGCAAGATAAATTCGGTTAAATACATCTGGAAATTTCGCACAAGCCTGCGTCAAACTCTTACCCGCTTCCACGTCCGCCAAAATCGATTCCGTCACCCGACGCATTGGCTTACTTTCCGTCTGCTCAATCAAAACTCTTAGAGAATTCGAAAGTGGCAAACCCGCCCCAATCAAAGTCGAAAATTGCCTCGTGAAAACGATTTTGTCTTTCGTCGTAACTTTATTTTTGAATTTATCAAAAAAACTGTCACCCGAAGCATCTTCTGTCACTGTGTCTGGCGTATAGCCACGCTCAATCAAAAGCTTTCCCGCTGCGCGTTCATTCTCTGCCTGAATTACACCCTTAATAATCGCGCCCGACTTACTATCGCGGGCCTTATAAATATATCGGTTCATTAGGCGCCTTTCACAATCCTTTCAAATTCACGCACATCCACGGCATATTCTCTTGCACTATCATAAGTCACCGTTCCCTGTTGGACTAATTTCGCCAAGGTGCGATCCATCGTCTGCATACCTTCTGAAGCCCCAGTCTGAATTGCTGTATCAAGTTGGTGAGTTTTACCTTCACGAATAATCGAACGAATTGCCGTATTCGCCACCATAATTTCTGCCGCACAAACACGTCCACCACCGATTGCTGGCACTAGACGTTGCGAACAAACCGCCATCAAAATCCCCGCGAGCTGTGAACGAATTTGTGGTTGTTGCTCTGCTGGGAAGACGTCAATCATACGGTCCACTGATTGCGCCGCTGAGTTGGTATGCAGTGTCGCGAACACCAAGTGACCAGTTTCCGCAATCGTAATTGCCGCACTAATCGTTTCAAGGTCACGCATCTCACCAAGTAGCACTACATCCGGGTCTTCACGTAGAGCTGACTTTAAGGCTCGACTAAACGAATAAGTATCGTAATGCACTTCACGCTGCGCCACCAAACTTCGCTTCGATTTATGGGTAAACTCAATCGGATCTTCAATTGTCAAAATATGCACCGATTTTTCACTGTTAATCTTATTAATAATTGCTGCCAGTGTTGTCGACTTACCAGAACCGGTCGGGCCCGTCACCAAAACCAAACCACGTGGATAATCCGCAAAGCCCGAAATCACTTGTGGCATACCTAATTCTTCAATCGTTGGCATCTTGGTTGGAATCAAACGAAATGCTGCCGCGAGGTGTCCTTTTTCATTAAAAGCGTTCACACGAAAACGTGCAATCTCTCCAAAAGCAAATGAATAATCGAATTCCTTATCTTTCGCCAAAGTTTCACGTTGCATTGAATCTAGCGTCGAGAAAATCAAGGTGTCGACAATTTCCGTCGTCAAAATCGGCGTATTTGGAATTGGCACCAACGAACCATCAATACGCAAGATTGGTGGCAACCCTACCTGAATATGCAAGTCCGAAGCCCCATGCTTAATACAAGCCTCTAATAATGTTTCAATTTTCACTGAAGTTGGCACGGCAGTTGGTGATGAAGCGGCTGCGGCGGCCTGTGCTGCGGCTGCTGAACGTACGCTCGTCTGTGCTTGATTTTCTTGCATATTTACCTCTTATCTTTATTTTACCATAAACTTTTTTATCTTCACTACGCCAAATCTGATGCTACGCGGTTCACCTCACTTACGGTCGTCACTCCGGTCAGCGCCTTCAACATTCCATCTTGTCGCATCGTCAAAGTCCCTTTTTCCTTCGCTAGTTGCATAATTTCCGAGGACGTTGCGCGTTTCACAATCATTTTCTGAATATCATCATCAATTTCAATCGTTTCATAAAGACCTGCACGCCCCTTATATCCACCCGGCGTCTCCCTTTCATCAATTCCCCTCATCATTGAGTAACCGTTTGGATTCACTACCGGCAGCCCTGGATAACCCAAATCTTCCGAGACCATCGCCACCTGTTCTTGGCTCTGTGGTAATAATTTCGCCACCAAATCATTAATCTGCTTAGTTTCCATTTCTGTCGAATGCACCACTTCTCGCTTCGGCGCCACACGCCTTACCAAACGCTGACCGATCACCGTATTTAAGGTCGAAGCTAAAAGAAATGGCTCAATCCCCATATCCAGAAGCCTTGGCAAAATACCTGCCGCCGAGTTAGTGTGCAAGGTCGAAAATACCAAGTGTCCAGTTAGTGATGCCTGCACCGCCAAGTTCGCCGTTTCCGCATCACGAATTTCCCCCACCATCACTACATCTGGGTCCTGACGCAAAATACTACGCAAGCCCGCCGCAAAAGTCAAACCCGCATCCACATTCACTTGAATTTGGTTCACCCCGTCCATCTTATATTCGACCGGATCTTCTAGGGTCACGATGTTAATTTTGTCCGATTTAATTCTTTTAATCAAAGCATACAGTGTCGTCGATTTACCAGAACCGGTCGGACCAGAAGTCAAAATCATACCATTCGGACGTTCAATTCCCCGCTGCACCATCGCCAGCGCATGCCCCGTCATACCCATCTGTTCAATGTCAAGCGTCGTACCACTTTTATCCAAAATACGAATTACTACCTGTTCACCCCAAATCACTGGCGAAACCGCGATACGCAAATCGATTTCCGTACCTTCCACCGACACTGTGAACTGACCGTCTTGTGGCACACGGTGTTCATCAATTTTCAAGTTCGCTAAAATCTTAATTCTTGAAACCAAAGCCGGCTCAATCGATTTCGGCAGTTCCATCACCTTACGCAACACACCATCGATGCGACAACGCACTACTAATGCTGCTTCCAGTGGTTCGATATGAATATCCGAAGCCTTTGTCTTCGTCGCATAATCTAAAATTGTGGTGAGTGCTTTCGAGATTGGCGAATCCTGCGTAATGGTTTTTACACTCGAAGAATTTGCATCTTCCTCGTCGCTACTTTTAACCGCTTTTTCGACCGCTCGAAAATCACCCTGGTACTGAGCAATCGCACTCTTAATCCCCGCTTCACTAGCCATCATGCCGCGAATTTGCTTCTGTGTCAAAGTCGAAAGATAATCAATCTGCTGCACGTTCGACACATCCAGCATCGCTACATACAGAACCCCGTTCTTCTCTCCTAATGGTACCACCATTAATCTCGAAACTACATCATAAGGCAGCAAAGTCAAAATCTCGCGGTCCATTTTCACGTTATGTAGACTCACATACGGCACATTCATAATTACCGCCGTCGCATGTGAAATTGTTTCCGCATCACAAATTTTTTGCGCTACCAAATTGGCTAGTAGTGGCTGCTTACGTTTTTCCGCCTCTTCTACTACTCTTTTTACATCCGACTCAAAAACCAACCCTTCTTTAATCAAGAGCTGAATTACTTTTTCTTGCGAGTCATGTGTAAACAAAATCTTTTCCTTTAATTTTCTTTCTTAGTTTCCGAAGTTTTATTTATCGAGGTTGAATTATTTCCAGAAGTCTTATCTGAAGCTTCATTTTTCGATTTATTTTCGCCCTCAGAAGTTTTATCTGAATTTGCCTTCGTCTTAGAATCTTCCTCTTCACTGTCAGAAGTTTTTTCGGCTTCTTCTTTTTTCTTTTCTGCGGCTTTCTCTTTCTTTTCTTCTTCCGCTGCCGTTTCTGGTGTTGCACGACCACAAGCCACTAACTCAGCGCGGTCCAAAATTCCGTTACGGTCCACGTCTTCACAACTACCCACGTAAACTTCTACCGTTGGATTAATCGCATCCACATTGAAGACTTCCGGATCAGGACTCGTCAAATCTGCCGTAATTTTACCAATCGTCTTATGTTTCAAATAACGCGTATCTGGATCGCCCAGCAAGAAACTACAAGCGATAAATGTTAGTAAGACCCCCACGCTCGCTACAAAAGTTACCGTGAAGATGTCTGAGCGTCTCATTTCTCGTCCTCCTTTTCCTGCTTTTTCTTTTCTTCTTCCGCCTGCTTCTTGGCTTTTTCTTCTGCCTTCTTCTTTGCTGCCGCGTCTGCCTTATCTTTCGACTCTTGTGTACGAGCCTTACCCGAAGCATAAACCGTCGAGTCTTTTTCACGAACCGCCGCACCCTTCGTGTAATAAGCCGCGCCTTGAGCCGTTAATTCAAGTCTCGAAGAATTTGTGGTCAAATTCGAACTCCATTTAATCTGCGCACTTTCAATATTGAATGAACGAATGGATTTTTCCAAATTCGAGAGCACTTTCATCGTATCTTTTTCGTCTTTCTTCACCGAAATCGAAACTGGGATCGTTGAGACACCGACAATTCCACTATTCTTATAAGAATTCCCTGGTGACAATTGTTCCGGTTCAAATCCTGACAAGAGGAAAATCTGATTAATTGAAGCTAAAAGTGCCTCATCATTCTTTTGTGCTGGCAAGGCATCTGGAATTACCCTTAGAGCCGAACACATCTTAATCATATTGAGATTGTAAGCTTTTTCGTTATCGGTTTTTGAATTCAAATACAACTTCGAATAATCGATGCGATTTTTGTTTTCATCAAAACAGCTCTTTTGACCGTCTCTCGCAATCGATTCCAAATTTGTATTATTTGCCATCGTCACCAAAGCGTTGTAACGCAAAGTATTTGCCATCTTCGAAACATCCACCTTATTTGGGTCACATTTCGCTAGCTCTTTATCGTTATATTTACCATCCTTATCGGCATCTTCACAAATACCCACATTCTTAATCGTCTGATAATAATTATTGATGGAAGTATCTCGCGCCGCAATTACTTTGCTATTAAAACTCATATATTTAATGAAGTAAACTGAAAGCACCAAACAAACTCCGAAACAGACCGAAGCCGCCAAAACAATCAAGGTAATTTGTTGCCTAATTTTATTAATTCGTACGCGTTTAGTTAAAATTAATTCACTCATTTTTTACCTTCTTTAATTGTTTGTTCCTGCTGAAGTTTTTTGCCCCACACATTCCGCATCATCTTTTGCACAAACCTTGGCTGGTGCAGCAAACATGCCTTCCACCTGGAGATAAGAGTCGGTCACGTTTTGACCAGAAGGGCCAAATGTTAAAATGTGCTTGTTCGTAAACTTAAAGAGCTCTGGATCTACATTGATAATCGTCGAAAAACGAAGTACTAAGTTTGAGCTTGAGTCACGACCGTTCGAAGAATCCGTCACACGGATACCTTTTGGCACCATTAAACATTTGTTCTCTGCCGACCATTTCACATTATCGCCGTTCTTTTCGCCCTTATAAGTAATACAGCTACTTTCAAAATGTGGCACGCTAGAAATTTTACCGTCCAATCCCATCGAAGGTGTATAAATGTAATTTTTCACATTCTTAATTTTTTGCGTGCGGGTCTTTACGCCATTCACTTCTGATTCTGAAACTTCTGCGTTGGTATCAAGCGTATCTTGAATTCCGTCATCCGCCGTACGCATTTTTTCGTGCTTATACCAAAGATCAAATAGTGGGCTACGCCAAATCTTTTCATCTGGATTAATTGTCTGAATGTCTGTCTTGACCACATCGCCATTACTCTCTACATTGCCACTCTTTTCCGTATTTTCCACATGCTCGACGTCGTCCGAAACATTTGATTTAGCTTTTACTTTGCCAAAATCACTCTTTAAGTTTGTGTTCGAAACATTCGAATTATTATTTGACTGAGTCAAAGCTGATTTCTTTTGATGATCATTTCGTGAAGGATCACAATCTGTTAGACCGCGCTTCCAAATCGCATAAGTATTGCCATTATCGGTCAAAATATTACTCGCCGCATCCGTTTCCTCAATACAACGTGATGGAATCAAATTCCCCTGTGCATCCACGTAACGGCCATAATCATATTTCATCAAATTCACTGATTTCTTAAATGATTCCAGTACGCGGTAATCAATATATGGTTCTTCTCCCGCATTTGCTTGCGCATCAAAATTTATCGTCGAAGTCGAAAGATTTACATTCAAATCCGAAATTTTAATCGTGTCTTTATTGGTTGGAAAAAGATTTTTTAACACCGGAAAAACTCGCGATAACACTGAACGATTATCGTTAATCGATTTCAATTTTGCTAATTGATCTTGGATATTTAAGAAATCTGGTAATTCTGAATATTGGTTAATTGTATTTGAAAGATTCTCGATGTGCTTTCCCTGACTTGCAATTGTCAAATCCTGGGCGCCCTTAAAAATCGCCAAAAACGCCGTAAACACCGATGAAGCAATAATCACCACCACACAACCAAACACAATCATGTTGCGTAGCTTCATTAACTTCAACATATCCGTCTTGATATCTGGCACCAAGTTAATTTCATATTTACCAGTTTGCCCCGTCATCATTTCATTATCGGTTTCACCAGTAAAAATACTTTTAATCACATCAGGAATATCAGAAAGATGCATGGTTTTAAAATCGATTTTTTTCATTAGTCATTGCTCCTTTCTGCCAGACCGATTGCCACTCCAAATTCTGAAGCTACTGGAAGTAGTAATTTTTGTTGCTGCTCATTGACGCGTACATATTGCCATGGATTACCCTGAATCGTCGAAATCCCCGTCTTTGCCTCGATGTATTCCGCCATAAGCGGAATAATTCCCGCATAACCCGAAAGAATAATTCCCCCAAATTGCGCCCCAGTATATTTATTCTGGAAGAAACGCACCGACTTCACTAATTCCATCGTAAAACCTTCCAAAATACTTGAAAGAGTTTGGTAAATTTTCCCCTCAAACTGATCTTGCAAAAGTCCATACTGCAAAATAAACTGTTTTGCCTGTGCTTCTGAAATTGATAGCCCATTTGCTACGGTCTTGATAAAAGCTGAAAGTCCACCTGGAATCGAGCGCACTAATCTCGGCGCCCCTAGATACATCACTACGAGGTCTGTCGAATTTTCTCCAAAATCGATAATCATCCGCGCATCTTCCACCCCGATCTGCGCCAATGCTCTCACCATGGCGATTGGTTCTGGCTCTTGTGCAATCACATTCAGTCCCAGCATTTCAATATCTTCGAGTCTTTCTTCGGCGTAGGCGCGATCCGTGGATGAAATCAAAATTTCCGCCTTCGTATTGTCATTAGGCGAAACTCCAAGCACCGCAAAATCAATCTTTGCATCATCCACCGCCATCGGAATATATTGGTCAGCTTCATACTTAACGGTTTTCGCTAGTTCTTTCTCTGGTGCATTTGGCACCTCAATAATTGCTGTGTAAGTTTTACGTGCTGGCAAGCCAATTGCGATATTTTTGGTAGTAATACCCGCCTGCTTTTTTGCACCCAAAATCGTTTCGGCCAGTTTCCTACGACCCTGTTCCGAATCATCCATCGTAATTTTTTTATCCACCGGCACATAGGCAAATTTTTCCAGTGCCCAACCCTTCTCAACATCGCCCGACAATTGAATCATGCGAATTGAGTTGGTTCCAATATCCAATGCGAAGAAATCGCCCACACCACGTAATAGACTCATATAGCCTTATTATAACATAAGCGAAATAGAAATCTTTAATTTTTCTTACAGGATTTCAATCGACTTTTTGCTCTTCAAGAAACTAATTTCCTGCACCACCAAATCTTTATATTCACCCTCTGATTGAATAAAAATTCTCTGCTTTTCTTCGAAGCGAATCCTCTTATTTTTTAGCTTTTTCCCAGGAATTCCACTAAACATCGCTTGCAGCATAAAAAATACCATAGCAAAAAAGTTATTCAAACGCTGTTCCGTATATAGGAAGGTTTCCCCCAAATAATATTCTCCGCCCCTCATCAATCTCGCCACGTTTTTCCCGTTCACTACCAGAATATCCGAATATTTTTGACCATCAATCGTAATATAATCCTTCTTACGATTCACAAAAAACCACATCAAAAGCGTCTTCAAAGAAAAGATTAAATTAAATTTCGATTTTCTTAATTTCCTACGCACTTTTTCGTCATCAAAAATTTTCGTCGATTCCGCCATCATTCCCACCGTAAAATACGCCAACGCATAACGAAAATGTTTTCCGTCTATCAAGGCTTCAATTGGATAAACTTTTTTACCCGAATTTGGCCGTAAAATTTGAATAATATCATTAAAATTCCCGTACGGAATCACATAGAATTTCGCATCCTTACCAGATTGCATAATTCCGTTCACCCCAATTCCTGCCGTGCCATCACCGCCAGCCGTAAGTATCACATCTCCACTCATGATTAATTTCGAGAGTTTTTCCGCGTTTTCTTCCAGCGTCGGCGACTCCACATCAAAACGCAAAAAAGTCATTCCCTTTTGCCGTAAGATAAATTCACGAAGCGGTTTCACCACTTCTTTTTCAACTCGTTTATGGCCCGTACTCTTGCAATTACAAACCAAAATCACTCGCGTTCTTACCCCCGCGAGTTCATTTAGGCGAATCTTAATATGTTCCAGATCGGCTTTTTTTGACATTTTAATTCCCGTTGCCGTAGATACCACCAGGCAAAAGGAAGTTCAAAATTCCCCACATCAAAGCATAAACCAAAAGTCCAATCACAATTTGCATTGCGCGATCTTTTGCGATTTTGATTTTTCCTGGATCATTTTGTGAAGTCATATAAAGAAAACCAACATAGGTGAAGCCCGCTACTGCACCCACACCCGCACCATAAGTTAGAATATTCACTACGCTACCGATAATCGAAAAAAAAGCTTCTTGACTATCACTACTCGAACACTCGATAATTGCTGTTTCTACACCCCCACAATTTCCCGCAAACACCTTAGCTGCCGGGAAAAAAGCCACCATCGACACGCAAAAAATCGCGAGAACTGGTAGCAAATTTAATAATTTTTGACAAAAATTTTTCATTACTTTCATTATAGCGTATCTTGTGATTTTCGCACAGCTTCCCGTCCGAAAATCACCCGCTCCCCTATTTTAATGTAAATATTCGTGCAGTTTTTTCGTATCTTTGTGTTTACGAAGCTTGGACAAAGCCTTTGCCTCAATCTGGCGAATACGTTCACGTGTCACGGAAAATTCCGCGCCCACTTCTTCCAAAGTATGTGGACGACCACCACCGATTCCAAAGCGTAGCTTCACTACTTTTTGCTCACGTTCTGAAAGACTAGAAAGAATTTCCGCAATCTGTTCTTTCAACATCTGCGCGGCTGCTGCATCTTCTGGTGACACGCGACCTTCATCTTCGATAAAATCACCAAGTACCGAGTCTTCATCATCACCATCGCGACCTACCGTCGCATCAAGCGAAGCAATATCTTGCTTAATCTTCATCACGTAGTCGACTTTTTCTGGTTCCATGCCCATTTCTTTGGCAATTTCTTCCACCGACGGCTCGCGGTTAAGTTCATTGGTTAATTTACGCGTTGCACGAAGCACTTTATTGATTGTCTCTACCATGTGTACTGGAATACGAATCGTACGCGCCTGATCGGCAATTGCACGGGTAATTGCCTGACGAGTCCACCAGGTGGCATAAGTCGAAAATTTGAAGCCCTTATCTGGATCAAATTTTTCTACTGCACGCAAAAGTCCCGTATTTCCCTCTTGAATCAAATCCAAGAAATCTAGACCTCTACCAGAGTAGCGTTTTGCAATCGAAACCACCAGACGCATATTGGCTTCCACCATTTTATCCTTGGCCTTTTTCTCGCCTTTCACAATGCGATAAGCCAAATCTACTTCTTCCTCATTCGAAAGTAGTGGAATCTTACCAATCTCACGCAAATATAGACGCACTGAGTCATCCGCAAACTGATCTACGTTCTCTGCCGTGATTTCCAGATCTTCATCTGTCAAATCATCTTCCGAGACTAAATCGTCATATTCTGGCTCTGGCGAACCATCCAGGCTAAAGGAGTTGAGGAGGTCTTCTTCCTCATTAATCTTGTTCTTATCTTTTTCCACGACATTTTTTCCCATTGCACCAATTTATATCACAAAAAATCAAACACGTCAAAATCTCTCCCTTAATTTTCTGTTTCTACCCCTTTCTTTATTTTTTATCTTTATTCCCAAACATGATTCTAAATTTTGCTCGAAAAATATTTATCGGATTTTTCATCTCTTGTCTGACTTTTTGTAAGTAAAGATACCCATTCGCATTCTTCTTTTCACTCTCTGGGACTGAGGCATATTCCTCATTAGAATATTTCTCACCCGTATGTGAACCTATATTTTCTAAGAAACCCTCTTTCACCTGATCGAGCATCTCCAGCTCTTTTATGGCTTTTTGCTTCTCTTCTTCACTACTTCTTTTATCATCAATTATATTCTGTAGCTCATTTCTTGAAGCATCGATACGATAAAGTCCAATCCCAAATTCTAGCTTCGCATTATCAGTGTAAATTGCACGGCTCACATCGGTCTTGATCTTATCCAAATTAAATTTCGCCTCAAAGGCCTTCATTTTTTCAATCGACTCATTATGTAATTTATTTCGCTCATCAAAAGATGCAAGGTCCGGATCACCTGCTTCTGGCTTTTTCAATGGCATCAAGAAGTTTCGATTATCCATCTCTTTGTAGCCATTCGCCGCCATTGCCCCACCAAGCGTTTTTAAGTTCTCCTGGAAAAATTTCTCTTCCGCCTGCTTCAATACGTTCTTTTGTGCTTCATTCAAAGCTTCGCTTTTCGCACCTGTCGATTCCACGGAACCCGACGCCGAACCTTCTCCAGAATTACCGGTTCTTTCACTATTACCGCTACCAGTAGTCTCATTATTGCCAGCCGACTCGCTACTAGCCGTATTATTTTCAGTGGTTTTATTTATTTTTACTGAAGGTGCGCCCATTCCTGAATAAAACATCGGTCCACCCACGCCACCAGTCCAAGAAAAAGTACTGGTCGGTTTTTTCTCTGGAGCTTTAGATTCTTCATACTTCTCTGGAGTTTCAGATTTTTCAGTCGACTCTTCGCTCTTACCTTTAGCTTTCTCTTCAGTCTGACTTTCAGTTTTATTTTCGGTCTTACTCTCAGGTTTTTCCTCAGTCTTGCTTTCAGTTTTTTCTTCAGGTTTATCTTCAGCCTTACCATCAATTTTACCCTCAGTCTTCGCCGCCTCACCTGACTTACCACCAAATAACTGATAGACTCGCTCGTCCATTTCCCGAGCCTTCTTTATTTCCTCTATCTTATCGGTACTATCGACTAAACGCTGCGAAAAACTTTCCATCAGCTTCATTTTTTCGTCTCTAGTCAGTTCTTTATCTTGACTAAGTTTTTTCAAAGAATCTTTACTCTCCTCGAGATGACGATTTTGGATCTCCAGCTCTTTCTCGCGCTCCGCCTCATTTGTTTCACGATTTTCGTAAATATCATAAAGCTTCGTCAATTTAGTTTCGACTAAATCCAGCGCCTGCTTCTTAGTCTTGTAATCATCAAAACCAAGTTTCCCCTCCATTTTCATCTGCTCAATCATATCCCGACGGTCCGCGATTTGATGCATCTTCATCTCAAAAATTTCCGCCCCGGTTTTTGGCTTTTCTAAATTTTTCTCTGCCTCAAAATTTTTCACCGGATTCTGCTCCGCCGTAGAATTATTGATTTTTTCTGCCCCACCCATTGGAGCGGCACTACCTAATTTATTTGGATTCATTGTTATTTTAGTCCCTCAAATTAGATTAAGTATAACGCTTATTCTAATCTTAATCAACCAGTCAGTACCAAAAATTAACATTAAAATCTAAACCCATCCCCCCATATTTTCCTAGCCTAAGCGCTCGATTTCCTTCAAAATTTCCGTCATTCGCTCTTCATCTTCACAAGATTCAAGTTCCTGAATTAGCTGTTTCTTTTTTTCTTTGTTTCGCTCCACTTCATAACGTTGACGCAGTTCCTGACTTAATTTCAAAAGTTCTGTTTCACCTTTTTTCGCAAATTTTTCCTCAAAAATCAGCGACAATTCTTCCAGTTTTACTTCATCGGTTGGAATTTCCAAATCAATTTCCGCTCCTGCTGTTCCCCCGTAAACCAAAATCGCCAGTAAATCATTTTCTAGCACCTTCAAAATACTCGGGCTTGTCGCCTCGTTCACTTCTTTCACTGGCTTAAGCCTCACAGTTTCCACTTGCACCTTTTTCTCTTTCAGGTCCTCCACCGTCACTTCCAATTTTCGCGCCACCATCTGCTCATAATGTTTGCGCTCCACCGGATCCTGAATCTCCACAATTAATTTCATTGCCAGATCCGAATATTGTTTCTTTCCCATTCCGGTACGTAAATTACATCGAATTTCATATTTGCCCAACACCCAGTCAATCGCTGGCACTGGCTTCATTACACATTCTCGCCATTTTTCTGGCGCCGAACGAATTAACTCATCCGGGTCTTTCGCCTTGCCATAATCCGATACCACCGACAAAGAAATCCCCAATTTACTCGCCATCATAATTGCTCGTTCCGTCGCCGCTACTCCTGCCGCATCCCCGTCATAAGCTAAACGAATATCCGAAGTTAATCGCGACAAAATCTTTAAATGATTTTCCGTCATTGCCGTTCCTGAGGTCGCCACCGCCTCCTGCACTCCCGCTTGATGTGACGAAATCACATCCATATTCCCCTCCACAATCACACAAAAACCATTTTCCCTGATCGCTTTTTTCGCCAAATTCAAACCAAAAATAAATCGACCCTTATTAAACAGCAGAGTTTCCGAAGTATTCAAATATTTTGGCTCACCCGCCTCTGTAATTCGCCCCGTAAAACCAATCACATTATCGGAACTTGCATCAATAAACGGAATCATCATCCTACCACGGAAAAAGTCTCCACCAAATCGATTCATCAGACCCGCT
>JABCPS020000045.1 GCA_013332955.2 Candidatus Saccharimonadota bacterium | reverse complement strand
TTTTTCATATAAAATAAACCTTTTATGTTTATATTTTAACACATTTTTTATTTTGTGTTTTACCCTATTAGTAGCCTTTTGGCGAGGCGTAGACTAGACGTCTTAAATATTCACGCGAAGCGGGTTCATCGATAAGATAGGTCTGAAAATTTTCATCGTAGAGGGTAGGCGAGATACGGGTTTGCAGATATTTCCCTTGATAGAAGTAATGAGTCAAAATCAAGCTACGCATGGTATCTGGCCAGCTAATCTGATCGAAGAAGAGATTTCCCAGTCCATAATAGATTGGTTTATCCTTATAAAGTTCATAAGTTTGAGGTTGATGGGCGGAAGTGCCAACCACCATATCAGCACCGAGATCAATGAAGTGGCGGAAGAATTCTTTTTGATTAGGAATCGGTTTATCACACTCTGGGAAGGCTACTTTACTATTTGGATAAGCATAGCATTCAAAGTACTGCACATTCACAATGACGAATTTATTCTTGGCTTTCGCGGCGGCGAGTTCGGCCTTAAATTCTTCTTCATTGTATGGATTGGCGCCAGCGGAATTTTCCGTAGCAATTTGACCATTAGCTACACTACTAGTGGAGTGGTTAAAGGCGAATAATTTGATTTGATCGTTCACATCAAGTGGGACTTTGGCGGCAGCAAGATTTTCCCCACCACCGACGATTTTAAGGTTTTTCTCGCGATAAGCAGCGATGGATTTGATATTATTTTCAGCACCATAATCATTATTATGATTCCCTGTCAGCTCGACAATGTCTGTACCGAGACTAGTGATAACACCCATCATTTTCCAGTCCGCACAAAGCGTGATAGTGGTATAGCCACCCTGGCAATTATCCGCAAAACTTACTTCGTTACTAATATGAGTATAGGTTTTACTACTGAGAAAATCTTTAATTTTTTCGGTAAAATATTCGGCATTACCCCCAACTTGACCAAGCTTATAGGTGAGGCGACGCGAAAGTGCAGTAACACCAGTTTCAGCAAAACTCACAACATTAGTTTTATTCGGAGGGTTAGAAAAACTAAGACTCTTCAAGGCCTCCTGAACGGCTGGGAATGCGGTCGGGTTGCCAGTGAGGTTCCAGGTAATAAATTTAGCACCGGCAGTAAAATCATCGAGAAAATATTTTTGGTCAAGGCTAATTACCTTCTGACTACTAGTGATATTTCGAAAATCCACTAACTCGACATTATATTTTTTAATAATTTCCGCATCCTTTAGTTCGGCTTGTGAAATATCACTGAGTGGACTATAAAAATCCACCACCGGAAGAAGAATTTCGGTAAGGATAGTGTTTGATTGGTTAAAATTACTTAAATCAAAAGAAGCACTTTCGGAAATTTTAAAATCAAGACTAGTGAGAGACTCAGAAAGTTTTGTGCAAATTTCGTCACTACCACTAATCGAAGAATCAATATTTTTTAGACAATCCTGCTTGGAGATTTTAGGAATTTCATGTTTTTGATTAAGGATTTTTAACCCAATAATTGTACCAAGAAAAACTGTAAGAAAACTAAAGAAAACTAATTTAGAGCCAGTGGATTTTTTCATGAGGAAGCTTTATAAAGACCATTATGTTTTTTACCATCATAGATTTCGACTGGGATACCCTTGGCACGGATTTTATCCTGAACCAGTGACTGCATATTCTTAGCTTCAGTTTCTAATTGATTAGCGAGGTTTTGATTGAGCTCACGTTCCTTAATTTTAATGTAAGGAATATTTTGGTTTTGATGTTTATCAACAGCCTGACTAATAATACGAACTTCAGCGTCGCTAACATTATAAAAACTATAGTGCTGACCGAGCATAAAAGTTAGCTGATCGGTTTCGTACTTGTAATTAAAGGCTTGGTAGTTTGGCACACCAGATTCTTCCCCGCTATAAATTTCATTAATCAAGAAATTTGGAGCCATAATCAGAGTCATCAATTCGGAATTGTTTTTAATTTCATCATTAGAGAGATTCTTAATACGCTCCTTGATACGAAGTACGGTAGCATAGAGATAATCACGGATAAAACCAGAATTTTCAAATTTATATTTATCACCATTTGGAATAGCGTAAATATTGGCGAGAGTAAAGTGCTTATTAAAGAAACCAGATTTGTTTTGAGCTTGGTAAGATTTCGCACAAACCACACAGCCTGGATCAAAGACATCTACAGCAATCGATCCACTAGTAGTACTGCCGTCACGATAATAGTTAATGATTGAATCAAAAGAATCCGCATAATCGGCAAGTTTCTTATCCTCTTCCATAGTAATCATAGGAATAGAAACATTGGTGATATAATCTTTGGCATCCCAAGTTTTGAGATGATCCGGAATGGCGGTAAAAATTTCACCCCATTCAGCAAACCTACGGCCGATTTTACCGATTGGATCAGTTGGCTCGGCTTGATCAATACTACAAACTTCTGCACCGAGACCACATTGGCTTGGCATTGAGACATTACAGGTACCAAAAACCCAAAGAGCAAGAAGCGATTTAATCGCAATCACAATGGACCAAACCGTAACAAAAACAATCACTACGGAAACAATTTCAATCAAAGCACTGAGGGGTTTTACGAGTTTAGGATTTTTCAAAACTACCTTCTTTAGAAGACTATTTTTAACTTCATCCTTAAAATTGGTGTCACATTTTTGCAAACGTACCTTCTTAAAAACACAGTGCCAAGCTTTCTTAAAGGTGGCCCAATATTTTTTTCCAAGGGCCTTATTGAAGAGACTAAGAAAGCCGACGAAAACCGACAGAAGCGCTAAGATAATAAATGCTGCTATACAAACCATGTTTTTCCTTTGTTAAATTTTTGATAATACCTTAATTAAATGTGCGACATCGGCGGTGGAATTATGAAAACCTAGAGAAATACGAAGGAGAGGTGGGTATTTTTTAATTTCAGAAAGATAGTAATGGACACAGAAATAGCCCGTACGTACCATAATCCCCTGGTCTGATAATGATTCACCAAGAAGATGTGAGTCCAGGCCTTCGACATAGAAAGACATCGTGGAAGCTGGGGTTTGATTCAAAAGATGAATTTTCGGATGGTTTTTCAGAAAGTCATAAAGGGTATTGATATTATTTTCTAGGCGCTCGTGATCGGATTTTTCTAAAGAATTCAGCCAATCGAAACTACGCCCGAGCGCGATAATTTCACCCCAAGCCTGAAGACCTGGTTCGAACTGAGTATGTAAGTGATCGGGATTATCCGCAGAGAGGAGATAGGAAGATTTTTTCACATCATCTACCATCCCACCACCGATAAAAGTCGTGTCGAAAAATTTGGCGAAAGATTTCTTCATTACAATGATACCGAGAGAAGCGCTATACATTTTGTGCGCAGAAAAACAGATGGCGTCAGGTTCAATGTCGTGGAGGATCTCAGAATTATGTGCCATCGCCTGAGCAGCATCGACAATCATAAAACCATTCCTGGAGTGGACATATTCAGCCACTTCTTTGAGGTTGAGTTTCGCACCATTAAAGTTACTCATGGCATTCATCACCACGATAGAATTATCGGGAATTTCGGAAACTTGAACCGAGCCATCATTATCGCGAGTAAGGACTATTCGCTCGATTTTAGCAGTTTGAGAAACCGATAAAGTGGAAAGAAAAACTGAATTATGCTCAATATCAGAAGTAACAATAGTTTTAATATTAGCCTGCTTAAAATTAAATTGACTAAGCAGAAGATTAAGCCCGTAAGTAGTATTCAGAGTGAAACTAACAAAATAATCTTTAGACTTGAACTTAAGGAACTTCAGAACTTTTTCACGAGTTTCCGCGACTTTTTGGTCGGTTTTCTGACCCCAAGCATATTTTACCCGTTCACCACAGGAATTATATTCCGTATAATATTCTACTAAACTATCAATAACGGGCTGTGGACGTAGAGACTGACAGGCGGCGTCAAAATAATAATCGTGTGATTTTAGATATTCAAAACCAGGAGCACGTAAAGAATCAGATTCGGAAGAAGTAGTTTTTGGTTGAGTTTCTTCTGTCCCGCCAAAAATAGATGACGCAGACTTACTAAGCTTAGCTTTCAGTTCAGAAAAATTCATCAACCTCCTTTGCTTAATTTTACCACAAAAAGAGATGAGGGTTTTTGGCTTTTGATGTAGAGTTTTCCGAGTTTTCCACATATTCACATTGACAGATATTGTATTTTATATTTTAAGAAAAATATTCTGTTCGGCTTTATTTTCCACGGTTTTACACAAGCATTTTAACTTTTCCACACTGGTGTTTGGTTTAATAAAATCTTGTTCGGTTTTAGTGTTTGGTTTTGTTCGGATTTAGTATTTTAACAGAGGTGTTTTATATGTTTTTTAAAAATATAACTAGTGTTTAGTCTATAAAAAAATACTCCAGAGTTTGGAGTATTTTTAATATATTATTTCTTTAAATTCTTGGAATTCTTTTTACTAATAATATAAAGTGGTCTATTTTGCGTCTCTGAATGAATGTGCGAAATGTAGAGTGCTGTTACATATTGAGAAATCATTACTAGGCCAATGAGAAAAGTAATAAACACAGTCATCTGGACGGCTCCGTTCCAATATAAGCGAAGTGGATCACCTAAAACATATTGATTAATAATGATAAATAATCCTAACAATGCAGAAAATATTGAAATCAATGAACCAAGATAGCCAAAAATTACCAGTGGCGTATCGGACATCGATACGAAACTATCTATAGCTAATTTAAATAATTTCTTAAAAGTATAAGACGGTTTACCGGCAAAACGATTTCCATAAACATAATTTATATATTCTTTTTTATACCCCATCCAATCAATTAATCCACGAGTAATTCGATTATGTTCAGTAAATTTATTATATTCATTTACAACCTCTCGATCCATTAGGCGGAAATCAGTACTACCAGGTACAGTATCTTTATTACCCATTATTCTAAATAATTTATAGAACAT
This sequence comes from Candidatus Saccharimonadota bacterium, assembly GCA_013332955.2. Classification (GTDB taxonomy): domain Bacteria; phylum Patescibacteriota; class Saccharimonadia; order Saccharimonadales; family Saccharimonadaceae; genus Nanosyncoccus. The sequence goes on along the minus strand of JABCPS020000045.1, from coordinate 15,114 downwards.
CTTCGAGCCAAGACGCGGGATAAACCCATGTTTAGTAAAATGGTCACGAACACCAACTATTATTTCATTACCATTTTCCCATGATTCAATAAATTTATGAATTTCTTTTGGTGGTTGCTGACCATCCGCATCTATGGTTAATACAGCATCTCCAGTTGCTTCTTTAATACCAGCAGACAAGGCAATCTCCTTACCAAAATTTCTAGCAAATGCAACAAGTTTAATTGGCGAGTTTAATGTTTTTTTATTATCATTAATAAATGACTGTAATATAGTTAACGTATTATCCGAAGAGCCATCATTAACCAGTATTAACTCAAAATTATACTTATCTTCTAATCTGTTTAATTCCGGAATTAAATCTTTTGACAAAAAATGACATATTCCTTTTTCCTCATTATAAACTGGGACGACAACGGAAATTTTCTTCATATAATAACACCTAACTTATTTAAGGTTATTTTAGACCAATAACTATAAATTCTCAAGCTCTAGGCCAAGAATTTCGGCAGCTTGATGAAGGATTTCCGATTCTTCGTCGGTAGCAAATTCGAGACGTTGCTTAAATAACTCGGTAGTTTCTGGGAAGGAGCGGTCAATAATCACCAGAGAGCGCGCAGAGCCTTCTTCACGCTTTAAGAAACCTAGAGCAACTAAATTATCGATATGTTCAGCAACAGAAGCGGGACTCTTCAAGCCTAGACCAGAGGCGATTTCGCGATAGGATGGTGAGTGATCATGCTCGGCAATGAATTCAGAAAGAAAATCCATTAAACGCTTTTGTTTTTTAGTCAATTTGTAACGCATATTTGATATAATTATATATTAGATGAGGATAAATAAAATTAGATTTTTACAGAGTATTTTGTTTATTGATTTATTTTTGGTAAATAAAAACTTAAGGATGGGAGGCAAATAATGAAGAGCGCTTATATTGATGGTTTAGCCCCGAGACGCAGTAAGGTGGTCTCCCAGAATTCTAAAAATACCACTGCAGTTTTTAAGAAAAATATGACGAATCCTTTACCGAGGAAACAATTACTTGATCCATTGGAAATTGAAAAAATCCAACGTGAAAAAAATAGTCGATCAAAAATCGCTAGAGTTGAGACTATATCGAATGAGCCAGAAGTGACAGCAGAAGATTTTTCTCAAACTGATAATTACGACGATTTTTTGGAACCAATTTCAGCTTTTAATCTCGAAAAAGATCAGAAACAGAATGAATTTGGTTTGGACCGCAATAATAAACGTAGTTCTCTAAATGACGAAGATGAAATGGATATCGATTCGGAAGAAATTGACGAAGAGATTAATAAGGACAAAAAACCCAAAAAGAAACCTTTCATCTTCCGCCACAAAAAACTTTGTTTCTTTTTAGTTTTCTTGTTGGTCGTGGGTGGCGTAGGATATTTTTACGGAAACCAAATTATTAGTAAAATCACCGGTGGCAAATCCAACCTATTCGATTTTGTCAGTACGATGGTAAGTGAAAAATATACTCCACTTAAAGCTGATGCGAATGGACAGACTAATATCGCAATTTTTGGTACCTCTGGATATGACATGAGCGGTAACGAGGGTCGTGGCGTACATGACGGCGCACAACTCACCGATTCCCTGATGGAAGTAACATTAAATCAGGAATCAAAGAATGCCGATATGATTAGTATTCCGCGCGATCTAAAAGTCGGACGTGAAGCTTGCTACGCAGGTAAGATTAACGAAGTTTACACCTGTGCCAGTAATAATGGGCGAAATGAAGAAGCGGGCGCGCAGGCCGTAATGAACGTACTGGAAACGGTGACTGGTCTAAAAAATCAATATTATATCCACCTGAACTGGGGTTCATTAATTCAAATTGTTGATGCACTGGGTGGTATCGAAGTGACTTTTGATGAAGATATTACTGATTATGGTTGGACTAATATTGTAATTAAGAAAAATACACCAACCACTTTGAATGGCGAGAAAGCTTTGGCGCTTGCTCGCGCTAGACATGGAGTAACAGGTGGAGATTTTGCGCGTGGTGAAAATCAACAACGCATTTTAACCGCAGTGAAAGAAAAAATTGTGAAAAAAGGTATGGATATCCCAGCCATGATTGCCCTAGTGAATGCACTTGGAGATAATATTCGTACCAATATTAAGGTTGACGAAATGAAGACCGGTGCACACTTGCTTTCTGGATTTAATTCGGAAAACATCAAGACTCTGCCACTAGCTAACTTACCAGATGGTACGACTTATGTGACAAATGCTAGCTATCCAGTACAAGGGGTTAATATTTCCTACGTGATCCCAGCCGCTGGTTTAAATAATTACACAAAAATTCACCAATACATCCAGAAAGCTATCACGGAGAATGTAGATAGTGTAGCGACAGCCAGACTCCTAGTTCTGAATGGTTCTGGTGAACGTGGTGCAGCCAGTGATGAAAAATTAGAGCTTGAAAAAGTGGACTTTAAGAATATTGAGACGGACAATGCGCCAACTTCAGATTATCAAGATATAACGATTTATCAAATCGGTGAAAAACCAGTGGCAAAGAAGGGTTTAACAGATTATTATAAGATTGAAGTAAAAGATAAATCTGAGCTACCACAGAGCGTTAAAAGCCACGGTTATGACTTTGTGATTATCCGCGGTAAAGAAACCGCCAAGAAAACTACGAACTAAGATACGAGTAAAGAACTACCGCCAGAAGGCGGTAGTTTTTAAATGTTTTAATAGTTTTTATTCGAGATTCTTCTTGGAGATAATTAGATGACGTTCACGGCCTTCCCCTTCCGAGTTAGTGTAGATATCAGAATAATCTTCAGCTAACTTATGCACTACACGACGATCAGCAGCATTAAGTTCAAGGGTGATTGATTCCCCGGTCTGGCGGACCTTGTTAATCCAACCTTCTGCCTTCTTTTCGATGCGTTCCATGCGTTGGTGTTTATAATCAGCAATGTCGATATTGACGCGAGTAATTTCGGCATTTTTCATAGTGAGCCCCATCGAAACAATGTGTTGTAAGGCGCGTAGATTACCAGCATTTTTACCAATTAAAAGTGAATTTAAACTGGTACTAGGGACACTTAATTGAATAACTTGGTCATCAATAGTCGACCAGACAGCAACGTTAATTCCGAAGAAAGATAATAGATCTTCGAGATATTTTGTAGCAAAGCGAACCGATTCATCACGATTCATAAAAACTCCTTCTCCTAGCTTTTTGAATCTAGGGATGAGTTTTGGTGTTTCTGTTTATTTTGAGGTTTTGAATCACGAGCTTTAATACGAGTAATTTTAGTACCGGTTTTCTTATTTTCAATAATTTCCGCTTCTTGTAATTTCTTATTGGCAGATTTTAGTTCACGAAGAATCGCACGATCAGTATTATCATCCATTTCGTCGTCAACATGAGCGAAAACAATTTTTTGTTGAATCACTGAGATGAGATTGGATAAGAAATAGTAAAGGACGAGAGCGCCCGGGAGATTCATAGTAAAAAACAGCATCATCAAAGGCATCATGAAACTCATTTGCTTAGAACCCATATCATTAATATCCGCCTGATTTGGATCCTTGCCAGCCTTGGCATCTTCCATCATTTTCTTCCAAGTGCTCTGCTTTTTCTTACCAGAGCGAGCAATTTGCATATTAGCCATATAATAGCTAGTCACAGCGACAAGTAGAACTAAAGCCATAACGAAAAGACCACTCTTAGTCTTCAGGTCGGCACGAGTAGAGAGATCGATAGTACCGAAGAGTTGAGGCTTAAAATCGTAGGATTTCTCCCCAGTATTTTCAAGGAATGACTTTTGAAGATTAATTACTTCATCAATACGTTCGAGTTTAGCGACTACTGGATAGGCACGTTTCTCTACATTATCGGAAGTAGAAGGTAAAACCATCACACGAACCGCGAAAAATAGCGCAAAGAAAATTGGTAATTGAATCAGAAGTGACCAAATCGAAGCCATTGGCTTAATATTGTGCTTCTTGTAAAGATTCATCATCTCGAGAGATTCAAGTTGTTTGTTGCCATTGGCACGCTTACGAATTTCGACCAGTTCCGGCTGAATCTTTTTCATCAATTTAGTCTGATGATATTGTTTTTTGACTAGTGGCCAGGTGGCTAACTTAATCACGACAGTAAAGATAATTACAGCGAGACCAAAATCACCGATGCAGTTATAGACTACAAAAAGGATATTAATAATAGGATTAACAATTAAAAAATCAATTAACTCAAACATTTGATTAATTATATCATGAAAGATATTTTATTTCTTAGCAATCTTCGCCTGTTCAGTAAGTTTCAAGATTAATTTCTCGATTTCAGTGAAATCCATGGTTTTTAGATCTTTAGAAAAGACAATAAAAATATAATCATTCGATTCTGGGATTTTAGCAAGATTTAAACGGATCGCTTCATACACACGGCGACGCACGCGATTACGGCCAACGGCAGATTTGATAACTTTTTTCGAAATCACCACAGCAAAACGTTGTTTTCCACGTTGATTCGGTGCAAAAACAAGGGAGAACTTCGGCGTGCGGATAGTCTTCCCTTTTTGATAAGTATATTTAACGCCACCTCTGGAATGAAAACGATATTTACTGGCTAACATTAATTTATTTTATCATAGAATTAGAGATAGAATCGAGCGGAATAATATCGGAGGAGCGATCGCTTTTTTCGAATTCTTTCTCATCATCAGAATTTTCCACAAAAGTAGCAGTGCGAAGCGTACGATAAAGGGCGGATTTTGAAAGTACGTCTTTATTTTTACCCTTAGAAATAATCTTCCCTTCCTTCAAAACAATCACTTGATCGGCAATTTTCATCATTTCTGAGCGATGCGTGACAATAATAATTGTATGATCTTGCTTGAGGTCCTCAAGAATTTCCACGATCTCTTTAATGGTTTCAGGATCAGCGTGAGAAGTCACTTCATCAAAAATTAAAATTTCCGCATTAGTGAGAAGGGCGCGGGCGATGGCGAGTTTTTGAAGATCACCATCGGTTAAAACCTTGGATTCTAAATCAATTTTAGTATTAAATTGGTTCTTGAGGCTGGTGATTTTTTGATAAATCCGCGCACGTTTCAGGGCCTTATTTTGTTCCTTAATATTGGGATTGATAATATTAAGATTTTCGCGAATTGAGGCAGAAAAAACAAAGGGATTCTGAAAAACACCAGAGACATTTGAGGCGTAAACTTTTTTCGAATAATGATAAATTGATTCATTATCGATGAGAATTTTACCAGAATTTGCCGCGTAGAGACGATAAAGTAAATTAATGATTGTAGTCTTACCGGAACCTGGACGGCCAACAATAGTAGTGATTTCATTTGGGCGGGCGCGGAAAGAAATATTGTCGAGAATTTTCTTATTTTTTAATTTAAAGGTAACATGATCAAAAACTACTTCACCTTCGATATAATCATTATCTAGATCACCATAATCAATTTGATTATCACTCTTAAATTTCAAAATATTATCGATGCGCTTAATACGGATACTATAGTTACTGAGATTCAAAAGCTCCTCGAGTACACTATCGGTATTTCGAATTACCATTTCATAATAACCAACGAGAAGCACAAGTTTATCGATAGTGAGTTGATTATTAAAAACCAGGTAGCCAAGAAAAACATAAATAGAAATTTTACCAATCTGAGTAATTAGCGGAATTTTACAATAACGCGTGCTGAGAATTTTATAACGTTTAGAATTTTGAATATCAAAAACTTCATTATTAGAAACAATTTTAGAAGTGAGACTCGGCATAAGACTGAGACTAGTGATTTGCTTCAAATTATTGAGAATCTGAAAAAGTAGATCCCAGTTTTTATCCTGACTCTTACGAATACCATCAAAACGTACAGCGGCGGCTTTGGAATTTTGATTCATTAAATAGATATAGATAGCATCCACAACGAGAGCGAGGAGACCGAGAAAAATATTATTGGCACTAAAAATGAGAAAAATCAAAAAGAGCTGGAAAAAACTAGTTAAGGCATAGACTCCGGAGCGCACGGTACTGTACATATAACTGACATCTTCAGTAAAAGTATCGGTGATGCGACCTTTAGAAATCGACTCAAGAATCAGAGGGTTTTTCGCAATATGATTAAAAAGAAGGTGCTGAGTGGTGGAATAATAATAGCGAACCAGACCAGTTTCCAGGTAATAACTCCAAGAATTTACCGAATAATAAAGAATCGTAAACAAGATAAATAAAATCACATAGAACCAGATGGCATTAAAATTAGAAGCCCGCGTAACAACGGAAATAATACCGGCAGTGGCGATCGGGGGGAGAAGTTTGATAATATTACTAATCGTGTAACTAAGGATTAATTGAAAAACTTGCAGACGCCTGCCAGGGGCAATCCGCATCACGGTTTTAAAAACATTAATATAAGTTTTCACTAAAATAATTATAACATAAGAGGTTTTTGCGATTTTAAATAAAAAAAACACCAGACTAGCTGGTGAATTTTTTAGTAAGTTAAACGAGCGCGGCCTTTAATGCGACGACGCTTGAGTACCTTTTGACCGTTTTTGGTCGCGTTACGCTTCATGAAACCATGTTCTTGCTTGCGTTGGCGCTTGTGTGGTTGATATGTACGCTTTGGCATTATTTTTCCTTAAAACTAATAAAACTATATTACAGAGTTTTATCTGATTTGTAAACTTTGTATAATTATACCTTAGTTTTCCACTTTTTTCAATAAGTTTTCCACATGGGTATATCTATTAGGCGAAAATTGTGGAAAACTTCTTCCCTGTTAATTTTTATATAGCTATATAATAAAAAATATTTTTTTAAACCTGTGGAAAAGTCTGAAGGTCTGTTATAATAGAGGTAATCAAGGTTAGTTAATGTTTGGAGGTAGCGTCGGTGTTTGATGTGTGGAATAATGTGCTTGCTGAATTAGAAAAGAAACTGCCAGAATCACATTACTTAACATTCTTTAAGGACTCGAACACCTCCTTAATTTCCAATAAGGATGGTCATATCCAAATTAGTGTGCCCAACACTTTTATGCAGACTAATATCTGTAAAAAATTTGATACTGATATACGAACGGCGCTAAAAAATAATAGCGTAGAGGTTCTAACTACTGAATATATAATTGCGACTAATAAAAATAATAAGTCACGCGAAACCACTAATTCTCGTGGTAGTAATTTCAAGAATCTTTCTGATCGTGTCGGAACGGTACAGCGGATTGACTTGGAGAGACATTCTTCTTTGAATGCGCGCAGCCAAAATCGGACCGGTCTTAGTGAAAAATTTACAATGGATAATTTCATTATTGGTACGAATAATGATTTGGCGGTTTCGGTGGCAAAAAACATTATTGAAAATCCGGGGATGAAATATAACCCATTCTTTCTTTACGGTGGGGCGGGTCTGGGTAAAACTCACTTGGTGGAAGCTATTGGTAATGAACTGGCGAGAAGGCACCCAGAATTTAAGATTTTATATATTCCAATTAATCACTTTTATAACGATTTCATTCAATCGGTACGTAATGGTAAGATGGATGATTTTCGCAGGCGTTTTTCCGAACTCGATGTTTTGATTGTGGATGATTTTCAATTTATCGTGGGTAAGGAAAAAAGTCAGGAAGAATTCTTCAATATTTTTAATGACATGCAACAACTGAATCGCCAAGTGATTATTACTTCCGACCGTTTGCCAAGTCAATTAAAAACCGTGGATGAACGTCTAGCTTCGCGCTTAACTCAGACCGGAGCTTATGATATTCAATTCCCTTCCTTTGAAGATCGCTGTGCAATTTTACACGCGAAGGCGGAATTTAATGGAGTGGAAATTGAAGATAAGGCAATTGAATATATTGCAAAAAGTGTGGAAACCAATATTCGCGACCTGGAAAGTATGTATAGTAAGGTGATCGCGATGGCAGATGTGAAGTGTATTTCCCCATTAATGGTAATTAATGAAGGAATGGTGGGGGTGGTCGGTAACACGACACGTTCGAAAGTTTTTTCGCCAAGTACTGTAATTGAGACGGTAGCAAATTTCTTCAATATTTCCCCAGAAGAAATCTGTGGACGCAGTCGGGTAGCGCATATTAAAACCGCTAGACAGATCGCCATGTTTATTATGTCGCGTGATTTACAGATGAGTACAACAAAAATCGCCAACGAAGTAGGATTAAAAGACCACACAACAGCAATGCACGGAATTAAAAAGATTGAAACCGACACGAAGACGGATTTTGTACTACGTGATCAGCTAAATGAAATTCGTGATCTATTAAATAATGGCATCGTTTAAGTAATTGTGGAAAAGTGGTGAAAAACAATGTGGAATAGAATGGAAAAGGTTGCTAAAAAGTCAGTTTGGTTTGAGGAAAAGTCTAGGTTTTACACAGTGAGTGGAAAACAAAATCGAGTTTTCCATAAAGTTTTCCAAGTTTTTCCCACAGTTTTACACAAGCAAATTTTAAAAATTACCCCTATAAAAAGATCAGTTTTCAACTTTTACACATAGCCTACTAATACTACTAATAAATATATAAGAAAGGAGAGTTATGGAAATCAATGTTGAACAAAGTAAGTTAGCCAAAGCATTAAGTATCGTTAGTCGAATTACAGGAGGAAGTCGTACGACTTTACCGATTCTAAATAATGTTTTAATGGAAGCTAAAGATAATAAAGTGACTTTAGTGACAACCAATTTAGATATGGCAATCAATTATTACTTGCCGACTACTTTAGCCAAAGATGGAAAAATTACTGTACCAGCCAAACTTTTAGCGGATTTTGTGAGTAATTTACCAAAAGGTGAAGTGAAAATTCAGGTGAATCAAGAGAAATTAACGGTGAGTGAAGGAAAATATAAATCAGTATTTAACGGAAATGCGGCAGAAGATTTTCCAGAATTACCAGAGTTTGATGAAAAATCAGCAATTTCCTTCCAGATGGGGATTGATGAATTTCGTCTCGGAATGAATGCAGTAAAAATTGCCTGTTCATCGGATACGACACGTCCGACTTTGACTGGAATTTACTTTAATAGTTTCGAGGGTGGGCTTTATGTGGCAGCTACCGATGGTTACCGCTTAGCGGAGTAAAAACTGATTAATAAAATTGAGAGCGAAATTAAGGCGATCGTGCCGGTGCAGTGTATTGTGGATGTACTAGGGGCGATTTCAGATAATTTGGAAAATATTGAAATTTTATTTGATGAATTTCAAGTGCGTTTTCGTCTAGGTGAAATTGAAATTATTTCAAAATTAATTGACGGGGTTTTTCCGGATTATCGTAAATTAATTCCAGAAAAATCTCAGGTGGAAATCTTACTGAATAAGGCGGAATTATTACGTGGCGTGAAACTTGCGGCGCTATTTTCACGTGCGACAAGTGGATCGATTGTCTGTGAGTCGAAAAAAGATGAACAAGTTTTCGTGGTGTCTTCGGTCTTAAATGAATTTGGCGAGAATAAATCAGAAATTGAGGCAGAAATTTCGAATGATGCTAAAGTGGTTTTAAACTCAAAATACTTAAATGATGTCTTATTGGTATTAGATGAGGAGGAATTAAAATTTGGCATTTCCGGAAAACTTTCACCGGTGTTAATTCAGAATAAAAATAGTTTCGATTATACGCATATTATTATGCCTCTGAAGAGTTAGATGTTAATTGATTATATAAAATTAAATAATTTTCGGATTCATAAAGATTATTATTTAAAAATTAAACCAGATACGACGCTAATTTTGGGGGCGAATGGCATTGGTAAAACTTCGGTGATTGAAGCGATTTATTTGGTGTTACGGGGAAAATCTTTTAAGGCGACCGATAAAGAAATTTTGAACCGAGAAAGTGAGTTTTATCGGATTGAACTAGGTAAAACTGATGGTGAAAAAATCGTAGCGACTTTTGACGGGAATAAAAAGCAATTTTTAATACAAGATAAAAAAAGTGCGAGGTTGCCAAAGAAGGATAAATATCCAGTAATTCTCTTTTTGCCGGAAGATATGCACCTGATTTCCACAAGTCCGACGAAGCGGCGAAATTATTTTGATCGAATCTTGGAGGAATTTGATTTGAATTATCACCATAATTTATTGATGTATGAAAAAACTTTGAAACAGCGTAATGATTTGTTAAAAAAGATTGCGATTTCGGAACAAGAATTTGGCCTGGAGAGTGAAAGTGTATTTTTTTCATTAAATATTATGCTGAGTAAATATGGCACGGCGATTAATCAAACCAGGCAGCGGTATATTGGAAAAATTAACGAAAAAATGACGATACTATATCGTTCGATTGCGCAAAATTTAGACGAGATCGAGATTTATTACGACTCTTTATGTGGATTAGACCAGAACAGCTATTACAAGCGCTTAGATGCAGAATTTCGCATAGATTTAATGCGGGGTGCTACGAAGTTTGGGGTACATCGGGATGATTTTTTATTTAAGTTCAATGGCGTGCTGGCGGACGGGACGGCGAGTCGGGGTGAAACGCGGTCGATTATTTTGGCTTTAAAATTTAATGAGGCGGAATTAATTGAGACGGAGACGCGAAAAAAGCCGGTGATTCTACTCGATGATGTTTTTTCAGAATTAGATAAGGGGCGACAAACTGCCTTGGTGGAAAAATTCAAAAATCATCAGGTGATTTTGACGTCTGTGGAATAATTAGTTAATCTTCAGAGTCGTGTTTAAAATTTGGGTCAGAAGCTTGATCGGAATCACAGTGAGTATATTTTACTTGATATTTAAAAAGGTTAATTCCCTTTTGTTTAAAATAACTTTCGGCGACTTTTTTCAGGTTTTCTACTTGATTGTCGCGGCAAGTCATGAGATCTATTGTTAGGGTGATTTTATTAAAATCTTTTTCGTCACGAGAGGCAGAGGCGGAAAATCCAAGTTTAAAATTTCGAACTGGAGTGGCATCAAAAATAGGGTCTTTATTATATTGATCTATTTCTTTGGAAAGTTTCTCTTCATAGATTTCTTCATATAAATTAGCAGCATCTGGATTTTTCGAAAAATAATCCTGATTAGATTCATCGGGTTCAAGCATTTCATAAATAAAAGTACTTTCATTTGCTGTAAAAAATAAATCTTTTTTATATTCTTTAAAACCAGGAGCTTTAATTATGACTTCTTTCTTACCGGGAGTAGTATGAAAATTACCTCTATTTGAATATTTCTTTCCTTCGATAAATAGTTCTGCATTTTTTGGTTCAACAAGAATTTCAATTTTTGCTGAATTAATAGAAAAATAACTAATAGTTGAAAAAATTATTAATAATATAATAGATGGAATCAAAAAGACCAATATTTTTTGATATTTTTTTAATTGACTAATCTTATTAATCCACATTTTTAATTACTCCGTTGTAGGTGTATTTGTTGTATTATTTGTAGTATTATTTGTAGGTTTTTGATTAGTAGAGTTGGTTTGATTTGTGGAAATATTGCCACCAATAAAGCGATATGCTTTAAATCCATAATTATAAGTGCCAGTAATTCGTGGAGTTTTACTAACTATTTCACCCTTTGAAGCATGTGCTAATTTACCAACACCATCTTTTGTTTTAAAAAATATTGCTATGTGTTGATGGTTCATTACTATATCGCCATTCTGCAATACATTCCAGTTTGTACCATCGAATTCTGGAACTGGTTGATATTTTGAAGGGTTTCCTTCTACATATTTACCCGTTGCTCTTCCTGTCCCCGCGCTCATACCACAACAAACAAAGTCAGGATCTAATTTGGTATAACGCATAACGGTAGCCACAAAAACATCACAAGAAGCACCGTGATAGACATGATGTCCAGTATTGGCTATCTTAAGTGCTTCCTCATATTTATCTACCATGTTTAGTTTTACTGCTTCAGCTTCTTGACCTTCTGGCCATGAAAAACTTATTGCGGTATCGACAATGAGATTACCGGTTTCGGCGGAAGCAGGGCCACAGCTTATTCCGGATGAAGTAAACGATCCACCACCACCGAGTGCTTTGTATTGAATAAAAGTTCCGGCGCGAATCGAGGCTGGACCAATAACTGTACATTTATCCTTTTTACATTCAAGCCAATTTTTATTATTACGAGAATCACGGTTGGCGTCAGCTAGGTTCATGACATATGGAGAACCTTCACCAAGTTGACTAGCCTGTGTGTCATTAAAACCTAGATCTCGGCCCTGATTAACGTATATTTTGGCGCGACCATTATACTTGAACCACATAGCCTTAACTCCATCATCGGTGGTTAAATCAAGACCTTTGCCATAATCAGAGAGAATTTGCTGGGCAAGTTCGTCGGTTTGCTTTTGGAATTCTTCTAAGGTGACCGGGCCAGGTGGATAACGATTAGTATTACGAGCTTCATAAAATTGATAGATACCTTGATGATTATCTGGGTTTCTAGTACCATTTAGACTGGTTTCCATATTGTGGATTACCGCAAACATCTGCCATGGAAGATTATACTTGGCAGCAGATTGCTCATAAATTGGTTTATTTTTTTCAATTAATACCAATTGACCTTCAGTTAAGACTGGGTCACCGTTATATAGTTTATTTCCGGATAGATCTAGAGGCGTGGAAGAGACACAATTACTAGCTTTACCATCGTAGTAAAAAATATTATTACTATCATAGAAATCTAAAACATTATCATCATTTTCAGCGTGAACATAGGTGGCATTAATAATAGTAAAAGTAAGAAGAATGAAAAATGAAACCAAAAAACGGGGGTTTAAAAAGAAGTTTTTAAAGGTTTGAGTAAGATTTTTGACCTTATTCATGTGATTTAATTATAACATTAAACGAGAGAAGTTTGGAAACGGAACTTGTAATCGAGACTGTATTTAGTTCCCTTTTCTTGGTTAGATTTTGCATTAATATCTTGTTTGAGCTGAGTAATCTGAGAGGCAAGAGTGGAACGATAGAGAGATTCACCAGTAACGAAAGCTTTAACTGGCTTCATGAGAATATCGGCTAAAGTTTCTGGTGGTCGATGTTCGGCGAGATAATTGTAATAATTAATAGTGGCTAAAACAAACTGAGCATCCGTCTTTCTAAGTCCAGAGAATCTGGCGAGTTGACCGGAGGTGGAATTGTCAATTGGATTTTCTTGGCGATATCTGGTGGTTGCAGCTAGAACTGGATCTTGAAGATTGCCGGCAGAGTCTGTATTGTCTTCACACTTAGTTTGGGTACAGATGCGGTTACGTTCGACGAATTTTTGGAGATAACGCATTTCTTTCCAATGTGGATTGGATTCACCCATGACACAGTTTTTACCTGAAGCCCAGGCTTGTGCATCTGGGTCAGCGGCAATAAGTTTTTCAATACCATCTTTAAGCCCAAGCAAATCCGGTACAAACCCGAAGAGATTTTGATGGATAATTTTACCAAATATACCACTGTTTTCTAGAGCCTTTTCTTTTTTCTGAATTAAATCATCCATAATGTTTTGGTCAAAAACACCAAATGGTGATTCACGGTTGTCGCAATAACGAATTTTATTATCGAGAAGACTGGCTTCAATGACTTGGATTTTATTATCCTTTTTAGCGGTATATTTTTTGATAATACTTTGATAGGTAGGGTCGGATTCATCAAGATTTTTTAGACTTGGATCAGAAGCACTAATATCTGAACCATACATATCACAGACGGCACCAATATTAGCAAGACGCTGACAGACTTAAGAATCTTGTCTTTGATTTTTAAAATTTACGCCAGCTATATTGGAATCATAAACGGTACTAACAACACCATTTGCAGCAAAAGTATTTGTGGAAGTAATATTAGCAAGAGAGTTAATACTCCTGGAAGTATTTGAAGTGAAATCGGAAAGATTTTTCAAAAAACTATTATTGTATGGTATGTAACCAAAACGTACTACAAGATTACCAAGAAAAGTATTAGGACTGGAAGTATCAAATGGGCTACGATTCATGCGATCGAGTTTAGCTTCTTCATTGGCTGCAATGACGGTTTCTTGGAAATAGGCATCGGCAATTTCTTTTGAGGCGGGACCTTGACCGGCAGCTTGGCGTCCGATGCGACCATTCATGATGTTTGCGCCACCAACAAAACTTTCACCGCCAGGTATACCCTGTAATGCGAGAGCGGGGTTGCTAAAAATAGTCTTAGCGACATATGGAATAAGTACAGCAAGACCAGCTTTAATAGCAAAACCACTAATAGTGCTAAGTAATTTTTGGGCGGCAAACTTTTTGAGTACAGTTACAGCAACAATACTAGCACCGGCACTAAAAGGTGTAGTAACAACCGCTGCAACATTAGAAGCAATATCAACTACGGAAGCAGCAAAACTGGCAACAGCACAGCCAGCATTGGCGGTAGTAGAGGTAGCAATACTGAATTGAGCTGCATTAAAAACATTTTCGATAGCATAGTTTTTGGTCTGACTGAGTTGAGCTTTTTCGCCTGAAAGTACAGAATAAGCACCTTGAGCTTGAACTGGAGCTCCTTCAACTTCTTTTTCTTGTCCATCAGAGGTATCGATAAATTTGGCTTTTTTTGATGTTGTTAACCTTGATAAAGCTTCATCTATCGGTGAAGTATTTCCCTGTCCAGCCTTAGCCTTACTGAGTGGCTCGATAGTGGAGGAGAAATGATGTACCATATTAATAATTTGAGAAGCCGCTACAGCTAAACTTACCATATTAGCAACACGAAGAACACCACAACCAATAGTTGCTCCGCCAGCTACTACGGATAAACCGTCGATAAATTTTTGAGCTTTGGTATTGGCGGTTTTTAGGTTAGCTTTTTCGGTTTCAATGGAACTTGGTTTTTGGCCATCGGTATCAACGTCTGGAGTGTCAGAGTTGTAAGATTTACTCTCAACGGATTGAGGTTCATTTTCAACTACGGTTTTAGTATTACCATCTTCATCGGTTTTCGATTTTTCCTCTTCGGTGACATAGCGACCTTCAGCGCCGTGGCCTTTATATTGATCAATATCAGTTTCTAGGAAGGCTTTTTCATCAGCAGCTTTATCGTCGGTGCGTTTAAAAGATTTAAAAAGATTTCGAGTAACTTTAATGGAACTAAAAGTAGCAGCGGCACCTGGG
>JABCPS020000044.1 GCA_013332955.2 Candidatus Saccharimonadota bacterium | reverse complement strand
CGTCTAGTGGTCCAGGACGTCTGGTTCTCATCCAGAAAATCGCGGGTTCGAACCCCGCCGGAATCACCATTTTAAGAAAAGGCATTTATGTCTTTTTTTTGTTTTATAATGAAATTATGCAAACACCGACACTTCATGGCGAATTCATCCATAAAAATGTAAAATATCACACCGATTTTTATAGCCTAATCGGACAAGAAGTACCTGATTTACCCTGGTCACAGATTTATATTATCGGCAATTTTCAAAATCTAGTACCTATCGTAAAATATGCGCACGCCTCAGATAATCTTCCGGGCGGAGGAGTAAAATCTCATGAATCCATCATTCAAACCATTTCTCGCGAAGCTAAAGAAGAATTGAACATGATCGTCAAATCCTGGTTTCCACTCGGTTATCAAAAAGTCTATGATAATCAGGAAAATACAGGCTACCAATTACGCGTCTATGCCGAACTCGAAAAACTCGGTGAATTCACAAATGACCCAGACGGCTCCGTAATTGGCTATGAGTTAATCAATATCGAAGAATTAAATAACCATATTCATTACGGTGAAATTGGCGATTTTTTCATAAACAAGACTAAGCATCTGTATAAATAATTTATTCAGGCACTAAGATTTACGCGTAAAGTAACCCTGCACACCCGGTCGATCCACGCGAAGCCAGGTTTTATCCGCAGTGGATGGATCAGCTAAATACGACCCATTACCACCGCGAAGCTTTTTACGGCCAGTAAACATACCGGTATATCTTGTGAGTTTTGATGTATCAAAATCATTATTTACATAAATCTTTAAGTAATCGTCAGGTTGATATCGATGAAGAGAGAACATTTCGGTCATATTTGTCACCAGTGAAGTATTAAAGTTTGAAATATCAAGCAATACAAGACTACCCATACCACCAAACATACCTTCCATATCCGTCACCCGTGAAGTATCAAAATTAGATAAATCTAACGTAGTGAGACTGCTCGCATTATGAAACATAGCAAACATACCCACTACATTAGAGGTGTTAAAGCTAGAAACATTGAGATTTGTAAGTTGAGACATACTATTAAACATACAGGCCATATCTGTAACTTTAGAGGTATTAAAGCTAGAAAGATCAAGTGTAGTAATGCCAGTCATACCATAAAACATACTATTCATTTTTGTTACTTGTGAAGTGTTAAAGTGTGAAAGATCTAGCGAAGTAAGTCTCTTCACATAGTAAAACATTTCGCTCATATTTGTAACCCTAGATGTATTAAAATTAGAGATGTTAAGCGAAGTAAGCCTATTCATTTCATAAAACATCTGACGCATATTTGTTACACGTGAGGTATCGAAATTGGAAAGATTTAATGAAGTAATATTCTTCATTCCAGAAAACATGAAACCCATATCCATCACATCTGACGTGTCAAAACCAGAAAGATCAATATCTGATATATTGCTGACTGTTTCTTCACCATTCCAACAATAAAACAGTCTATTACTATCTTCATTTAAATACACTTTATCAGCTTCAGTATAATAATATGCTGTACTGTCAGCCGGATCTATCCATAATTTAATCCCATAATCTGAAGTTTCATCCTCAATATTTTTTACATTCATAGAAATCGCTGGTGGCACGGAGCTTCGCTTAAAACGAGACATTGTTACCGTCTCAAAAGCTGTTAAACTCCTCAGTTTATTATTAAAATCCGGCCCCTCAGTCATTATCGCTTTCCCCACATACGGGTTCGTCACCACCGAAAAAATCAGCTTATTATCATAGCTACCACTTTCAATATTCTGACTCAACTTCATACCAATATTTAAACCACGTACGTCATTACCATTGGTTTTTTCTGTAGTCTGAAAAATATTCGTCGGAGTCGCCAGGGACGGAATTGGATTATAATTAGTTTCATTTGATGTCTTAAAACCCCAAGTATTTACCGGCAAATTCAGAATACTACTAGATCCAGTGATTGAGCCAATCTTCGCGCCACTCGCCGATCCCGAATTTACTAGAGCCGTCTCGTTAGTTTCCGTATTTAACGTGGCCGTATAGCCAGTTTTATTTGTCGTATTTATCGTTAAATTTATTGGTAGTTCAGTAGTGCCATTCACGGAATTAATCACTTGATTACCATTCACATTCACCGCAGCATTATCTACTGATACCGATAAATTTGGCGTCTGCACGGCAAAAACTGCAGCAGAATTAAGATTAAAAATAAAAATTGACAAACAAAGTCCTAATAGCAAAGTAAAATTCCTTCGAAAATTTACCCACAAAAAATTATGAGAGAAAGTGATTTTTGGCATGCCTCTATTTTACCATAAAAGGAATCAAAAATCGTCTAAAAAGTCATCAAAAGAATTTAACTCAAAATTCCGTTCTAAGACCTTGACTAATCCGCCCGCCATCCGTATCATAGCCTCATAAACGGGAGCACCATATGGAACAAGAAAAATCTTACTTTGACGGCAATATTTTTGAGTTTATCGGATACAGCATCATCTCAACCTTAATCGTAGCTTTCACGCTTGGGCTTGGTCTTCCTTGGGCCTACTGTCTTTTCTATCGCTGGGAAGCTTCTCATACTGTCATTAACGGTCGGCGCCTCGAATTCGACGGTACCGCTCTCCAACTTTTAGGGAACTGGATCAAATGGTTCTTTCTCTCAGTTATCACCCTTGGCCTCTACTTTTTCTGGACCACTATTAAGCTCAAACAATGGAAAGCTAAACACACCCATTTCGCTAAGTAATTAATATTCCAGAATTCGCAAAAACCTTAATAAAATCTACTTATTAGTTATTTTTCTTTTCTACTTCTTAGCATTGCACTTGAGATATTAACTTAGGGTTTTTCTTTACATACTCTATATTCGATGTTATAATATAACTCATGAAAAAGCTTCCAATTGTCGCCCTTATCGGCCAAACCAATGCTGGTAAATCCAGCCTATTAAATCGCATGGCACACAAAAATATTGCCATTGTTGCGCGTGAGGCCGGCACTACCCGTGACAGCGTAGTAGCGACTATTGATCAAGCTTTTACTCTTATTGATACTGCTGGTTTGAAAAATCCTGAAGATGATTTCGAAGCTTCCATCCAGGATCAAATCGAAGATGCCATTGACTCTGCAGACTTAATTTTACTTACCGTCGACTCCACCAAATATCCAGATTTCCGCGACAAAGATATTGCTCGCATGGCACTAAAATCTCGCAAGCCAGTCCTTCTCGTCTTAAATAAGTCCGACTTAAAAGAATCCTTGCCTTTTGCCGAATATATCAAATTTGGTATAAAAGAAAACGAAACCTACCAAACTTCTGCCACTACCGGACAGGGAATTAAAGACCTCAAATCTCGTATTTATCGCGAACTAAATTCTTACCCGAATACCAACGAGGCTGATTCGGATGAAAAAACCGAAACTGCCATTAAGGTCGCTCTGATCGGCCGCCCAAATGTTGGTAAATCCAGCCTCTTCAATCGCCTTGGACAAAAACAACAAGCTATCACCAGCTCCAAACAGGGAACCACGCGCGATATTAATCGCCTCGAACTTAAATTCAAAGGTCAGACCATTGAATTTCTCGACACCGCCGGCCTTCGCAAACCAGGCAAGCGCGAAGTTGGCATCGAAAAATTTTCTGCCATTCGCACCCTTTCCGCCATCGAAGAATCCGATATCTGTTTACTACTTGTCGATTCGACCGAGCCACATTCTAAGCTCGATCAATCCCTCGCTGGCCAAATCATCGAAGCCGGTAAAAGCGTTATTTTAGTTATCACCAAGTCAGACTTGCTAGATAATTCTACCCCTGTAGTTTCTACAATTTCCGACAAGTCCAAACCAACTGAGCTGTCACAAATCGATAATATCCTAGATAATCTGGAACGCGATTTCAATTTCTTATCTTTTGCTCCAGTGATTATTACCAGCTCCGAAACTGGCAAAAATGTCACAAAATTATTCGAACTTATTACCGAAGTTGATCTCGCTCGTCACACCGAACTTAAAACTTCAGAACTTAATAAGGTCCTAAATGAAGCGGTAATTTCACATCCACCAGCAGGACTAAAAAATACTCACCCAAAACTCCAATACATCACCCAGACCGACACTTGCCCACCATGGTTTGTCATTCATGGTCGTGAAATGGAACTCCTCCACTGGTCTTACAAGCGTTATCTCGAACGTTGTATTCGTGAAAAATTTCCATTCCTCGGCACCCCACTAAAATTCTCCTTCCATAATGACCGCAAGAATGGACCACGCAAATCCATCAATCGCACCAAAGATTTACTTTAAATAAATATCTCATATATGAGATAATCACAAAAATGTCAAATCCTCACTCCAAGAACCCGGAAAGCCTTAAGCATCAAAATCTTAAGGACCAAAACCTCAAAAATCCTGCGCCTACGAAAACGCTTCGCATTGCTATTTTTACCGACGTTTTTCTTGGTATTCCCGGCGGAATCCCATCTTCCATTCGCGCACAAAAAGACAGCCTAGAAGCACTTGGTCACCAAGTTACGATTTTTTGCCCTGGCACTCAGCAAGATTTTGAAAATCCTTTATCCCAATTTGGCGCTAATCATGACCCAAATATCATTCTTGTGCCTACCGCCAAGTTTCTAGTTAATGGCGCTCCTTTTTCCAAATGGACCAAATATGCAACCCGTTTTATTGAGCAGAAATACCCAAATCTCGCTGAAACTTTTGACCTTTTTCCCATCCATTACGAAGCCACCACTAGCATGGCTGGTCTTTTACTTGCCAAAAAATATGGCATAAAAGTCGTTCAAACTATGCACGGTCGCGAAGATATGGCTATCGCAACCAATGTGCCACATCCCTTCAAGACTCTCGCCGCTACCGGAATTAATCTAATTCATCGCACCACTCTAAAATCAATCTTGAAAAAATCTTCTAGGTCAGATTATCGAAATCCAGAGCCAAAGAAATCACCAGGCCCCAATTATCAGAACGCCGAGATCAAAAATCTCGCGCCTACTATTGCACGTCGTGAGATGTGGCAAATGATGGTCCGCCAAGCCAATCTGGCCGACCAGGTAATTACCCCCTCCGCCCATTTTGCCAAAAAACTTCGACTTTTCGGTGTCACCCGCCCAATTTCCGTCATCTCGAATGGTATCAGCGATCAAGAAATTGCAAATTTCACACCCAGAATCCGCACCTACCAAGACCACGAACCACTTCGTATTCTCTGGTTTTCTCGCCTCTCCAAAGAAAAACGCATTCTACCATTTTTAGAATCGCTCCGAATCGCCCAGGAACTTGAACCAAATTATCGTTTTATTTTTACTATTATCGGTGATGGCAATCAGATGTCAAAAGTGCAAAAATTCTGCAAAAAACATTTCGACGAAGCATCTATTAAAATTCTCGGCACCATCCCGCACCAAGAAATCCTCCAAAAATATACCAAAGACCAACATCTTTCCATCATCAATTCCTACCAGTTTGACACCCAAGGCCTCACCATTTTAGAAGCCGCCGCCTGCAATCTTCCAGTTATTTATGCCGACCCCGACATGTCCGAAATCGTACCAAATCACGGTGGCCTCTGTGCCAAATCACCAGCACCTCGCGCCATGGCAGAACTTTTACTCGAAATTTATCACCAACCAGCACTTATTCAAAAACTCAGCCAAAATCTGGCCGCCAGCGAAAAGACTTATCTTCAATCTCATCAAATCGAAAAATTGCTCAAACTATATCGTCAATTATCTTAATACTTCATCTTAAGCTATCCTCAAAATATACATCAAGATTCACCACCACCTCTATTTTCTCTTGAATTTTTAGAAAAATATGTAATAATTAGCCTAATAGAGGACGCACCTCTATTCTTGGACCTCAAAAATCCAAGCCCCACCCTACAGAAATACCTAAAACGTATTTCTTGTACCTTAAAAAGGAGATAGTTATGAGTGAAATTAAAAGTATACTCAGTGCTCAAACAAGTCTTAAGGAGAAGACCTCTGGAAGCATCTCAAATGCAGAACCTGTGGCTTACATTTCCACTGAACCCAAGGAAAAATATTATGTTATCGATACTAATATTGTTATCGACAACCCAGATATTATTCCCACCAAAAACGGATTTAAGAAATTAGCTATTAAAAATATCGACCTGAAAAACTCATGTATCGTTATACCTGACACTGTGCTCCATGAATTAAAAAGCTTCAGAAGCGAATCTTCTGAACGCAGCTTTATCGCCGGTAAGGTAATCAATCGCATCGATGAACTCCAACAATCAGTCTTAGATAATCAAGACAAACTTGGCCGTGACCCTCACATCAATATTGGTAATCAAATCGCCTTCAAGAACTGCAGTCGCGCTTTTATGGTTATTAAGAGCTCCGAATCCGCTACGATTTCTTGGGATTTTGAACCCGTCAATATGGATGAGCAAATCTTTTTACAGACTCTCAATTTAGCTTACTGCCTAAAAAGCAAACAAGCCAAAAATGAACTAGAAGCCCTGAACAAAAAGATTCGTTTAGTGACCAACGATAAGGAAATGCGTGGCTGTGCTTTAGCACATAACATTAAATCTTTACCGCTAGAAACCGATCCCAAGTTTAAGTTCACCGGCCGACGCAAATGCGTCATTCCACCCGACCTCTATAATAATTTCATGCAAAAAGGTGGTTTTATCACCTTAGAGGAATGGGAAGCACGCATGCCGAATGAACCGCTCTTGACCCCCAATGAATTCATCGAATTCAGCTGTGAAGACGGTTCCAATTACGAAGATGTCAATTACAGCAAAGGAAAGTTCTGGAATATTGGACGCTTAGATGTTAGTGGAGATGAAGATAAAATCGTCCATCTCAACAACCTCTTAAACGGAAAACTCAAACCCTTCCTTGAGCCCTTATCGCCAGGACAAGCTATGTATTTAGATGCCATTTATAATAAAGACATCAAATTCATCCTTGCCTCTGGTGCGACTGGCAGCGGTAAAACCTATATACCTACCGTTGAAGGAATGTATCAAGTTCAAAAAGGAATATACGATGTAATCCCCGTAATTGCATCCATGTCCATCGGTGATGATGGTGTAGGTACGTTGCCTGGCGGAGTTAAGGAAAAGTTGTCCATCAAATCTGGAAATATCCTCAGCGCCCTAATCAGTTACCATAAGGCCTACCCAGACGACCCATGTAACCCAAAAGTCATAGATGATGACACCGAGCAATCTCTCATGCATCAGGCTTTTATTCATAAGAAAAATTGGTCTCTGCAGGAAGAAGATGACGATGGATACTCCATCTACAACGAAGAGAAAACTTTTACTTACAGTAGTGGCAAAAAGCGTAAACAACAGAGTAAAAAGGACAACAAGGATAAGCACTTCAATAAGCCTGTAACCAGCTCTCAGCGAACTGCCCAGGATATTATCGAAGAAAAGGCCGAGTTATCTTTCGATAGGTCTTTTAGGTCTGAACCTCTTTTCTATATTAGAGGTAAAAACTACATGGACAAATTCATTATTGTAGACGAAGCTCAGAGTATGCGTAATGAAGAAATTAAAAGCATCATCACTCGGTTAGCTCAAGGCTCTAAGATGATTTTCACCGGAGATGAATCTCAGCCTCACCCTAGCGCGCAAAATATCAACCAAAATCATAATGGTATTTTATTTACCCGTCGCGCACTCAGAGGTGTTTCCGGCGCTGCTCAAATTCCCATGGATGAAGATGATATTGTAAGAAGCAGCATAATTAGAGAGATCCTAGAAAATATCAGATCAGGCGAATCAGATCTGTTTAATAACGAAGACGACGATAATTATGTTACAGATTAATCCTAAAGTTTCAATCTTTATCACATCATTTCATCAAAACTATTTCTCAATCTTTTTCGAAGCCGTCACCAACCGTGGCGGCTTTTTCATGGTCCAAATATCTACACAATGGATTCTTTTATCTCTAAAACTTTTGTAGTAGTTTTTTTGTCATAAAAATCCAACCAAAAGATTTGCTATAATATTTCCATGAAACTTATTGTTGGACTTGGAAATCCTGGAAATGAATATAACCTCACTCGCCATAACTTTGGCTTTTTGGCTTTAGATTTTTACTTTAAAACCCATGGTCTCGAATTTGAAAAATCCGAAAAATTCCACGCCAAGTGGCAAAAATCCGGTCAAACTATCTTTATCGAACCTCAAACCTACTATAATGATGTCGGTTCTAGTATTCAGGAATTCATGAACTATTATAAAATTCCACTATCTAACCTCCTGATTTTATGTGATGATTTTAATCTCGATTTCGGCACCCTGCGTTATCGCGAAAAGGGAACCGATGGCGGCAATAATGGCCTTAAATCCACTATTCGTTCGCTTAACACTACCGACTTCAAACGTCTTCGTCTTGGCACCGCCAATAATGCCATGCGCAAAAAGATGGGCGATGTGGACTTCGTGCTAGGACGATTCACTCCAGAAGAACGCGAAAAACTCCCAGAAATCCTCACGGATATCGCAAAACGCATTGACGATTTTATCCAAGAATAATTTTTATCACTTATTTTTCGTTGCCAGACTTTTCTGAATTCTACGCTGAATATTAAAGTTTATTTTCCAAAGCATCCGCCCGAACAACACACGCTCCTCTCTGGTAAACCCCTCAAAAATCTCACTGATAAACTTTTTCTGCTCCATTTCGATATAGCTCGCCACGAATCTCCCCTCGCCAAAAAAATCCAACTGCAAATATCGGCGATTTTGCGGATTTAACGCTTTCTTAATAAACTCACGCTGTTCTAAATGATTAATTGCCCGGCATAGGCTAGTCTCACCAATCAGACTACACTCTAAAATCTCATTTAAATTCCGCTCAATCTGATTATTTTTGAGATAGCTCATAATTTTTACTTCGGTTAGATTCAATTCAAAGCGCTTCGCCACCGCCATCGTGTGTAAACGCCGCATTTTCTCCATCCGTGCAAAAATATTCATCGTATCAATCCAAGTAATCGTCTTCGGTAATTGAAATTTTTCTACACACATAACATCCACTCATTATTACCTAACGGTTTCACTAATCCTTTCATCTGAAGATTAAAAATTGTCACACTAAAATCTGAGACCGAAAAATCCTTCT
>JABCPS020000043.1 GCA_013332955.2 Candidatus Saccharimonadota bacterium | reverse complement strand
TCCCTATAATTATGCTATAATATGTTTATGGCTAAACAAACACGAGGAAGACGTCGAACGTCTAGAGGTAGAGCAAAAGACCCCGCTCCAACCCATCAATTACCAGGGGGATTTTGGCGCCAAGTAATGGCCCTATTAATGATTGTGATTTCGGTCGTTTTGATTATGACTTGGTTCGGTAACGGCGGTAATTTATTGAATGATTTTCATAGCGGATCGCTCTATGTGGTCGGTTATGCAACCTATGCGATCCCAGTGATTTTGGTTTATCTGGCGGTGAAAATTTTTCTCACCGAGGATAACCGTCTCCCGACCGTGATTTGGGTCACTTCTTTTCTAATGATTCTCTGGCTGGCAGGCATTTTTGACTTGCCTTCTTATGGTACGAAAAATTTAACTGGTGGCGTAATCGGTGATGCCTTAAATCATCTAGTTACTCAATTACTTGATCCATCGGTTGCGGCCTTTATTTACATCGTACTGATTTTCATCACAGGAATTTTCATTCTTCAACTTTCGCCACTGACCGTGTTTAAAGATTTTGCGAATCTTTTCCGTACCGGTCGTAAGGCAGAAGATTCCGAGAATGCTCGGGTAGCCCGAAAGGCCGAACGTGAAGTCGCGCCACTCGATGCGCCAATTCGTATTAAGGCTAACGGTATTGAAATGTCAGCAGCCGAACTGAAGACACCGAAACTTGAAGTGAAAAAAGCCAATATGGAAAAACCAGCCGAGCCAGAGCCAGAACGTGCTTTAACCGCAGCCTCTGATCCAGATTGGAAAATGCCAAGCGTGGAATTTCTTTCTAAGAAACATATTCCACCAGATGGCGGCAATATTCAACAAAATGCCGTAATTATTAAATCAACCTTCGTAGATTTCGGTATTGATGTGGAAGTCGAGGGTGCCAACATCGGTCCTTCGGTCACTCAATATACAATTCGACCACCTGCTGGGGTAATTCTTTCGAAGATTGCGGCGCGTGATAAAGAGTTGGCACTGAACCTCGCTACCGAGAGTGTGCGTATTGAGGCGCCGATCCCAGGTACGCGACTAGTCGGTGTAGAAATTCCAAACGTACGTAAGGAAAGCGTGAGTTTAAGAAGTCTTCTTGAGAGTGATCGCTGGAAGAAAGAACAGGCTGCACTTTGTTTTGCTGTAGGTAAGGATATTTCCGGTAATACAATTATTGCGAACCTGGCAAAAATGCCTCACCTTCTGATCGCTGGTACTACCGGTTCTGGTAAGTCGGTGATGACGAATATTTTGATTTCTTCCCTACTTTATCGTAATGCCCCGAGTGACATGAAATTAATTATCGTGGACCCAAAGCAAGTAGAAATGGCGCAGTATAATGACATTCCGCATCTTTTGACGCCGATTATTACGGCGACGGATAAGGCACTTTCGGCGATGAAGTGGGCAGTGAATGAAATGGAGCGTCGCTATGCTTGCCTCGCGGAAGAACGCGTGAAGAAGATCGAAGATTACAATGAAAAAATGAAGGCGCGCGCAGAAGAAGCGAAGAAGAATGGCGAGGAATCGGAAGACGCCACGCAAAACAATAAGATGCCTTACATCGTGATTATTATCGATGAGATGGCGGACTTGATGATGCAGGCGGGTAAAGACCTCGAACAATTAATTGTCCGTATCGCTCAAAAAGGTCGTGCTTCCGGTATTCACTTGGTGCTCGCCACCCAGCGTCCGGAAGTAAAAGTGGTGACAGGTTTGATTAAAGCAAATATCCCTGGACGTATCGCGTTCAAAGTTCTTAACGGTATCGATTCACGTATGATGCTCGAATCTGGTGGTGCCGAAAAATTACTCGGTAACGGTGATATGTTGATGCTAACCACTGAAATGATGGGCAAGCCACGTCGTATTCAGGGTGCTTTTGCCTCAGACGATGAGATTAATAAGCTAACCAACTTCATGCGCGAACAGAGACAGCCAGAATACAACAATGAGGTAATTTCCCAGGCGGTGCAGATTAAGGGCCTCGGACCTTCAGACGGTGGCTCTTTCGGTGAACTTGGCCGTAAATATGATCCATCGGATCCAGTAGTGCGTAAGGCGATTGAGATTACGCTCTCTAAGGGTAAATTCTCGACGGCGATGCTGCAGACTTACCTCGGTAAGGGTCACGGCTTCGTCTCGGGTCTCGCGATTTGGCTAGAAGAAATCGGAGTGATTGGCCCAGCCAATGGCAACAAACCACGTGACGTAATGATTAAATCTCTAGAAGAATTCGATCAATTAGCCAATAGCTAAAATTACAACAGGATTATGCTGAAATAATCCTGTTTTTTATTGCTTTTTTTGACATTCTCATATATAAACATAATTAGAAAGGATTATATTTTTTATAATTTTTATTTCACTATTATTAATAAATTTTTAGGAGAGAAAAAGTTATCATGAATGATACTAATTTCGAAAATAATACGGAGATAAATTCCGTACATAGTGAAGCAAAAGCGCAGGGTCATGGCGGAGTGAAGGCTATGGCCATATTTTTTGCTATTACTACTTTAGCTTTAGGCTGTGGACTAGCTTATGTTTATACTTCAAAGAATAAAGATACGAAAAAGCTTAATGAAGAACTAGTGGAATCAAAAGAGAAAGTAAAATCCGCGAATGAATCGATCGCAAAGTATGAAGAAGCTACGCAGACTAAAATCACTGACGTAAAGCAGGATAATGTCACGGTGAAAGAGATTGTGAAGCCGATGGCAGTAGACCTCAAGTTTGATAATTTTCTAGATGCATATAAAGCTAAACGCGGAACTGTTCCAATTATTAAATCTGGAAATTTCTGGCCAAGTAATAGCGGGAAGTACATTTTTGCTGCAATACAGGCAACCGGTATTTATACCGAAAAAGATGAACATGGTCAGGATATCGAAAAAGTATCAATGGGCGGAGCATATGAAGCCTGGTACCAAGATATTTCCACTGGGATTTGGAATTATGGCTTTGGTGGACATGCACCTGAAGAATGTAGTATGATGCCACAAAAAATCAGGGAAGTCTTCCATGGTGAAAAAGATCAGTCTAAAACTAATGGTTTTGTCTGTCGCGAAGGTGATAAATTCGTAGATTTATAAAATATAAAGATTAATATAGGAAATACTATGGAAGAAAATAGTTTCAATACACCAAACAATTACGTTCACAGCGAACCAACCCCAGTGAAAAGTGGCTCAGGCCTCTCAAAAGTTCTAGCAATCTGTTTTGCTATTACTACGATCGCTTCAATGGCTACACTAGC
>JABCPS020000042.1 GCA_013332955.2 Candidatus Saccharimonadota bacterium | reverse complement strand
TAAGTTTTTCCAAAGAAGTATGTAGTTACGTTATCTTTTTGTTCATCGGTAACTCTAATCCATGATGTCCGTTTATCGTCGTCTGGCGCTAGCCAAGCTGGTGAAACATTGTATTGAAAGATAATCATATTTCTATTGTACCATTGGCGTCCATACCTTGCAGAGCTTGCTTTATGATTATTACTGATGAAACAGCGAGGGTCTTGCGACGTCATAATAATATAAACATTAAAAGCAGGCCCATTTAGCTATTTCTCCGCAAATAAATTATAAATCAAAAAACCTTGCCGGGAACGAATCCAGACCAAGGCGCTGTAATTCAATAATACACTACCGATATCTAAAAGTCAATATTAAAGATTATTGGCGACCTTATAAGCATTCACTATTTCATCATCCCTGAGGGCTTGGGTTGCATTACATTCATCTACTAAGGCCCTAGTCAATCTTTCGCTAAAACCAACATAGGTGACATTTTTGCCGGCTCGCTTCGCACACAGAACAGCAGGTATTAGATCGGTATCGGAACTAACAAGGATAATACGATCCACAGTATTCATCAATGCATCTTTCACCATGCTGACTGCAACTCCAACGTCAACGCCTTTTTCCTGATATCGATAATCTTTGCTACCGCAATTCTTACAGATGTCGCTATCACGGATTTTTAATTTTCCGGATTCAATGTAGGTAATATTTTGTCTAGATAGGCTATTGCGAACGCGACGAAGATTATCAGAAAATCTGATAGATTTATCTAAAATTTCTTGACCAAGATCGGGGCGACGCTTAATTTTTGCTACTCCGAAGAAACGAATTTCTAGTTCTTCATTAGGGAATAGCTTTTCGAATAGCGAGCAGATGTCGATAGCGTTTAATTCTTGTTTATCATTAACGAGACCATACTTAACTAAGATTTCCGACGCTTTATAGAGGAAGTTCTGACCGTCAATATAAACAATGTTTCTCATAACCTTTATTATATCATGAGCCCCTCTAGTTCACTCTTCTTAATTTGCAGTATCATAAGATATTAACTCAGGGCCAAAATTGACACATCACACTCTTCATTGTATAATATAAATATTGGGTATTTTCCCATACAGCATGAAAAAGGAGGGGAATCATGAGCACATTTAATAAGATCAAAGTAGCAAATTTTTTCGCAAGACAATCTTGCGCCGCCTGGCAGCCTATTCGGATTATTCGCGTAATCTGTCGCCACATCTATCGTTACATCATGGAGCATGGCGCCAAAGAATATCCCTATGCTAATCCAAAATTCGCTGATTGGCAGGAATCCGACGGTAATTTTTACACCCTAGTTACCGATTCTAGTGGCTTCGTCATTCGGCGTAGTACTAGTTATGTAGCATGGTTAATGAAAAAACACTGCTGGAGTTCACCAAAATTGCCTAAACCAGGGCCGCGCAAGCCCAGGGAACATCGCTTCGATGCTAAACATTGGGGTGAAATCCTCGAATACAACGGTTGGCAAAAAGTTTCAAAAGACGACTGGCCGTCATACTACGATATACGTATCGATAGGCACTTTATCGGTATAATTGCCGATGCAGATGAGTTTGGTCTTTTAGTATGGTTTAAAAACGTTGGGTTTGATCTCACTGGTAGATATGAAACATGGATAGTTTCAACCTATAAGGATTTTAAAGAGCAAAGTTTAGAAATCTCTTCTGAAAAATCTAGCATCATCTGGTATCGTGAACCCGAAGTAAAAGATAATTATATTTAGATTACGGAAAAATTACTACACAACTTTCACCTCTCTCCGGAGAGGTGAATTTATTGCACCTTACAAATTTGAGGAATTTTAACCAAACAGTCACCCGCACACACATTACGAAAGGTTAGGTGAATTTATGTTTACTGACAAAATTAATCTCGCACTTAAAATTGCCGCCAAGGCTCACCAGGGTCAAAATCGCAAGGGAACCGATGACCCATATATTTTCCACCCTGTCGCCGTCGGCATGATTATTAGTCAATATACTAACGATGAGGCAACGATTGTCGCTGGAATCTTACACGATATTCTTGAGGATGTCAATCCAGCCGTCTATTCTGAGACTGACATGCGTCGCGATTTTGGCGATGAAATTACCGACATTGTCAAAGATGTTTCGGAACCTAAAACTGCCGGTCAACCTAAACTTCCCTGGAAAGAGCGTAAGGAAAGTTACCTGAAGCGCCTCGGCAATTCCTATTATATTGAAGCCTACATTGTCGCCACCGCCGACAAGATACATAATCTTACCGATATTCTGAAAGATTACGATCAGTTTGGTGATAAAATTTGGCACCGCTTCAATGCTTCTAAACAGGACATTCTCTGGTATTATCGCGCCGTTTTCGATCTTATCAGAAATGAACCGGTGCCGATAGAGCTTAAGCGTCACCTTGCAAACCTTATAGAGGAGCTAAAAAGCATCGTCACAACAAATCCCTAAAATTAAATTCCTCACATCAAAAATCCCCGGAGTCTAACTTCGGGGATTTTTTATCGTATATAAAAAGGAAGCCCCTGCGGTAGGAGCATTACACCCCGTGCAGAGACTTCGATATTAAAATTATACACCAAAAATACTAAAACGATTATTCATTCAAGAAAATACACACGTCGAAGCTCTTCATTAAAATCCCCGGAGCCTATCTTCGGGGATTTTTTCTTCATTGACAAAACACTCTAAAATTGTTATAATATACGAATCTCGATGCGGAAAAATCGTGAAAAATCTGACCCAAAATTGGTCCCATTTCACAAAGAACCCCGCATCATCACCCAATCGATAGGAGGAGATACTATGGCACATTTAGAGAAAAAGGATATAAAGCAAGCAATTCGTTCTGGCCTTATCGGCTTAGCTATTGGCGACGCATTAGGGGTACCTATTGAGTTTTTGAATCGAAATTTTCTAGAACTCATGCCGGTCACCGAAATGTTATCTGTCGGCACCCATCATCAACCTGCTGGGACTTGGTCTGACGATACGTCTATGACCATCTGTCTGATACAGTCATTGATTGACCAAAAACGCTTCCATTATCACGACATCATGGAGAATTTTGTCAAGTGGTATCTGCAAGACGAATTTACTGCTACCAAACTCACTTTTGACATTGGTGGCACTTGTAAACGCGCGATTGAGAATTACCTCGCTGGCGGACACCCTGTCAAGTGTGGCATGAATCATTACGCCAATAACGGCAACGGTTCACTTATGCGCATCTTGCCAGTAGCTTTCGTTTGTCACAGAAATCAAATCACTGGTGAAAAACGCTTTGAATTAGTGAAAAACATTTCATCACTCACCCACGCTCATCCAATTAGTGTGCTGGGTTGCCTGATTTGCACTAATTTCGTTTGTCACTTATTAGGCGGTGATAATCCCAAGGAAGCTTATCGCAAAACCCAGCTGGACGATTACAGTATGTTTGAAAAAGAAGAAATTACCCTATATAGTCGAATTCTGAAAAATCAGATTTATCGCTATCCCAAGGGGTTCATCTCTTCTCGCGCCTATGTAGTCGATACGCTAGAAGCAGCGCTTTGGTCGTTTCTGACCACTGACAACTTCCAAGATGCCGTACTTACTGCGGTTAATCTCGGCGATGACACCGATACGGTCGGCGCTCTCACCGGTTCACTGGCTGGCATTCAATACGGGCTAAAAAGTATTCCGGAAAAGTGGGTCACCACCTTGAAGCGTGGTCGATATCTGGTTAAACTCTGCGATCAATTCGCCGAAACCGAGATTGACACCACAGATATTTCACCAGAATCCACTTCCATTCCACGTATTGAAACCACCAACCTCAATCGGCTTGGCGCCTAGCTTCACTGTTTTCTCACTAAACTCTCGAATTTTTCGAGAGTTTATTTTTTTATAAACTCCAAAGACTTGAATATTTTTCTAAGGCCTAAATATTTTCACGGCCAATATCAGTTTCCCCCACCCTTTAAGAATGCCTCAATCATTTCCGCTTCGCTTGTAAAATCCTCACCCGAAACCAACGAATCTTTCACTTCGCTATAATATTTTTCCAACGTTAACGGCGTAAAATAATATTTTCCACCCCCATTAGCCTCTAATCTCTCAAAAGCCAAGCATTCACCCACACGCCAAACCAACTTCGCACGCATTACTCGCTCTCGCACCGTATCAAACCATTTCACCGAAATAAATTCCTCCCCCTCAGAAAATCGTCGCACTACCTCTAGTCGCATCGCCACCAGCACCGTTTCGTCAGTCTCACATTCCACTAGATAAACCGCCCCCGGCAATTTTTCCACGCGTTCACGCCCACTTTTCATTATCTCTCTAAAAGTCCTCATACCGTCCAACCCTTCGCTTCTTCATACATTTTGCCAAAATCCACGCCCAGTTGGTTTTTCGCGAATAAAAACACTCCTAAATCATTCGGCGCAAAATCTTTTGGCAGCTTCCCTGAAGCTAAATTTGCCAAATCTTCCACCCCTAGCACCTGCCCTAAATGCGTTTCGAGATCCGCCTTCAATTTCACACCTCCACCCTGCCCCATAATCGCTTCCGACAGGGAAACAAAGGTATCATTAAAATCTTCCGAAGATTCCGCGAGCGCCGTCAACTCACCGAGGCTCACCTCTTTCACTTCGCCGTTATAAATCGCCTCCATACGCTCCTGCTTCTTCAAATTTTGTGCCAAAAAGTCTTCAATCGATTCGCCCGCCCCCTCAAAGTTAGAATCCCAATCACCCCAATCGTCATCATCATCCTCGTCGAATTCCCGCGCCACGATCACTTCCTCAATCGGCCGCCCATTTACCTCAAAGAGCCCCTCCTCATGAAGCCCCTCAAGCAATTCATCGCGATCCAGCTCATCTACTTCTATCGCTTCAACATAATCCACCCCGACACCCGTACGAAACATTTGCTCATTATCCGCCGAATAATGATCAAGATCACCCATGGTGCGCTGAAAAATCTCCTCTGGCGCCAATCTTCCCGCAAAGTGAGCCTCATTGGTCGAACCATAAGAATCCACATTATAAGCATACCAATCGGTACGGTCAAAAATTTCCGGTTTCAATACCACCGCATGGTTCTGAATTTTACTGCGTTGCTCCGCATTCATAATCCGGGTAAACACATTGTCCGCACCCCCTGAATCAATATCCAGTACCGAGGAAATTCCATTTTTCACCACTCCCCGGCTGAACCGCTCGGTCGTACTCATCAAACCCGTAGTTAATACCCGATAAACCGAGTCCACACTCATCGAATTCAACATATGGACCGCGCGTACATCCTCACCATACTTGGCCAGATATTCTTCATGTTTCCCATTTTCTACATATGTAGAGTAACCTGGAAAAACCTCACGGCGTGTCAATTTTTCCGCTCGCCCAAGCTGCTCCGCATTGAGGTCTTCTAGCTTATATTGCCACTTTAATCTCGCTATCTTATAATCGCGTTCCGCCCTCTCCGAAACTTCGTCTAGTGCATCTTCCACTCCGAGGTCCTGCCTAAAAATTTCATCCAGCGTCTGTTGCGCCGCCATATCATCCATCGCTTTTGGCACTTCCATTTGCACCAAACCAATCGCCGCTCGTACTAGATTACTGGTATTACGCTTCCTAGAAACTACTCCGTCACCCAGTTCCCGCGCCGTAGCATCCGCCAAAGACACCTTAATCCCATTTTTTTCAAACACTAAGGCATCACAGAGTCGAAATTCACGCTTCGATTCTAAATCATGATAAGTAATTTCTCCGAGGCGCACCGAAGTACCACTTTTAAGCTCCGCCACGCCGTCTTTTTCGCGTGATTCTGTACGTAATTTCTGCCCCAATTCTGAAATTTCCATCAAAGGCTCACGTAGCTTAAATCGGTATTCCAAAGTCTGATTTTCCAGATTTTCTACCACATCCACTCGTTGATTTTCGATATGGTCACGGTCGCAAATAATCTCATGTCTCTCTCGGATTAAGTATTCTTGACTACGTTCCTTCTCTGTAGCTGATGCCAATTTTTCCTTGCGACCCAAAATCTCTTCGAGGTCAAAATCGCTCACAGCTTCAATCTGCTCTACTTCGGCTTTCGTCTTTTTCTCCCCCAAGAATTCCATTCCCTTTAGCGCCGCCATCAACTTCAGGTAATTATCACTTACCTTCTGCTCTCCCGCTTTTTCCAAACCATTTGGCGCCAAATTATGATTCATTCTTCCATTATACTATAAGCTTATGCTTCATGGATTACACCACCGCATAGATTATACCCACGCTTCACTTATCTCAGCATACTAAAGCCCCATTTTTTTGACAAAACAGCTGCCTCATGTGATAATATATTGAAACTTTGTATCTATTACACGTTCTTTTACAAAATGAAAGGGGAAAATATGAGTCAAAAATTCCAAATGATGTTTCAAATCGCAGAATCAAGTTTCGAGGAACTACCCAGAGTCTGTCGCACGCCCGCCTACGTCAAGCGCTATCTTGACCTACATGATGCGCTATACGCCGCCATGACACTTGCCCGTACCAAAGCGGAGCGTGGCAGAGTTTATCGCATTTCACAAACAATCTGGTCCGAACTTCTAGCGGCCGGCGCCAACCCTAGCGAGGTTAGGGAATTACTTAGCCCCAGCTACATCTGGCGTCACTACGACAAAGTTAAAGCCTCTAAGGTCCATGTCGATTCTTATGAATTAATGTACCAACTAATTCAAATCAAAGGCCGTGGTTTTATCCTGAGAAACCTCAAAAAATTCCAGCAGCGTGGCATCGATATCGATACCATTGCGATGAACTGTTATCGGATCGAAACTAAGCATGACCTCGAAGTGCAATGCGCTGAAATGCGCGTCCTCGGAGTCAACCTCACGACGATTTTCGTGATGGCCAACCAGCTCCTCGTCAAGGAATCTCCAAAACCTGCTAATGTTTACTCCCTACTCTATTTTTTCTATCAGCAGAATCTTTCACTCGGTCTCATTGCTGCCTGGATTAAAGACCACTGCAATCCAAAAATACACGAGAGTATCATGGCCGCTAATCCACTCGATTGGACCATCTTCGGCATCAATCTTGACGATTATCGACCAATTTGGGTTAATATGAACTTCCAAGATTTCATATCAATAGAGCCTAATCTCAAAAAGTTACCACCCACAATCACTATCAATCAGTTTCTTGAGCTTCTTAATATTCAGCAAGTTTACGTTGCCACTAGATATGGTAACAATTTTGAGAATTTTCTCACCAAGAATTACCTAGTGTCTGGTGGTCAGATTGATATACTGGCTGAAAAATATGAACATGACAACCTATTTTGTACACCAGATGATAAACTTCGAATTGGCGTTACCTTGCTTAAATATGGTGCCACCAATATTAATCGGGAAAAGCTCATGGAACTCTTTAAGCAATGCGATTTATCGAAAAATAAACGCATCAAATACGGTAAAGTCCTCAATCAGAAAGAAATCTAAATCTCAGATTCCCTAAGATCGAATTTTCTAATCTTCGCTCTCTCATCCTCTTTTATCACTCAAAAATCCTCGGTTCGCCGGGGATTTTTTCATAAAAAAGACTCGGAATAAATCCGAGTCCGAAGGTAAATGTCTTATAAGTCACGTGCAGAAGCTAGCCCTCTAAAACCAATCAGCATCCCCTCGTCATCCGTAACTGGAAACACTGGCAGATATAGATCATCAATCGTTCGACCTAAATCCTTGGCCGCCCGCACCACAGTTGGTTTTACGATATAGAACACCCCCTCTTCATAACTTGGCAGACCCACCATCTTCGAGAACGTAATTTGGAAAATTGGCACCACTCCAATATGCTCACGTAGCATACTTTTTGCCTCAATTTCAATCTCCCCT
>JABCPS020000041.1 GCA_013332955.2 Candidatus Saccharimonadota bacterium | reverse complement strand
TAGATATTTGGTCGGGAAGACCCTTAATTTTATTATCAAAGTTGCGCTATTGGCGCGGGAAATCATTTTCAAGGTCATACGACCATATTTATTTTAGCACAAAAATGGGTTGTGATGTAAGATGATTATGAAAAAATCGTTGTATGGGCGAACCGTGTTTTCGTCTAACCTTGGAGAATATGAAAAAACAGGCCTTTAGGGGCTGCTTTTTCATATGGATGACGATGACCTGTTTTATGACGAATTGGAAGATGATAATGGAGATATGATAAAATAAGGACTGATTATGGAAGAAGCAAACTTGAGTGTGGAGGAAAAAAGATTTCTTGAATGGATGGAACGCAAAGAGCGTATTCATAACGTTGGAAGGCTGCCTGCGATTTCTGAAAGAGAGGTTTGGTGGGTAGCTGTTGGCGAAAATGTCGGTGTGGAGATAAACGGTAAAAGTGGACGCTTAAGCCGTCCAGTATTGGTGTATAAAAAGTTGAGCAAATTTGGTTTTCTAGGTATACCGCTAACTACTCAGGAACATACAGGTTCGTGGTATGTGTCGTTTGAATTTCAAGGTAAAATGAGTTATGCGGCACTTGCACAGATTAGAGTGATGAGTGTATCTAGACTTTATGGCAATGCAATTGGACAAATTTCCAGGGCTGATTTTAAGGCTATCTGTAAAGGGTTTGATAGCCTCTATCATTTTGATTTTCCTGCACCACTTGAATAAAAAATTTGCCCCAACCTTTCGGTTGGGGTGTGTGCGGCTAGATGCCGAATATATTTGCATTATAGCAAAAAGGAGCTGCAAAAACAATAGTTTTGAGGCTTTAGTAAAATATCATAGTGTATATACTCACTTCGTTGCATGGGTGAACTACGTTCTCGCCCAACTTTGGGGAATATAAAAAACAGGCCTTTAGGGCCTGATTTTTTCATATGGCTCCCCCGGTCAGGCTAAGCTTTTGCAAAAGCAAAAGCTTTCCATAGCTGCCTCACTCGGTATAAAATAAAAAAGATTTATTTTACACACTCGTTTCGTTGCATGGTCGAACTACGTTCTCGCCTAACCGGTGACAGTGAGAACAAAAAATAATCCCGAAATATGGGATTATTCAATAATTTTGGCTCCCCCGGTCAGGCTCGAACTGACAACCTCGAAGTTAACAGCTTCTTGCTCCACCATTGAGCTACAGGGGATTGTTCTTTAATTATAACGCAGATAATTCATTCTATCAAGAGACAATGTTATAATTTAATAAAGAAGTAGTAGAGGTGAAATGTTCAGAGTTTCGGATTTGACGGTGGCGATTAAGAAAAATCAGCAAGTGGTGCTTCGGGGGGTGAATTTTGAGATTTTGCCGGGGGAAACTTTGGTACTAAAAGGGAAAAATGGTTCTGGAAAATCGACACTGCTAGGAGCGATTATGGGGGATCCGCGATATGAAATTTTAGGTGGAGAAATTGAATTTCTGGGAGAAAAAATTCAGAATTTAAGTACTGAGGGGAGAAGTCTTCTCGGGATGTTTTTGAGTTTTCAAACACCGCCGGAAGTAAATGGGGTTTCAACCACGGAGATTGTGCGAACTGGATTAACGGAACGTGGTGAAAAGGTGCGGCTCGATGAGGTGCGTAGTGGCTTGATGGCAAATCAGAAATTGTTGGGGCTTCCGATGTTTTTTATGGAGCGTGAATGTGGGGTGGGGATGTCTGGGGGAGAAAAGAAAAAGAACGAGATTTTGCAGATGTTGGCTTTGAAGCCGAAATTTTGCATGCTGGATGAGCTAGATTCGGGACTAGATATGGAGTCGGCGGGAAATATTTCGCAAATTTTGGCGAATTATCAGCGAGAAACAAACGCGAGTTTTTTGATTACTTCACATAATTTGAGAATTTTAGAAAAAATGAAGGTGGATAAGGTAGTTGAGCTGGTGGGCGGGAAACTGATAGTAGTAGAAAATGGGTATGGGGTGATGGATGAGGGGAGTGCGAAATGAATAAAGAAGTAGTGTGTCGGGCAGCAGAGGTGATTCATCGACAAAAAAGAGAGCCGGAATGGGTGCTAGAAAAAAGACTTCTGGGAGTGCAGGCTTGGCAAAAACAGAATCTTGGGAAGATGCTACCAGGAGTAGAGGAATTAATTTCGCAGATTGATGCAGGAGAGATTCAATTTTATAAAGAGGCTGGTGCTCGTGAAGTGAAAACCTCTTGGGATGAAGTACCGGCGGAGATTCGAGAGACTTTTGAGGCTCTGGGAATTCCAGAGGCGGAAAAAGAGGGATTGGCTGGCGTAGGTGCACAGTTTGATTCGGAGATGGTTTATCACCGAATGCGTGAAAAATTAGCGCAATCCGGGGTGGTGTTTTTGCC
Source organism: Candidatus Saccharimonadota bacterium (assembly GCA_013332955.2). Classification (GTDB taxonomy): domain Bacteria; phylum Patescibacteriota; class Saccharimonadia; order Saccharimonadales; family Saccharimonadaceae; genus Nanosyncoccus. The sequence goes on along the minus strand of JABCPS020000041.1, from coordinate 3,194 downwards.
ACTAGAAGAAGCAATTCTCGCAACAGAGAAGAGTTCAGGGGAAAATTTGGCAAAATATGGAGTGCTAGTGGGGGAGATTTTCTTAGCACATTTTATGAAATTAGTGCCAGAAGACGACCATAAATTTGCGGGGTTGCATGCGGCAATGTTTAGTGGTGGTTCATTTATTTACGTTCCTAAGGGGGTGGCGGCGGAGCTACCAATTCAGAGTTATTATCGAATGAACGAGCCAGGAATTGGGCAGTTTGAACATACCTTAATTGTGGTGGACGAGGGAAGTGAGCTACATTTTATCGAGGGGTGTTCGGCGCCAAAATATGAGAAAAATAATTTACATGTGGGCTCGGTAGAGATTTTTGTGAAAAAGGGGGCAAAAATGCGATTTTCGACGGTAGAAAGTTGGTCAAAAAATGTGTTCAACTTAAATACTAAGCGAGCGCTCGTAGAAGCGGGCGGGGAAATGGAGTGGGTTTCAGGGACTTTTGGCTCGAAGGTGACTATGCTGTATCCGACGACGATTCTAAAAGGAGAGGGGGCAAAAATGGAATATTTAGGAATGAGCTTGGCTTCGAGAGAACAAATTTTGGACTCCGGGGCAAAGGTGATTTGTTTAGCGGATAATACTTCGGCAATGATTCGTAGTAAGTCGGTGGCGAAGAATGGGGGTGTAAGCATGACAAAAACTCTGGCGAAAGTAGGGAAGGGAGTTAAGGGAGTAAAGGCTTATATTGATTGTAAATCGTTAATTTTAGATAATGAATCACGGTCTTATGCGGAACCAATGGTGGACGTAAAATCTGGGGAAGCAGAAGGGACCCACGAGGCTTCGGTGGGGAAATTATCGGAAGAGATTTTATATTATCTTGCGACACGCGGAATTGGTGAAGAAAAAGCAAAAGAGATATTGATTCGAGGTTTTTCGGAAGAAATTACAAAGGCTTTACCATTAGAGTATGCGATGGAAATGAATAACTTAATTAAGTTAGAAATGCAGAATATGTAGTATGAATACAAGATTTAAGCATAAACGAATTGGGATGTGAGTGCGAGCTAAATTGAATAAATAATGAGTCAAAAAATGAATAAAAAAGTTAAGGATAAGCGAAATGTATAGAGAAGAATTTGAGATATTTGAGAAAAATGAGCTAGATGAAGCCTTGCCTTTCGTGTATCTAGATAATGCTGCGACGATGCAAAGAATGACGGCTGGACTTTTGGCTGAACAAGATTTTTATACAAAGAAAAATGCGAATCCTTTGCGCGGAGTCTATGAATTGTCGGAACTTGCGACGGCGGAACTTTGGCAGGCACGTGAGATGACTGCTAAGTTTTTAGGTTGTGAACCACTAGAAGTAATTTTTGTGAAAAATGCGACGGAGGGACTAAATTTACTAGCTAATGGAATTGAGGGGTGGCTAGGCAAGGATGGGGGTCATAAGGGAGAAATTTTGGTAGATTTGGAATCTCATCATAGTAATCTTTTGGCTTTTTCGGAACGTTACGGAGAAAAGATACGAATTACGGAAGATCTTATGCGTGAGGTGAAGCTGGATCTTGAACGTGCAAAGACTGAGGGGGCGGAGCCAAAAATTAAGATTGTGGCGATGACGGGAATGAGTAATGTGACGGGTGCGGATTGTAGTGATATCGCGAAAGAATTGAGGGGCTTTGGCTTTCAGGGGCTAATTTTGATGGATGCGGCGCAATTAGTGGCACACAAGAAGATTGACGTGAAGGAGTTAGAGGTGGACGGATTAGTATTTTCTGGACATAAAATTGGAGCGCCAATGGGGGTGGGGGTAGTATATTTGAGATATGATTTAATAAAAAAATTTAAGCCTTTAAATTATGGGGGTGAAATGGTGGAATCAGTGAAGCTTATGGATGGAAAAGTGAAGATGAGTTTTGCGCCGGGGCCGAGTAAATTTGAAGGTGGGACGCTAAATATGGGGGCGATTGCTGGGCTTTCTGCTGTAGAAGAATTTTGGCTGGAACATTCAGAAATTTATGGTGTAGAAACTGGATTAACCGAGAGAATTCGCGAAGAATTAGAAAAGGATGAAAATATTGAATTATATTTTGCAGAAAATGGAATTATCAGCTTTAACGTAAAGGGGGTGCATGCACATGATGCGGCACAGATTTTGGCAGATTTCGGTGTGATGGTGCGGGCGGGAATGATGTGTGTGGAACCGTTTTTAACAGAGAAGAAAATTGGAGCGGTGGTGCGAGCAAGTTTGACTTTTTATAACACAAATATAGATGTTAAATATTTCTTAGCTTGCCTTAGGAGAGTTCGCGGAGTAATGGGGCTGGAGTAATTATTGGCTGGGTGGGATTGGAGTAATTGTTGGTGGGGGGTGTTGGCGGAAATGAATGAAATTTGGTAAAAATCGGAGAAAAAATTAATGCGAGAAATTCAGAGCAAATATAGAGAAGAACTACTGGAGCGGAATTTAAATCCGTTGAATTTTGAGCGAAAAATTGAGGCGAATTTAACCAAAACTTTGGTGAATCACAGTTGTGGGGATGAACTTGTGGTGAATTTAAAGATTAAGGATGGGGTAATTTTGGAAGGCAGTTTTTCGGGGGTGGGGTGTGCGATTTCGAAGGTTTCAGCGGATATGATGATTGATATGATTCGGGGGAAAACTTTGGAAGAGGCGCGAGAACTGATGCAGGGATTCTTTGATTTAATAATGGGGGTTTTAAGTGAAAAAGCGCAGAAAATTAGGGGTGAGCTAGAGGTCTTTTCGATGATCCAAAATATGCCAGCGAGAGTAAAATGTGCGAAACTGGCTTGGCGGGTTTTAGAAGAGGGAAAAGATTAGGATTTGGATTGGAAGGTTAATGATTGTGACTAGGGTAATGTTTATGACCGGGAATAATGATTCGTAATCGGAATAACGCTTGTGGTTGACTAAAAAAAGCGTTATAATGGGGTAAATTAGGAGATAATATGATTCGGGTGGATGAAAATTTTTTGAGAGAAACGGGGCTAGGTGATCTTGATGAGATGCAAAGAACCGCTTTCATCGAAGAAGCACAGAGACTGTTAGAAAACCGTATCGGCGAAAAGTTAAGTGAAGGCTTGAGCTTGGAACAACTCGAAGAGTTTGACGGTATTATGAAAAAAGACAAAAATGTGATGATTAAAGCCTTGGCGAAACTAGGTGATTATCGCATAGACGAAG
>JABCPS020000040.1 GCA_013332955.2 Candidatus Saccharimonadota bacterium | reverse complement strand
TACCGCACACTGTATTCTAAGACTAAAGGCTTCAATAATGGTATTTTAGCTGAAGCGTTAGAACCAATGGTTGCGCCAGTATCTCCAGATTCAGTTATTGACGGTGGGGTTAAGGAAACAAAACCAGAAATCAAAGTTTCTACCGAAGAAGAGAAACGACCAATCACAGAAAAAGAGGTTAAGGAAGAAGCGAAAAAAGACGATGGGTTCGGCGACGATTTAGCGCCAGTGCCAGGAGTTAAACCAGGCATGAAGCCAGAAGAAGTTCAAAAATTAATAGAGGAGCATAAGAAAAACATGGAAAAAGCAGAACAAATTATTGGAGAAGTGAATAAAGACATGGAATTTTCACCAAAAACTAAAATGATTGTATATTTACTGGGCGACCTACTGATTATTGCAGGAACTCAGGCACCACTTGTGGTTGCACTTATCAATACCACTGATACTGCGACATTCGGCCAATTACTGGGTCAATTATTACTGTCTACTGGTACGATGTTGCTATTTACTTTTAAGTTATTGAAAAAGAAAGGTGAAAAGAATGTCTAATTTATTATTCGCATCTGAGCTTGGAAAAAGACCGCAGGTAGCTAGACTAATCGAGCCACATACCGCCGGTTCTGGGATTTTTACGTGCGAAGCTCTCTCTGGGTGGGCTGGAGAGTGCTCATTTGTGGTGTATGAAGTTGATTCATCTGGAAGCCCTATTAGTGGGTCCGAAACGGATTGGATTGGCACTAAAAATAATCGTAACCTTGAAAATCTTGAGCTTACAGCTGGTGTAGATAGAGATTACCCAGTAGATAGAACTTATTTGATTGCCACCGAGACCGCAGGCGGACGAAACAAACTAATCCAAGGGCTAAAAAATACATTAAATGATGACGGCACACTCAAAGCTGGCGTTGTAGATTTTTCTAAAATTCCTAATGGAAGTGTTACGACACTTAAAATAGCCAGTAATGCCATAAACAACGACAAGATCGCCGATAATTCGCTTGATGGTAAAAAGATTCTCGATAATTCTATACAACTATCGAAATTAAGTGGTGTTTATTCTAGCACCAAAGCCGTCGAGGTTGGTACATGGATTGACGGCCGTAAAATATACCGTAAAGTTTATTCTGGTAAAGGCAATGTCCCACTAGAGGTTACGGTTGACAGATGTGCGACCGTTATCGATATGCGAATGGTTGTAAAAAACAAAGCAAATAATGGGTCTTGGAGAACTGTACCTTGGTTATATGATACGGCTGACAATAGCTGGGTTGCGGGCTTCTATTTAGACTCCTTGCGTAGCGTCGTGGTAATGCAGCTAAAAGAGAATATGCGTAACGCATACTGGTGGCATTTTGTCATTGACTATTGTATTGAGGCGGAAAGAGGGTAATATCTAATAAAAATTAATTAGCTAAACTTATTGAGATATTAATTCAGGAAATGCATAATATTCATTTAGAATATGGTATAATGAATTTGAAGTAAGACACCCAAATACCGGCTCTTACATATTTATCAATATGTGAAAGGAAAAACGGGTGTCTTTTTCTTATATAGAGCCAGAGAACTTAAAACAGGAATATGAGCAAGCCAAAAATAAAATGGCTGGATTTTTCAAGGATTTTTCTGAGTTTGAACGTATTGCTAATGCTGAGCCTAAAAATATCAAAGAAGGTAATCCAGACGTAACTGATGCGACCACGGCTTCTTTTATCGAGACAAGGCCAAAAGCAATCGTCCAAAAGAACCCTACGGGTAAAGTAATCTTGGACGATAAAAGCCCTGAACTCTCTGAACTCCTCAATGAGGTAGTAGATAATGTGATTTTACCAAACGCTACAACTGGTGGCGCGGTTAAAGCCAAATGTTTATCAGTGGTACGTAATATGCTTATTTATGGCTCTCAGCCTGCTATCGTATTTATTCGCAATGAAGATAATTATTTTGGTGCGGATTTTACGATCGTAGACATTCAGGATGTTTATTTAGAACCAGGCAAAACCAACGCTAAAGACTGTAACTATATCTTTCTAAATGCTTGGTATACAAAAAATGATATCAAGAACATTATTTATAACGAAAAAGAGCTTGCAAAAGATAAGGATTATAAAACTACTTGGAATCTCAAAAAACTTGAAGAACTACAAGAAAAAACCACCGCTAAAGATACTGATATTTCTATCACGGAAACTGAGCAAGCTGAATTTATTAAGCTTGTCTGTGTATTCCAGAGAGGCGTGGACAATATTTTCTATGCTTTTGATCCAGATACTGGGGAAATTGTACGTGAATGGAAAAATATTGACCCTAGTGGCAAAATTCCAATTATTTATGCTTACTATGACCCAGATGGTAAAAATCCACTAGGATTATCTGCTATTCGTCTTACTCGTAGGCTGCAGGACATGCTTGATATTCACCACCAGAATTATCAGTTCCAGGTGGGTCTTAAATCTGCGCCGCCAACTAAGATTCGTGGCAATGTGAATACCGAAAGTATTGTATACGAACCATACGCAGTGTGGGACTTAGGAAGCGACCCTAATGCTGACGCTGCTGTTGTACAAACCGATAACACGCTCATTAATACCTTCCCTACTGTACAGGGTATTTTGAAGAGTAATATTCTAAATATTACAAATAATGGTGATACTTCAATTTCAGCAGAAGTCGGTAACCCGGGTTTTTCTAAAACGCCTGCTGGTGTCAATGCACAGCAAGATCGCATCAATATTGCTGATAATTATCTTCGTGGTCAATTCGAAGAATGGTTTGGAGAAATTCTTGAAACTATGCTTAATCTTCACATTGCTGCTCATTATCAAGCCGAAATTGACCAAGTAGTACCACTCTCGCAGCGATTTATTGAAACGAAACGAAAAATTGACCCAGAATTTAGACTTACTAAAGAAACTATTGAATATTCAGACTTAAAAGATCTTTTGGTTAAGTTCAAGGTAGACGCTTCAAGCTCTAAGCTAGATAACGACCATGAACAGCTTGAAACACTCAAAGACCTTCTTCAAATTCGCTTAGAATCTGGCGATCAAATGGAAAAATATCTCAAAATAGCTCCTCTTGTCTATCAGATTGTAAAACGTTCCGGCGTTCCTGATGCAGAAGAGATTGCACCAAAGGTGTCCGAGGAAGACGAAACCAGTCCAGAGGACATTGAAGGCTCAAACCCAATGGTTAATTCCATACAACCACGAGAGCAAGCTCCAGAACAAGCAGATATGAGTCAACCAGAAGTTCAAGCTGAGACGCCAGCCGAACAAAAACCTACGATGAACCAGGTAAACCCTGAATTAATAGCAGAACTGGTCCAGAATGGCCTAACAGAGGAGCAAGCTCAAGGTGTTGCAGCTTACTTAGCCCAAGGTGGTTCACCAGAGGAAGTCGATGAATTTTTAAGGAGTAATAAATGAACCCATACCCAAACAATCCAAGACGAAGTCCAATTCAAAAATCTAAGGAACAGGAGACAAAAGAAAAAGAATTAAAAACTCGTCTCAGCTTAGAGAAGCCAATCCTAGAGTGGGCCCAAGCCTATGTGGATGAAGAAATTAAAAAATGTGATTCCATAGATAGATTACAGTTAGATCTAAGAGACCCAGAAGCTGTTATTAGGCAGGTTGCTGCGCTCAAAATAGTCAAGAATCATCTATTGCGAATCAAAGGTGAGGTGGAAAAGCGTATGAATATGGTGGAGTAGGCTCCTAATTAGCGTATCAATAATATCTTTGATTTAGCCATCTTTATGTCACCGTTGATACGCTTATTAGGGTCTTAGTCCAGAGACCTACGTCTCGCTACGTACAGCGTAAAAGTAACCCGAAAGGATTGTATGGATAATACAGATGTAAATTTATCAGCTCCTAGTGTGGAGGCTGGGGTGGAGTCATCGACTACTCAAAACAATGACACTGTCGCCAATAGTTCAGAAGGCGATGAATTAGAGAAAGCTCTAAACGAAGTATTTTCCGAATCAGCAGAAGAATCAGAAGACACTAAAGAAGAACAAGGGCAAGAGAAAAAAGATGAAGCCGACCAGTCTAAATCTCGAGGTGAAGAGCGCAAAGAGCGCTTAAACCAAGAAATTCGAGATAGCGTCGCAGAGCTTAATCGCTTAAAATCTGAAATCTCACAGTATCAAGAACTGCAGTTGCCTACCGTGGAAGAGTTAACAAATTCCATTATGTCACTAGATGAGAATATCAGCGAAGCTGACGCTGCTATTGAGGCTCGCATGCGACTAATAGAAGCTCAAAATGCACGAAAAGCTAAAATCGAGACGATTGCTGAGACCCGCTACGAGCAGATTTTAGCAACGGAGAACGCAAAACTAGCTTACCCAGAACTCTTTGATAATTCCAATCCGGACTTTAATCCAGACCTCGCAAATGGCATTTTAGCGATGTACGAAGAGGTTGCCCACGTGAAACGCGGGAGTGACGGAGAGGTTATCAGCGCAACGACTAGACTACAGCCATTTTTAGAAAGTATTGGCCAAATCTATCGTTTAGGGGTTATGCAAGGTGAAAAAGCTAGTAATGCTCGTAAAGCTAATACTAAAAGTAAACAAACGAACGTATCTTACAATCCATACCCTAGGAGTAATTCAACAATCAAAGGCGAACAAACTGAGGAAGACTTTGTAAGAAGCGTACTTAACATCTAAAGGAGAATATAACTATGGCAGTTAATTTACCAAGTGCTTATTCCAAGGTTCTTGATGCCTCGTACAAACTCGAGAGTTTAACCGCTCCAGCGTTTAAGGGAAAATATCAAGTAATTGGTGGCACAACCAAATCATTCCAAATCTTTTCAACCAAAACCCAAGCTTTGCGTGATTACTCAACTCGCAAATCTGCTAATAGCGGTAACTTTGGTTATGAATACAAAGATGCAGAAAACGAAGTCCAAACCGTAACCGCAAGTAAGGATATGTACTTTGCTATGAGTATCGACAAAGCTGACGCTCATTTCGCAGCTGATGGTTCCCTCGATGCACGTGAAGTCATGAAGGAAGAAATTTCACAAGAAGTCGTCCCAACTATCGATAAACACAATCTTAGTGTCCTTGCTAATGCCGCTACTGCAGTTGTGAAGGCTACTACTAGCGCAGACGCATATGAGACATTTAGCTCTCTTATGACTAAACAAACCAACGCTAAGGTCCCTCGCGTTGGCCGCGTGGCATTCTTTGGTGCTACTGAATTTGCCAAGATTAAACTTGATCCAAAATTCACCATCCCATCTGAACTCAGCGCTCATTCTCGCCGCACCGGTAATTACGGTATGATTGACGGTTGTCTAATCATTGAAGTCCCAGACGACTATCTCCCAACCAAGGTTACCTGTGTCTTGACCCACGAATCAGCCGCAGCTGCTCCAAAACACCTTGCAGATTACAACCAAGGCCCATTCAAAGAAACCGCTTCTGGCTTCTATGTCAACGGCCGTGTTGTATTCGATGCATTTGTGTTTGACAAACGCAAATCTGGCATCTTCGCATTGAAGAGCGCAGCCTAGTATAAGGGGGAGAAAATCCCCCTTATATAGTCGAACCGATTTTCACAGACTATAAATGGTGAAATAGTAAAAATAAAACTGAGTGATATAAATAGCGTGTTATAATCAAACTATGGTTAGTTTTCTTTTGATTCTGTTTGGAATGATTCCATATGCATATATGGAACAAAGACATCATGGAAGAAGAGGAGCACTTGTCGACCTAAGAATAGTAGGAATAATCATCGTAATTACTGGTTGGGTCGTCACATTCTTTGAATATAACATCTATGAGGCTATTGGCTATATAGTAATCAGGACATTAGTGATTGGTTTTATCCTTGGTATGATAATACCGCCCAAAAAATAGACCGTCACTCAGAATATTATTAACAATTTATGGACGATGATATTGTAATAATCAATATGTCATCCTAAGGTCTGAACGTGTAATATACTTGTTGCATTGAGAAACTATATAAGGTGTTAAGAAGTGGTCGGACCACTCGGTACAGCCATAGCTAAAAAATTCTGTAGGTTCCTTTTGATCATATGTAGACATTCTCTCTTGTAGCGTTTCTGTTTTATTAAAAAAATCTGTTAATTCAGATACTAATCTTGCATCAGATTCCAGATTATCACGATACCATACGTGATGAAGATACTCATGAGCTATCAATGTTTGCTTATTTCTTGCATCTTTCCGAACAGTTATAGCTTTCTTGAAGTTGCTATATTGGCCCCCTACCCACCATAGAGAGTCATCGTATGAATCAACATAATACATACTAACTGGTTCATAAGTTAGGTCCTG
>JABCPS020000039.1 GCA_013332955.2 Candidatus Saccharimonadota bacterium | reverse complement strand
GGTAAGCTTAATAATGCCGTCTCTAAAGAATTCTCTACCGCCGCCGAGCTCGCTCGCGCTAATTACCAAAAACGTGCCCTCGAAGGTAAAGGTGGCGCCCTTCGTCCAGATATGACTATTAGTCGTATTGCTATGCAAAATCAAGCTTTCCGCGAACACAGAAAAAAACGCAACGAAGAAGATAAGGACCTCTTACTAACTGAGCAACTTTTGGCCCGCCAAAATAACACGCCAATTATTGGTTATCATAAAAACGGCAAGCCAATTTATTCCAAGGCCGATCCAATCAAGAAAAACTCTGAAATGTTGGACGAATATCGCCACCGTGAACTTAAATACCGTACTGAAAACGCTGGTAAGCGTGTTGAAAATTTCATGAGTAACATGGGTGATTACATCGATAAGTATAATTATCAAAACCGGGAATTAAAAGATCTTGCCAAACGCCAGACCCAAAATTTCCTCGAGCAAAAGACTGTCGATCGCGAAAGTCATAACAATGATGTTGCTTCTGATAAATTCTATCTCAATAAGATGAAGGAAATTAACGAAAAATATATCGATTCTCATTCTGAAAACAGTGCTAAACGCTTCAATCTCACCGAAGCCGAAATTACTAAGAACGATAAAGAATATCAAAAATATATTGTTCGCGCCGCTGGTACCAGTGCCTGGGATTATGACCCAGCTCTCAATATCAAAAATCCTAAGCATGTCATTGATGCTATCGATAGTGTACTGGGTGATATCTCCGTCGATTATGATCGAGAATACCAGGCCAGTCTCAACCGCCGCACCACCTATTACAGCCGTATTCATTCCGGTGTACTTAATAACGACTTCAAGAAAGCCATTAATGATGCTGACTTCGAACGCGTGATTGCTACGATGCGTGTCATGGCTACTCGTGGTGACTACGATAAAGTTCTTGAAGGCATCATCGATCTTTCAGATAATGGCAAAATCATTGCTGGTACTGAAAATGCCAACGTTCTCTTCAAGGAATTAATGGCCTTTAAGGATGCCGACCCAGTCCTTGGTCGCTTTGGTAAGTTCGGTAATATTGAAACCGCTGCCTGGAGTACTGGTAAACGTCAAGATAATCGTATTACCTTCGAGCAGTTTGCTACTGGTAAACTTAAAGACCTCGATGGCGAGGAAAAGACTACTAAATTTAATCTTGCTCAAGCTCTCAAAGGTACTTCTCTCGTTAAAGCCGAACGTACAGTCTTCGGTGAAATTAATAACGTTTCTCAAAAATACGGTGTTGACCTCTTCGACGCTACACTTTCTAATGTCTCCAGTGCCGCTCTTAACTTCCAATCTGGTGGCGATCAGATGTACTCTCTCATCAATATGATTACCGGCCTTGATGCTGCCGACTGGAATAACGCCGATACTCGCGACGAGAAGGTTCTCGAGCTCACTCAAGATCCTAAGAAGAGTAGTATTCTCGAAGCTGGTCTCAAGAAAGCCACTACCTTCCTCTCTAAGCAGAAGGCTGCCAATATTATTTCCATGAAGTCTGATGTCTTCAATGGTATTATGCAGCTCTTCACCGCTAAATCCTTCAAGGATCTCACCGCCGATGAATCTGAAACTCCTACCGATCCAATCGAAAAGCAGAAATACTACGAAGAAAAACTTGCTGAAGCTAAGAATGCTGCCAAAGAAATCTTCGTCAAGCAAATTGAAAGCTCTGATGCTCGTAATGTTATTCTCTCCAGCCAGAAGAGTGGTGCCATTGCTCAAATGGATAACAATGTCCGTGCACTCGTCTTCTCTGATGAACATGGTAATTTAGCCGAAAAAATTAAGACCATGAAAAATAGTGAAGAAGGCCGTCTCGAACAAGACGCTAAGAAATATAATCACAAAAAATCTTCAAAGTAATCCTCAAATTAACTCTAGCCTTTTATGCTAAAATAGTATTATGGCTACATATAAGGTCCCACAAGACGTTGAGGCAGAGGATAGACTCCTTGGCCCCTTCACTTTTCGTCAATTTATTTATCTTTTAATTGCCGCGATTGCCGGTGCCTTAGCTGCTGCTCTCTTTCAGATTTTTCCTCTACTTGCGATTTTACCATTACCGGTTATCATTTTCTTTTTAATTCTAGCCCTACCTCTGAAAAAAGATCAGCCGATGGAAACCTATCTTGCTGCCATCGTTAGTTTTTATATGAAACCCAATAAGCGCTTCTGGCGTCCCGGTCAAGGCGAAACTACCATTCAAATCACTGCGCCTAAAATTGTCGAAAAATCTCGCACTCGTGATATCAGTGAGGAAGAAGCCAGTCATCGCCTGAGTTTTCTTTCTAATCTTGTCGATTCTGAAGGTTATGCTATTCGCGGCAATCACAATGGTAATTTTACCGAGAATTTTATCGCTGACACTGAAGATGTGAATGATTTTATGGATGATAGTCAAAATCAAAATCTGATTAATCTTATGCAAAAAGAAAAAGTCGCTCGTCATGCTGAAATTATCAATCAAATGAAAGCCGCTATTAATAATACCGAAAATGCCATGGGTCCTGCCACGATTTCTTCCCATCAAGCCCCCCTCGGCTCTAATCCATTTACTCAAAATCAGTCCACACCGAATCAGCCCACACCTAATCCATTTACCCAAAATCAAACCACCCCAAATCAAACCACCCCAACCCCTTCAATCCAAAACGCCAACACCCTCGCTAACCGCAATCAATCGATTTTGAATTCCAACTATCAAAATCTTGCCAATAATCAAAATTTTTCCATTAATACCATTAGCAAAGAGGCGAATCGTTACCGCGAAAACCTTGCGCCAAATTTAGCTCCTCAAACCTTCGTCACCCAAACCCCTTACACTCCGAATTTCACTCAACCACCGACAAACAACCCCAAAATTAATCAAAATCCATTTATTCAACATTAAAGGCGCCTATGAATCAAAATAATTTCACTCCAAACCAAACCAATCCCCAAATGAATCAGGGAACGATGCCGGGATATCCACAGGCTAACAATCCTCAAATGATGAATCCTCAAACCATGGGTTCGATGAGTCAATTTATTCCACAATCACCTCAAGCGGCTACTGCTGCTCCACGTCAAATTGTCGACCCTTCTTCCACTCAATCCACACTACTTTTTTCCGAACTTCGTGACGGTTTAATTATTATGAAAGATGGCTCTTTCCGTGCTGTCGTCGCTTGTAAATCCATCAACTTCGACCTCATGTCCGAACCAGAACGTGAAGGTGTCGAATATTCCTATAAAGGTTTTATTAACTCTCTCAATTTCACCACCCAAATTTTAATCCGTTCTCAACGCATCGATATTGCGCCTTATATCGAAAAACTTACTGAAATTCGTAAAAACAACGACAATATGCTACTTGGCGTTTTAATGGATGATTATATTAACTTCATCGACCTACTTTCTCAAGAAGCCAACATTATGGATAAGTCTTTCTTTATTGTGGTGCCATATTTTATCAATAATGACCTTGAAAAAGCCAGCACCCAAACTAAAAATATCTTCAGTAGTTTCTTCGGTGGTAACGACACTAATCTCATTACTAAAATCGATCGCAATACCTATGACAAGGCTACCGCCGAAATCGATAAGCGTGTCGAAACTATTGTTAGTGGCCTCTTCAGTATTGGCGTTAACGCCGTTCGCCTTAACACTAAAGAACTTTCTGAACTCTTCTATAACTTTAATAACCCTGACACCGCCGTCCGTGAACCGTTTATTGATTTTAATAAAATTGGTACCATTTATACCAAGAAAACCCCTAGTCCATACGACCAAAACCCAAGGCCAAACCCAGAAGCGCCAAGGCAATTTAATCCTGCAATGAATCAAACGCCAATCCAAGCTCCAGGTCAAATCCAGAACCCAGCGCCAATCCAAGCTCCAGGTCAAACTCAAAATCCAGCTCCAATGCAAAATCCAATGCAAGCTCCAGGTCACGCATTATCCCAGAACCCGGCCCAAGCCCCAGTCAATCCAGCTCCAATTAACCCAAGTTCCACCAACTACCCAGGGAGTCAAGCAAGATAACTTTAAATAATTTTATAAACATAATAGAGGAAACACATGGCTAAAAAACTTACCGCTGCCGAAATCGCCGCCCAAAAACAATCGATGGAAGAAGCAGAAATTCAACGCGCGTTTGAGCAGGGTATTACCACCCTTCGCGATTTAATTTCTCCATCTTCTATTGAAATTCAATCCGATCATTTCCGTCTCGGCACCAAATATGGTCGCACTATTTATGTTTATGGCTACCCTCGTACTCTCAGTACCGGCTGGCTCAGTCCTCTCATTAATATCGATGAAGTGCTCGATATCTCTATCTATATTTATCCGGTCGACACTACCGTCGTGATGAAAAACTTACGTAAAAAAGTTACTCAGCTCGAAGCTGATATTTCACTTAATGCCGAAAAAGGCCGCATTCGTAACCCAGAAACTGACGCTGCCATCCAGGACGCCGAAGAGCTTCGTGATCAATTACAACTTGGTTATGAAAAATTCTTCCGCTTCGGTCTCTATGTTACCCTCTGGGCTGATTCACTCGACGAATTGAATTACGTCCAACATAAAATTGAAACTATGTTCGGTCAATTAATGATTTTTTCCAAGGTTGCCACTTCTCAGCAAGAGCAGGGAATGAACACCACTATGCCAATGGCCACCGACCAACTTCAAATTCGCCGCAATATGAACGCTAGCGCCATCTCGACTTCCTTCCCATTCACTTCCGCCGATCTCACTCAGGAACGCGGTATTCTTTATGGTGTTAATATGCATAACCAGGGGCTCGTGATTTTCGATCGCTTTACTCTTGAAAATGCCAACCTCGTGGTCTTTGCTAAGTCTGGTGCTGGTAAATCCTTTGCCGTGAAGCTCGAAGCTATTCGCTCCATGATGATGGGTACTGAAATTGTTATTATCGACCCAGAAAACGAATATCAAAAACTTAGTGACGCCGTCGGTGGTTCTTATGTCCGTCTCTCGCTTAATTCCGACGTGCGTATCAATCCTTTCGATCTACCAAAAGTTATCGATTCCGAAGATGCTTCTGATGCTCTGCGTGCTAACCTCGTTACCTTACACGGTCTTTTCCGTCTCATGCTCGGTGGTACCCAAATCGGTCCGAATGGTCAGCCAATTTCTTCACTTTCTGCCAACGAAGAAGCTGACCTTGATCAAGCCCTTATCGATACTTACGCTCGCGCCGGTATTACTTCCGATCCACTCACTCATCAATCCACTCCACCAACCATTATTAATCTCTACGATACTCTCGCTCATATGGGAGGCTCCGGCCCACAACTCGCTCAACGTCTTCGCAAATATGCCACCGGTACTTTCGCGGGTATTTTCTCTCAGCAATCCAATATCGATATTAATAACCAAATGGTAGTCTTCAATATTCGTGACCTCGAAGATGAACTTCGCCCTGTCGCTATGTATATCGTCCTTAATCATATTTGGAATATTGTGCGCGCCAAACAAAAGCGTCGTATTCTTATCGTGGATGAGGCCTGGCAACTCATGAAATATGATGATTCTGCCAACTTCCTTTTCTCCCTCGCTAAGCGTGCTCGTAAATATTATCTCGGTCTCACTACTATCACTCAGGACGTCGAAGACTTCATGAGTAACAAAATGGGTCGTGCCATCGTCATGAACTCTTCCATGCAGCTCCTCCTCAAACAATCCGCTGCCGCCGTTGATGTTTTGTCTGATGTTTTCAAACTTACTGAAGAGGAAAGAAAGCGTCTATCGAGTTTTCCAATCGGTCACGGTCTTTTCTTTGCTGGTCAAAACCACGTTCACATCCAAATCGTTGCTTCCGATACCGAAACCAGTTTGATTTCTACCAACCCGACCCGTTACGATAAAACTAACTAATAACCCACTCGATTTTTTTCCAAAAATTTCATATAATATTCTTATGTCAAAGGTCTATTACGGCGAAGATAATATTAAGCCTGATTTTTCTGTATCGAAAAATTCGGATAATAATTCCGCTGTTTTTAGAAACCAAATTGCCTCTCAAAACACTAGTTCCAGCCAAAACGCCCTACAATCTCTCGAAAATTCTAGCGCTGTCGCGAATTCTGAGACTAATTCTTTAGCCAATCTTCGCGATCTTGAGCAAAAATCTTTCTACACTGGTTCCGGTAATTTCCAAAATCAAAATCGACTTTCTGGCAAAGAAAAAGCTAAAAAACTCAAAAAATACGCCCCTCTCATTGGTCTTATCGTCCTCCTTTTTGGTGGACTTTTTAGTGTAATTTTTGGCATCTCTAATATCGCCAATCATATCGAAACTCTTATCACTCGAGCTACCGACACCATGTTCGGAACTTATTCCGCCACTTCTCTCCAAATGACTAAGGAATACATGCAAAAAAAACATGGCAAATTCCCAGACTATCTCAAGCAACGTCTCGCTAAAAACGATATTGAAGTTCAGGAAAAATCCAACGAATATGTACTAATCTACAATAATAAAACTATTACCGCTGATAAGCTTAAAGCTGTATATGATTCCGATCAAAAATTTCAATTAGCCTTCACTAAATCCAAGCGAGGTCGC
>JABCPS020000038.1 GCA_013332955.2 Candidatus Saccharimonadota bacterium | reverse complement strand
GCAGAGCAAATTCTTTATAATAATGAAGAAGTGGGCCCATCAACATGAGGACTGAGCGAGTTTTGCGGGCGGCAGCGAGATCCATTTCGTCAAGCTTGAGCTCACGAGGAGGAGTGATTTCCAAATCTTTTTGACGATTAACCCAACGACATTTCACACCGATAGACTCAAGCACTTCAATAATACGAAAAACCTCTTCGATACGCGCAAGTTTCTTAAGTGTAGTGCGGCCACGGTTAAGTAGTGCAGTGCAAAGCAGAGCCACACCAGCATTCTTGGAAGAATTAACGGTAATAGAGCCGCTAAGCGTCTTACCACCATTGATACGATAAGACTGAAAAGACGAATCACTGACGGATAAAATCTGATGACCGAGCGCGGAGGAAATTTTTTTAATCATTTCGAGAGAAGTATTTTGGTCGCCTTTTTCGATGCGATGAACGGCGGACTGAGAAGTCCCAATCATCTTCGCGAGCTCACCCTGAGTGATGCCCTTTTCACGGCGCAGATTAGTGATAATGGCGCCGATTTCTTCTTGATAAGTTTTTTGTTTCATAAGAACCTTTCCTAATAAACCATAAATATTATATCATGGATGGTATATTTTGAAAATAAAATAAGACCCCCTGAAGAGGTCTTATTCGGAGAATTTTTCAGATTTTAGGCTTCTTTGACACCACAAACTACGTTATTAGCGTGTACCCAACCCTCGACCGAGCCACCGTCAAGATATTGACCAGAGGTGGAAGCGACGCGCATGGTTTGACCTTGCTTAATGTAATCATCAATTGGGTCAGTAATCATATATTCCTGATCGGTTGGACCAAAATCATGCTCGTTGACATAGGCGACGATTTTTTGCAACAAATCAGCCGAGAGAATATATTTACTGACATTAATTAGGTTAGATGGGGCTTCTTCGACGGATGGTTTTTCAACCACATTAGTGAGCTTGCCGTCCTGGACTTCGAGCACACCATATTTATCAACTTTTTCTTTAGGGATTTCGACACCAAGAATAGCGGAGTCGGTTTCAGATTGAAGAGAATTAATCAGAGAAGTGGCAGCAGATTCGCCCTCTGGATTCCAGATAAAGTCGTCGCCCATATAGACAATCACCGGCTCATTGAGATTATATTCTTCGGCAGCCATAGCGACAGGTACGGCGGTGCCATATTTACTATTGGCGTCTTGAGCAATGTAATGAATCTTAACGTGCTCTGGGAGAGTCTTAGTAAGAGCTACACGGTCACCCTTACCACGCGAGATTAGATAATCATTCAGTACGATATTATCTGAGTAAAATTCGCGGACTTGGCAAGGTTCGGTATTACTAACTACCATATAGATATCGGTAACGCCGGCTTCAATGAGCTCTTGCACGGAATAATCGACAAGAGGGCGGTTGCCAACTGGCAACATGGATTTTTCAATAACTTTAGTAATCGGTAGACGACGGGTACCCCATCCGGCCACAGGAATAATGGCTTTGGTAATTTTCTGCATTTTTTCTCCTTTTCTGCATTATACCATATTTTCCCCAGTGGTCGACTAGGGACGGCTATTTTAGCTCAATCAATGAGTCGCGCCAATACTCAGAATACTCGCTAATTAAGAGGTCAGCAAGCGTAGCCGCAACATTAGTTAACCCGGCGTCAGTCAAATTTTTTAACTGATAATGCTGACTAAACTCGGTATTATCATAAAAATAACAAGGGACAAGATTAGTGGTATGTGAAGTTTTAGCTTGATGGGTAGTAGTATCAAAAAGCTCCTCGGCATTACCGTGATCAGCGGTAATTAACATCATGCCACCTAGCTCATCAACTTTTTTCGCGAGACGCTGAAGTTGCAAATCTATCGCTTCCACGGCAACCACGGTCGGCTCAAGCTCGCCAAAATGCCCCACCATATCGCCACCGGCAAAATTAATTCGAACAAAATCAAATTCAGACATTTTTTCAATTACAGCGTCAGTAATCTCCGCGGACTTCATCCAAGGACGTTCGTCATAGGGACGTGTATCGGATTTAATTTCGAGAAATTCTTCACCAGCGAGCGTCTCATAACTATTGCCGTTAAAATAATAGGTAATATGGCCAAACTTAGCGGTTTCAGAACAGGCTAGCTGAGTAAGATTTTTGGTAGATAGATATTCGTGTAAGGTGTGGTTGATTTCGACCGGCTCGACTAAAGTGTGCTCCGGAAAATGGCGATCGACATCATATTCGGTGAGACTTGCAAAGTAAATCGGAAGTTTCTGATTCTGCTCAGTACCACGATTGAAGCCTTGAAAATCATCGAGACAAAAAGCTTCGGCAATTTCAAGGGCGCGGTCGGCACGAAAATCAAAATAAATGAAACTATCGTGCGGCTGGACTAGACCAATTGGATGCCTTGCCTCATCCACCACGACAAAAGCGGGAAGGTATTGGTCCTGCAGACTCTGGTCAGTTTCACGAAAATGCTGAATTGCCGCATCGGCAGAGTTAAAATAGTGCTCGGCCTGCCCATAGACTAAGGCCTGCCAACCACGTTTGACTATAGTCCAATCGGTTTGATAACGGTCAGCAATGAAGACCATACGTCCGCCGCCCGAAGCGATTTGAATATCGACGTCGAACTCGGCTTTGATTTTTGCGACCGCTTGATTGAACATAGCGAGATATTTTTCAGCCGACTGCGGTGCCACATCGCGACCATCGAAGACCGCGTGCACGCGCATGGTTTTGATACCAGATTCGGCGGCGCGTCTTAGCATGGCAAATAGATGAGATAACTCACTATGTACGCCACCATCAGAGAAAATTCCGGAAAAATGTAGGGTGGACTGGTGGGTTTTGAGATTTTCGATAATCCCCTGCCAGGCCTGAGACTGCCAAATCTCTCCAGTGGCAAAAGCTTGATTGATTTTAGCGATACCTTGCTTAATAATTTGGCCACTACCGAGAGCGTTATGGCCAACTTCGGAATTCCCCATTTGACCAGCCAAAATGCCCACCGCCTCACCGGAACCTTGGAGAGCTAACTTTGGATAATTTAGATCTAATTGATGGAGAAATTCAGTGTAAGCTAAGGCCACAGCATTACCTTCGATTTCCTGACGGATGCCTACCCCATCCATCACCACGAGAACGACTGGACCGGTATAATTTTTCTTTGATTTTGCTTGCATGACTCACCCTTTTTAATTTTTAATTAATGCGTTTGATTTTCGGCAGCAGAGGCCAGGACATTTTCGAATAGGACGCCAATAGTGAGTGGACCTACGCCACCGATTTTTGGAGTAATAGCGGAAATATCAGTACGTGCGCGAATTTCATCGTTAATGTCACCAAGAATCACTCCACCTTCACTAGCGGTACCAGCATCGACAATCACCGCACCCTCGCGAATCATTTCAGAAGTAATGAGGTGAGGATTACCTGTGGCGGTAATAATGACATCGTGATTTTTGAGTTCAGAAAAATCAGAACCACGATGAAAAACCGAAACGCGAAGATTGGAATTCGTAAACATGCGAATGAGTGGTTCACCGACTAAGCGGCCACGACCGACAATAGCGATAGATTTATTGTTCAGTTCGATACCGTAGCCAGTGAGAAGCCAGTTAATCGCTGTAGCCGTAGCACTATCGAAGCGACTTTTACCAGTCAAACCATCGACGTCTTTTTCGGGAGCAATTAGGGAGACCAGCTCCTCAGTCCACTCGGGATTTTGCAATGGAAGCTGTAAAATCACCGAAGAGACAGAGGTGTCTTGATTTGCAGATTCGATGGCGGATTGAATAGCTTCCTTGGTAGGATTTACTACTTGGTCGATTACCTCAATTTCGATATCTTCCCCGTAAGCTTTCTTGAGGCTGACATATTTTTCGATGACGGGATTGTTTGAATCACGAATAATGACTAATTTCGGACGGATTTTACGTGAGCGGAGAGCCTTTACCTGATGAGCTTGGCGCTCCTTAATAAATCCGACTAATTCACGACCATTTAATTCTTTGACCATGGAGCTCCTTATTTAATTTCGTCCGGTTCTTGTTCAATCTTTAGGCCGAATTTATCGAAGACAATTTTTGCGATTTCAGCGCGAGCGGCGGCAAGATCGGCATAGGTTTCGGCAGATTCATTAATTAAAATGAGTGCAGCTTTTTCACTAACTTTCATGCCATGGAAGACCTGACCTTTAAGACCAGCATGCTCGAGGAGCCAACCAGAGTTAACTAGGTTAGTACGCTTCTCTGGAGAGTCTGGACCGACTTCTTTGGCATTGCGCCAAACTTCGATACCACGTGCCTCGGCCTCGTCAGCTTCTTCGTCAGTGAGGTAAATATTCTTAAAGAAACTACCGGCACTAGCGATTTTTTCTGGATCTGGCAATTTAGAATTACGTACTTCACGGACCATGCGTGCGATATTAGTTGGCGAGAAATCAGTTTCTTGATGTTCGTCCACGTAGGCCTGCAAAGAGCGGTAGAATGGTGGATTAAGTTGACCTTTTTTCAAACGAATGACAATGGAATAGATGAAGTAACGACCGACACTTTCGCCAGAATTGAAGATGGACTTGCGGTAACTCATCTGCATATCTTCAGCGAGGATGGTTTTAAAAGTTTTTTCCTTCAAATCATAGACATCAGCAGAAACGATCACCTGCGTGACTTCCTGGCCATAAGCGCCGATATTCTGAACTGGAGAAGCACCAGCGGTACCTGGAATACCAGCCATGGCTTCAATACCAGAGTAGCCAAGGGCGGCAGTGAAGTTAACTAAAGAGTCCCAAATTTCACCACCATTAGCGCGGAAATAACCATAACCTTCTTTTTCGGCTTCGGCTTTCACTTCGGCGCCGTAAGTGGCCTCAATTTCTTCAGAGGAAAGCTGTGAGATGCCGAGAATACGATCGAGCAAAATCACACCATGATAGCCTGCGTCAGTGGCGAAGGTATTAGCACCGTTACCAAGAATAGTAACTGGAAGATTCTTTTCCGCGGCGAATTGATAGGCTTCAGGGATCTCATCTTTGGACTTAATTTCGATGACATATTTGGCTGGACCACCAATGCGCATGGTGACAAGATTTTTAATCGGAACATTTTCAGAAATTAACATTTATTCTCCTTGTTTTTATTAAGTTTAACAATGGTTTAAAATTCAAAAATAACTAAATCATTACTTTTATTTTAACATAAACAAATCCTGACCTCTCATGTTAAAATAGATAAGTAATGTTTGAATTTCATGAAGTATTCAGGTTTATCAGCTTCTGGTTTTTGATGTTCATTATCTATTCTTTTATCGGCTGGGTCTTCGAATGTATTTGGACGAGTGTCGAGCAACGAAAATTACAGAACCGAGGTTTCCTTTTCGGACCAATCTGTCCAATATATGGCGTGGGAATGATCTCATTTTTAATCCTGACACAAGAAATTCATTTCGAATGGTATATTGAATTTTTTATTTTCGCTCTAATCTGCACAGTGATTGAATACACCACTAGTGTGGTAATGGAAAAAATCTTTCGGGTGCGCTGGTGGGACTACTCAGAAACCACGCGTTTCAATCTAAACGGCCGCGTCTCACTCGAGACTTCTCTTGGCTTTGGTCTAGGTGGGATGGCAATTAAATACGGCCTACATCCATTCATTTTACATTTGATTTCACCACTTTCCTGGCCAATGATTGAATCGATTAATGGGGTACTACTGACGATTTTAGTGATTGATATTATTTTTACGACAGTGGCGACTTTGAAATTGCGCGATAAATTCAGTGCCAAATTTGGCTCTACTAAAATTGATGTAACCTCAGAAATCAAAAAGCTGACCCGTGAGTATTATTCGCGTGCGGCTAGATTTAGGCGCCACATGACCAAAGCGGCAATGGAAAATATCCAAAAAACTCAAGAAAATATTGGCAACAAAATCAATTCGATTACTAAGCCGAAGAAGTAGGCTATTTTAGCTTGAGATATTTCTCAAAATGCGAAAGATAGTAGGTGGTAAAATCCTGACGAAATTTACGACGCAGCTCCTTGATGAAACTTGATTCCTTACCATCGACAGTGAGTAAAATTACCTGCTTTTTGGCACGAGTGAGAGCAACATAAAAGAGTCGGCGTTCTTCATTGGCGGAGATTTGATCCAGTTTTAATTCATCTGCAATTTTTATTAACTCAATTTTAAGTGGTGGATCCTTGACTTGAGCTGGAAAACCCAGCTTAGCGTCGCGATTATTAAGAATAATCACATAATCAGCTTCGAGACCCTTAGATTGATGCACGGTAAGAAAGCGAATTTTTAAGTCCGGTCGCGGACAAAATACTACCCCGTTAGAGGTTAAATTAAACTGCGTGCAGTGCAGAAGACGAAATTGATCCACCTGGAAACGACCAAGCAGCAAGATTGAACTGCCCCGCGGAAGAGATTCAAAATAATGCGTCAGAACCTCTAGGTCGATTCGCTCCGAATCGCCGCAGATTTCGACAATAGCCTCGGAAGAGTCTTCTTTTTGGCTTCGAATTTGTTTTCGAATCTGTGCATGGTCCTGCATGATAAAATTCGAGCTTAACCTTGCGAGGGTGGAGCCGAAACGATAAGTTTTCGAGATACGATGCAGGGAAAAATCGCCCCAAAAACGACGAAAATTCAGAGTAAAATCGACACGACTGCCACTAAAACCATAAATCGCCTGCCAATCATCACCCACCGCGAACAGATTTGCCTGTGAAGATTCGATGAGAAGATGAAGGAACTCCTGACGTAAGGCCGAGAGGTCCTGATATTCGTCGACAATAATACAGCGAAACTGAGTTTTAATCTGGCCGGAACGAAGATATCGAATTGCCAATTTGATGAGCTCAGAAAAAGTAGTCTGGTGATTTTCTAAGAGTTCTGATAATTCCCTTTGGTATTTTTCGGAAACCTCGAGAAATAATTTACTATATTCTGGCGAAGAAATTTTACTGGCGATTAGAGACAGTGTGGCAGGATCTAGCTCATGCAGATCGAGGAATTCACGAATAATTGATTCCTGCGTAACGTTATCACCTGAATCCGATTCTAAAATATTATCTCCACTGGAATCCAAATCATGAGCCTTTTCTGTTTTAAGTTCGCAATTATTAGTCAACTTAGACTCAAGCGAATCGGAACTTAACTCATTTGTTTCAACTGAAAAATCTGGCCACAATTTTCGTAGCAATTTTAGAGCCAAACTATGAAAGGTCTCAATCGTAATATCGGGCGGTGGAGACTTTCTGAGCAAGATTCGCTCCGCAAATGTTTGATAATATTCGCGCAAGAAACGTTCTCTGAGTTCTGTGGCAGAGTCATGGGTAAAGGATAAAACTAGTATTTCTGGTGGGCTGGCGAAACCGGATTGCAAGAGATAGAAAATTTTACCAAGAATAGTAGTAGTCTTGCCGGAACCCGCACCGGCTACGACTAGATTAAATCTAGCTGGATCATAAATCGATTTGCGTTGCTCCCTGTCGAGCGGATGATTCTCGACACGAAAATCCGGGGGCAGAGTATCGAGGGATTTATTACTAGGTCTATGAGCAGAAAGTCGCGCCGATGAAATATTTGATATGTGGTCGATTTCGGTTTTTTTGAATATGTTTTTAGTTGTTAGGTTCTTTGACATATTTGGCTCCTTTTTTTATTTAAGAGCCAAGATTATTTGAAAATTAGAAAAAACAGCGATTGCGACAGGAATTTTAAGAATCTGAATTCTTATCCAAAAACCTCCGCGTAAAAATAATTTAACAAAAAATCATAGCTCTCACTATGATCTAATCTTGTGGTGCCCGAAACAGGACTTGAACCTGCACCTAGAAGCTAGACTAGCACCTGAAGCTAGCGCGTCTGCCAATTCCGCCATTCGGGCTTGAGATAATTATACCCCAAACCCGACGGTTCGTGAACTAGGAAGAATTCTGTTTTTCTAAATCTCAAGAATAAACTAGAGATTCTTGGTGGTCTGGTTTTTACTAGCGTTAAAGGTATCACCATTTTTATTGGTGTAGACAACATCACCATTAACTACTTTTTGACTGGCAATCTCACCGAAGTCAGCAGGAGCCGAATAAACATCTGCTGTGCCGCCACCACGAACATTAATGGTGGTCTTTTGAGACTCTTCAAGATAACTCTTTTGAGCCTCGAGTACACGTTCTTGTTTAATACCATCAAAGTCTGCAATGAGGCTTGGATCTTTGAGCGAGGCTGCACCCAACTGATTAAATGCCGCCTGCAGGTTAGTAGTATCAAGACCAGATTCTTCGAGTTTTTGAACTTCAAATTTAGAAATTTTCTGCAATTTTTCAGCATTGAGATCGCCGAGCGTACTCACCATACCACGTTCGTAGGTGCCACCCATTAGACCAGGCTTTACTTCTTCACCCTTCATGTCGCCGCCCTTGTTGATTTAGTTTCCAAATTGATTATTCATAACCTGATATTTATCAGCAAGACCAGGGGTCTGTAATGCAGCGTGCGCCATTTGACCAAATGCACGATTCGAGATTTCCATATCCTTATTACTGGCAATTTGTTTTTCGAAAGCCTTTTGCCCCGCTTTGGTAGACATAAGACTCTTTGTAAGTGCACGAATTCGACTATCATTAGCACGCTTTTGGTCGTCGTTCATCAGACCGTAATCTGCCTTACTTGCATCCTGCAACATTGCAACCATCTGATCCGGTGTGTACCCTTCGTTAGCAAAGAGCATCATATTATTCTTATCTTCACTATCCATAAGCTCATTCTGTGCAGCAGCCTGAAGACCCGCAAATCCAGACCCTTCATAATTACTCAAAGCAATACCCGCAGCCGCACTACCACCGGCGCGCATTTTAGCGTCTTTTAAGACTGCTCCTGCAGCTTCCGTCTGACGCCTACGTTGAGACGTTGAAAGAGTACCACCAGCGTCCTCAATGGCCTTGTATTTCCTAAGTCTACTAAGTGAGCGATTCAGGTTTTTATCAGAATTAAAATCACTCTTCATATTCTTGTAAAATTCTGACGCAGCAATAGCCCCACCAGCCATACCCACACCCTTTAAAGCACCACCACGAATCTTATCAAAGCCTGATGTAATCGCGCCTAACCCTGCAAGGGATTTGGAAGTCATAGATGGAATCGCGAAATAAGGAAGTACATTCAATAGACCGCCCACAATCATCATAAGAAAGTCTGTACTAGTTCCGACAATAATTGAAGAAGCAAGGGCACCCGCGGAGGTTGCGAGAACAAACATAGGATAAAGCATTAAAAGTGCTTTTAGAGTTGATACATATTTCTTCGTTATCGCAGCAGTGTTTGGTAGGGCATATAGCACCATCGCAAGAGGAGCTAAAACAATCACCATGATAATAGCCGCCTGGCGGATAGTAAGCATAACAAAACCGAAGAATACTGAAATTACGGTCGTAATGATAAATAATACAACTGGAAGGAATATAGCGGGACCAGTAGTAGCAATAGCTACGCCCCCGCCAATCACTCCTGCACCTGCAACAGCACCAGCGATTGTAGAGATAGTATTGGATGCTTGAGCTGATGCCTCCGCACTCATACTTTCACCGGCAATAGTTCTAATCGCTGAGCCAATTCCATTACCTATAATATGCGATAAATCAATTAATACACCTAGGATTAAATATGAAAAGTTAACTAAAATTGCCGTTATAATTAGTTTAGGAAGAATTTTCTTAATATTATAATTTGAGATACCTATACTTGTTACTTGTGAAAAAATCACGACCAGCAACATAATTACAAACCCAATATTTGCCAAATTTCGGAATGCTGACCACGCTTTATAGATTGCTGAACCTTGATCAGAAAACTGCTCAATAATTGATTTATGTGTAGCCGTTAGGTCTGTAATAGCTCCCAGAAGACCACTAGCAGTAGCAGCACCATCAGCGATGGTAGGACAAAGCATCCAAGAAAGGAAGCCGCCGTTTTCTTGACAGTAGCTTTGTTTTTGCTCCGAACTTGTGTCCGATTCAGAGTCATCTTCTGGCTCAGTAAAGTTATTAAAGTTTTCAGTTTCTATACACTTCTTTCCACCTGAACCATCATCAATAGTAAAATCTTTCTTTTTTAATGCCTCGCTTAATATGCGATATTCTTCTTTTTCGGCGTCAGTCATCTGCTTAGAGTTGATTTCAGTGTCAAAATCATATTGTTGCAATATACTTTGAGCTTTACTCATCATTTTTTCGGTGTTACATACTTTTAGCCTCATGGTTTCAAGACATTTTTTACCACCTTTACCATTATCAACTGAAAATTCTTTAGTTTTCAAAGCATTACTCAATAGGTCATACTCGTCCTGTTCAGCTTTTGTTGCGCCAGCTGGAAAAGCAGCTCTTCTGTCATACATAGATATAATATCGGTAGCACGTTTTATGAGCTCTGGCGTAGTACATGGATCTGGATATACAGACTCTTTTGTAACCTCAACGGTTTTAGCGTATTTATCATAATTCTCATTTATTAAATCTGCCGCCTCTTTACAATTTCTGACAACTTGACCATTGATTTTATAGGAATAATCAAAATTTGCCTCTTTTCCTGATTTTCCAAATGGTTTACCTTCTTTCGTTTTAGGATAGAGATCACGAGCTTCACCCGTCCCCGTGTCTAGTTTTCTTATTGTAAAATCATATGTATCACCAGTTTCGTCCTGTAAATACTCTATCGGCGTATCCATACAGTTCCCCTCAAATACTTCGAGAGCTGAGAGATATGTTTTCGTCTCATCATTATTTATACTTATGGCTTTATTCTTATTTATCCATCCTTGATAAATTTCGTCAATATACGATTCACCATCTTCAATATTTTTATAAAAACCCAAATCATAATCCGTTTTTACATCCGTACATTTTCTATCCTTATTTGCTGGTGCAAGTAATCCATTTTTCCCATTTGGCCTACAAAATAAGTCCTCCAACAAAAGATTAAATTGTGTCATAAATTTCACTGTAATATTCTGACCACCGCCATCCTTACAGCTAATCTTGCCATCCTTAAACCAATCCCATGGCCCTGCGCCGCCCATGTTTTTCTCTAATGAATTACCAACGTAGACAATTTTGTCGTTAGAAAATAAATTATTTTTATTATCTTTAACAGATTTTAATGATGTCCATGGAAAAAACTTTAATCCCTTCTCTCCTTCTGGATTATATGCCTTAACCAAGTCTCCAGAATAACAAGCCTTAAACGCCTTCACAATTACTTCGGCCTTATTACTTTCATCTATTACATTTTCCGTTTTTTCTAACTTTGTTGATTTGTCGGCGAATACCATAATATTAGTAAGAAAAATAGTATTTAAAAATATAATTAGGACTAGAAATATTGTTATTTTTTTACACTTCATCATTTTCGACTTACTCCAGCTAAGCAAATATTAATATAATCAGCTATTCTTCCTTTTTTTCATCATTAGATTCAGAGTATACACCGTTAAAAATCTTTTTAACGACATGACTGTCTTCAACGGATTTTTTGCTTATATTCCATAGATTATATTTTTCTACACAGCTATCTGACCCTACAATAGTATTATTTTCATACCTGCAATTATACTTCGATATAACCTCTTCCAGTTCTTTTTCACTCTCTACCAAGTCGTAAATTTTATTATATGCAATAATATAATCTGTTTTATTATTTTGTTCGCCATATTTTTTAATATATTTAGGTTCAAGTTTTATATATGCTAAATAAAAATCATTATATACACTCGCAGCATGTGAATATGTTTGATAACGCTCATTTATAGTTTTCACTAACTTTGCGTACGTTTTTTGTGTATTTTTATCGCCAGATTTTAGCTTTTTACCTTCGAACTTTTGCGCGAGCTGTTCTAATAGTTGCTTTGTACCCATTATTTGGTCATGTATTTTAGCATACATTATTTCGTCAAACGAATAATTTTCAGTATAGATCGATGCAAGAAGAGTCTCAATACTATCAATCTTTTGCACATCTTCTGATTGGGAGATTTCAAGTAATTCTTCTTTACTCATAGTCCTAGAATCGACAAAAATGGCTTTTGCAATTAGGCTGATTAAGAACAATACAACTAAGCCGATCACACCAAAAACCGCATACTTTATCAGATTCTTGCCCTTAGGTTTGGCGGCGTAGGCGTTTGGAATAATGATGTCGGAAAAATCACCACCTTGTGGAGCGGAAGTAAAAGAATTGTTTGTGTTTTGGTCCATTTGCTTAAATTATAACATAAGAGTTTTAAAAAGCCACCAAAAAACTCCAGCCGAGACTGGAGTTTTTGGTTGGACTTCGCAGGTTGTTTCAATGATAATACATTTCTTAATTCAAGACGTATTTTATTATCATCACGCAGTTTTCAACCATTTAGCCTAGGTCTCCTCGCTCAATATTAAGCGAGGAGAATTATCCAAGGCTACTTATTGACGTCCTAAGAAAATCTTCGGAGCGGTCAATTAACGAAGTTTTTTACGGCTAGAAAGGTAAAGACCAGCAGTCGTAACAATAGAACCAAGACCAAAGGCTGAGCTAATTACGGTTTCAGGACCGGTTTTTGGCATTTCCTTTGGAAGTTCTTGTTTTGGTTTTTCTGGGTTTGGAGTAACTGGAGTTACTGGTTTTTCTGGGGTATTTTCACAGGTTTTCTTAACGTAAACATCTGCGCTACCTTGAACAGCGAAACCATTAGCCGAAGCCTTAGCCCAGTTGATCAAGCGGTTATTACCACAAGCGAGATCCTTGTCGACTACCTTTGCAGTAAAGCGGACAAAACCATCACCACTTACAGCATAGTTACCGATATTAAGACCCTCAGTTACTACAGTGTCAGAATTTGCCTTAGCACCATCACGGAAAGCAGAGGTGAAAAGCTTAGTAGTACCAGCAACATATTCCATATTCTTTGGAAGAGAGTCGCGGATAATTACGTTTTCGACACGAGCAGCGTTAAGGTTCTTGTAGTGAATTTGATATTCAACAGAGTCACCAACCTTAGCATAAATAGAAGTTTTCCATTCCTTATCACCAAGCATACGAACCTTCTTAGTAATAGAGGTGTTCTCGAAAACTGGTTTAACCTTAATAGTGACATAACCAGCATAGTTGTAACAACCAGGGAGGTTACCGTCTAATTTATCATAACCAACTTTCACACCACCGTTTACGATAGAGTCAGATAAGGTAGTACCATTCTTAAAAATGTTATTTTCAAAGGTAGCAGAACCTTCAATATAGTCAAGGTAGAAAGCACGCCCATCGGCACTCTTAAGATTCAAAGAATCCCAGTAACGAGATGGAGTTGCATTCGAGGCATTAATAAAGCCAGAAATACGAGCAGTCTTAGAAACCACAGTTGGTAAAGAAATTTCAGTGGTGACATCTTTAGCTACAGCGTTAACACCCTTAGGGTTATTATTGTGAACATAAAGACGAACTACGTAAGTTTTACCTTCTTCAACGTTAACATCACCGATGTTCCAAACGTTGTTTTTACCATTGTTACCAGTAGCTTCATCACGAATGCCTAAGAAACTACGTTCATCGTTCAACGGCATAATGACACCGGCTTCCTTTTCCTTAGCGGAGATAGAAGAACCGTCGTCCTTGATAGAGTTCATGACGATTTTGTCGCCAAGTTTGCCAGCGTTAATGTCAGCGATAGTGTAAGTAGCGCGACCGCCAGCGTTATCACCCCAACCAGATACAGTTGCAACAGTAGCAAGACCAGCAACAGTCACGGTAGCAGCGATGGATGCAAATTTGAATGCTTTTTTCATAAAAGCTCCTTTCAATTAAATTGTTCCTGTTATAAAATTTTGTTTTCGATTTGACTACACGAATCTAAATCTTTTTCTTCTAGCCAAATTGTTAATTTTCGTCTATGCCACTGAAATCGAATCGTCTCAAGAGTAAACATAAATTACCCGGCGGCTTGAGCCGCCAGGGTAATTAAGGTGCGATAGATGTTCGCAGATGCTGAATCCTACTTCGGCTCTTCGTCGTCGGAGTTAACGAAGCCCACGTAGTCGTCTTTCTGGAGAGATTTTCCAGAATTATCAACTCCGTGGTTGATAGTCTCACCTTTATTATTGGTGAAATTATCATTGCGCTGAGCTTCCGTCTCGTAGTTCATCTTGATTTCATCAGTTTTTTGTGTCTCCACATTCTGATGACTCTGATCTGGAGTCGGAGTCTCCGGTTTAACCTTTTCGGGCTTCTCATGACCGCCGTCCGTACGAACTGCTGGGTCCGTAGGCTCGAAGGCATCAGTACCGACTGTGGTGTTACCGCCACCGATTTGAGCACCCCCGTTATTAACGGGGTCCTGAGAAGGCTTCTTCTCGGGCTGACTCTCATGGTGGTTATTTCCGCCACCGCCGCCACCGCCATGACGACGTGGTTTTGGATTCGGAGTCGGCTTACTCTCCGGCTCTGTTGTAGGTTCTGTACTAGGTACAGTGGGGGCTGGAGTAGTTTCCTTTGGTTTTGGCTTGCTCTTCGTCTTCTCCTTTGGAATCTTTTTAGTCACAATAAGCTCTGGACGCTTGTCGTGAGTATTGATTCCAACCTTGAAAATTTCCGTGCCCGCTTTGTTAACATAAGCTAATACCATGGCATCACGAGTGAACTCGTAATTAGCCTTAGTAAAAGTAGTTAACTTGGCGGAATCGGTATTCGTTAAGCTTAAAGGATAGTGGTGATTGGTGGTCACCAGCTGAACCTTCTGATTAACGAACCGATCTAACAACCAAAGAGTTGCTACGCCAACTTTGACCTGACGGTCGTTGGCGTAAAGTACGCCATCCCGCTCTATGAGATAATCCTGGTTTCCAGTACCATTCTTCATGGATTCGGAATATTCGTTCAACCTCTCAGCCATCCAGGGATTAACCTGGGTGATAGGAGTACCGTCACTTAGGTTCATACTCGTAAGTGCAGTAAGCACCGCGTGAGTATAAACTGGATTGACCAAGACTTCCTGACGGAATTCTTTGGTCATGACGGTTAGCTCTTCCTCGCTATACTTCTCCCCATCCTTGGTTCCGTGAGTCACGGAAAAAGGAGTGGAGAGAGCGTCGCTGAAGCCAGCGGCTGCGACTCTTTCGGCTGCCTTATTCGGCATCGAATTGTCGCAGAACTCACGACTAAGCTCTGGGTACGCTTTCGCGTACTCATAAGCGTCGAAGTCGAAAGTTAGCTCAGACTTCTCTGCTTCTACGTCTTTAGCGGAAAGAGTTTCCGCTACGGCACTGGCCTGATTTCTTTGACAAGATTTCACACCAAATGCCACAGCTAATACTGCTAATGCAACCACTAAGACCACTGAAAGGGCCTTTTCGGTTTTACCGAATTTTAATTTTTCCATTTTTTACCTCTTTTCTTTGATACTCCTTTCTCGATATGGGAAATGCGGAGTCTGGTCAAAAATACAACAACAAATACAACAACCATCATGCAACTAAGCACGATAGCCTCTGTGTTCAAGCTGTCAATTTCGATTTTCAGCGAGACTAATCCGAAGATAAATCCCACAAGCGTCAGAAACTGACAGACCATCTCCAGTGTCATTTCCTCGTTCATAGGCATCCTCCTAAGCGAGAACTCGCATTATCCCGTATATCACGAAGATAATTGCGATGGTCAGGGCGATTGTAGCTGGGTTAATTTTGGCGAACAAATCCGTGAGGATTGTGTCGTCTTCCCATTTTTCGTCGCCGTCATCAACAGAATCGAGACCTTCTTCTTCCTCTTCGTCGGATTCTTCTTCAAAGCCAGCGAACTCTGATTCTTGGCTTGAAGTTTCCTCTTCCGGAGCGGGAGCTTCCTTGGCAGTAGCAGCTCGATAGTTCTTAACGATCTCTTCGACTGCCGCCTGCTGGGCTTCGGGGCTTGGGTCATCACCTAGCCGATTGAGAATTTCAGACAGCTTTTGTTGCTGAACTTCTGTCATGCTAGGGTTCGTGACTTCCACCCTAGGTTTATCCTCTGCGTCAGATTTCGACGCAGAGGTGGTAGTCTGAGCTTCCTCAACCTGAGTGGTTGATTCTTTATCAATCTGAGTATTTTTCGGCAGATTTGACTCAGCCTTTTTATCCTCAGTTACTGACTTTTGCTCAGTGGTTCCACTTTGTTTTTCATTGTCTACCTGAAGCTGTTTTTGCAAACGCTCAATCTGCTCGCGCAGCTTAGCATTCTCGGCTTCAGTCTTACTTAACTTTTTGGGCCTTAACTTAGGACCGTCAAGATAAGTGTAGACAACAATCGTAATTGTAGCCAGCCATGCCATAAGGGGTACGAAGACAAAATCCATGTTACTGAAAATTGTCTGATCCATCTTATAGTAGCTAAAAAGCTGACACCAAACTAGCGCAATTCCAAAGAGTTGCACCAAAAGGTAAACTAGTTTCGTCATTCGGTGATTCCTCTTATGAAGTTCACGGAAACCAAACAGCGCAACCGCTGCCAATTCCACGATAAAAGTTATCGTAGCTAGGCGTGGTTGAAACTGTGGAAACAGCAAACTTCCGAAGATTGGTAGTAAGAGTAAAACTAAACTTACTAAACAACCCTTTAAAAGGTTCTCCCGAAGCGCCGAGACTTCTTGATTGGTCTCGGTTTTTCGAGCGCATTCACCATAAATACCGAAGAATGTTACAATAACA
Source organism: Candidatus Saccharimonadota bacterium (assembly GCA_013332955.2). Classification (GTDB taxonomy): domain Bacteria; phylum Patescibacteriota; class Saccharimonadia; order Saccharimonadales; family Saccharimonadaceae; genus Nanosyncoccus. The sequence continues at coordinate 21,191 of JABCPS020000038.1, read as the reverse complement.
ATCACTGCTGCAATAAACACAAAATTCATATGATTCCCTCCTCATGTGTGCCCGATTTTCTCAAGGCAAAAAATGTTTGCATCTTCATCTATAATAAACAGGCGTGAAATTATTTTACGCCTGAGATGATTCGATTTTAATGGACGTCTTGGTAATTCAAGCGGTTAAGCCAGATTACAGACTGAGGTGATTATACTATAAATGCTTGAAAATGTCAATGGTTATATCACAAGCATTAGCGTTTTAGACGTGTGAGTTTCAATAGTTAGAAAATAATCATAAGTGTTTTAGATTTTTTAAAGCAAATATGGAGAATTTTCATAGTAAACTACGGGGGGTGCTGCGATTTTAGTTCACCAGTTAGTGTGAGTGGATTTGGTGAGAAGTGGCGATTTTTTGTAACAAACTAAGAGATTAAAATTTGCTATAATGGAAGAAAATGGAGGCAAAATGGGCGGCATAATCGGCAGTTACGGACAAAGTGATCTGATGCGGGGGAATTCCGGCAAGCAACAAGAGGCAGGTGACCTATACCAGAGGTCGCGCGGACAAAATGGAATGGAAGGCAGCTTCGATGTTCGTGGTGGCAGTTCGGAACCTAGCCAGAATGATGGTTTTGGCCGGGTGAATGACCAAGAGACTAATCATGGTTATGGTTATGTGAAAAACTCAGAAGAATTGAAGCGTGGTTATGGGGTAGTAAGTGAGAGCGAGAAAAACCGTGGATATGGCGTACTAAGTAGCGGTGGCGAAAGACGCGGATATGGCGTGACGCCAGGAGATGGATATAAGCGCGGATACGGAAGGCTGGGCGGAACTGGATCTAGTGGTGGGGCAGCTGGCGCGCGACGTGCACCAAGTGAAACTATGCAACGCGACAAGATGATGGGAATGGGTGGCAGACCTGCTGGTGGCGCTGGTTTTTCTGGTGGTAGTAGACCTTCTGGTGGGAATATTAGGCCGGTGATAAAGCCGAATTTTTAATTATAGAGTGATTTTTAATAATCTATAATTGAAAAAAATAGCTGAATTTGCTACAATCTAGGAAGCGTACAGCGCATTTTGAAAATTTGGTGGGTGTAGCTCAGTCGGTTAGAGCGTCTGATTGTGGTCCAGAAGGTCGTCGGTTCAATTCCGATCACCCACCCCATTAGCGAGTGTAGTACAGCGGTTAGTATACAAGTTTTCCAAACTTGGGATGAGAGTTCGATTCTCTCCACTCGCACCAAATTAAAAAATAAGAACGTTTACGTTCTTTATTTTTTTAATTGCCTGTACGAGAAATACCACGTAGTGGATTTACTCGCACCAGAACAAAAAAAGAAGAGCATTTATGCTCTTATTTTTTATGACTACGCATATGAGAAAATTTGCGAAGCAAAGTTACTCATATCAAGTTATAAAAAAGAGGCTCTTAACCTCTTTTTCTTTATTGGAAGAAGGCAAAATAGACGATAGCGCCGACTAGTGCACCGAAGATACTCATGGCGATAAGGGCAAAGACTAGCGAAAGATTGGTCTTGCGCATGGAAGGGTCATCGATAATAACGGCCTGCTGCTTAACCTTGGTTTTTTCAGCTTTGTTTTTTGCGTAAATAGTTTTGCGAGAATTATTATCTTCCTCGAAGGTGTAATCCTTGATCTTGGAGCCTGGGCCGAGGAGTTCAGAAGAAAAATCTGAAGAAGTAAAATTATCTTGCCCAGCAGCAAGCGGACGTTTTTGTACCTTGTCGGTATTAATAAATGGACTGCGACCACCGAGGACATAGTTGGAATTATTATTCGCGATGTCGGACTCAGCATAAAGCGAAGTAGTTTTTGGCTTTTCATTATCCGAGAAGGAGTATGGTGAACGAGCTGGAGTAACCGTAGCTATAACCTCGGATCGATCTTCCTGATCATCTGAAGCGAAGGCAGAATCGATAGAATCAGGCGTGAGCGTGCTTCCCTGGTTTTTTGGCAGAGTAGAAATAGTATTCGAGCGGCCGGCGGTCGGATAATACATGGTAGCAGATGGATTGCCAGAGGTAGATGCAGGATTATCGCCATGGAGCTGATCATTATCTACAGAATCAAAGAGTGCCTCAAGGTCTTCTATTTCATCATAATTATCATAATTTTGCAAGGCGTCACGCACGCTTGGAGAAACCAGAGTAGTTGGAACTGGGGCTTTGGCTGAGTGAGTCGTTTGAGATTCGGAATTTATTTCAGACTCAACTTTTTTAGCTGGACGAATGCGACCAAAAAGTGTGCGGCTTGGACTGGCGGTAATCTGAATACGAGAAACCGGCGAAGGCGCTTTAAATTTGGAGGCAGCAGAAGCAGCGGAGGCAGCAGAATTAACAGTATTAATGGCGGAACCGGCAAGAGAATTTGCAGCATTAGTAACTGAAATTGACCCAGCGGAAGCGGCGTTAGTAACTGAAATTGCGGTAGGAGCAGGTCTCATCTTCGGGGCTAAACTAGCACTGCCTACTGGAATACGCCCAGTAGCACGCGGCAATTCACCAACTTTACGCTTGGCTAATTCTTCTTTGGCACGTTGTTTTTCGTATTCATAGCGTCTTTGCTTGGCCTGATTTTCTCGTTCAATAGCCTGGCGTCGCAAAAGCGCCTCTTGTTCAGCCTGTTTTTTGGCAATAGCCTGCTGTTTTTCTTCGATTTCGCGTTGTAATCTAAGCTCACGATTACGCAAAGATTCTTCGGCCTGAGAGCGAGCTAATTCCTGCTTCGCGGCCTCAATGCGGCGACGATTATAATCCATGGTTTGATTTTGGAGTTCAATCTGGCGCTGAATTTCTTCACGACGTTCGCGCTCTTTTCTTGCCTGCTTCTTACGTTCTAGTTCACGTTCAGAGAGTGAATAAGTGTAAGCTGGGGTAAGTGTGCGAGTGCGAGAGGGGCTAGCGATGGCGGAATTCGTGGCGGCAAAGGTAGAAGTACGATTGTTGGTGCCAGAAGCATAAGTGCGACCACCCGCACTAGGAGTAGTAGAATTCGCGGCAGCAGAAAAAGTGCCAGCAGTTTTGCGGACAGGAGAAAAATCCATCATGCGACCTTTGGCAGTGGTATTTTGGGCGTTTTTTCCTTGCATATTCATGTTTAATTATACTCGATTTTCCGATTATTCACGGACCTTTTTTGCATTTTCAATGATACTGGTAAACGACTCAGAAACTAGACCGGCACTACCGATTAGTAAACCATTCACACCTGGCACGGTAAGGTAGGCGCCGGCATTATTTGGATTGACACTGCCACCAAAAAGTACCGGAATTTCAGCAACGGTTTCCTCACCATAAACAGAAGTAAGTTGATCGCGAATAATTTTCACGGCGTCAGCAATTTCATCTGGACTGGCGATATGAGCAGCCTTAGTACTAGAGATAGCCCAAACTGGCTCATAGGCGATGATACATTTTTTAATATCGTCGCTATCGATTTCGGAAAGACCGCCAAAAATTTCGTCACGCAAAACATCGACGGTTTCACCAAAATTACGTTGACTTTCAGTCTCACCGACGCAAAGAATTGGAGTGATGCCATTACGAATCGCAGCGGCGACCTTCTGAGAAATTTCTCGGTTAGTTTCACCAAAGACGAAACGGCGCTCGGAATGACCGATAATAGCGTAAGAAACTAGACCGCGGAGCTGAGCGATAGAGACCTCACCAGTATAGGCACCAAAATCACGGTAATAAAAATTCTGAGCAGCAAGCTTAATCTTAGATTTATTACGTTCAAGTTGAAGTGAAAGACTAGAAAGCGAAGTAAAACTTGGAGCAATCACAATTTCGAGGCCACGACTAGGTTTGATTTTTTTAAGTAATTTCTGCAAAAAGATAGAAGACTCACCGATGGTCAGATTCATCTTCCAGTTGCCCACAATATATGTTTTCATAATCTTATTATAGCATAATCGGTTTGGGATTTTTAAGGTTTTGGTGAGGCGTGATTTTTGGTTTTAGCCACAAAAAGTAGGCGTTTTTGCTATAATAAGCAAAAGAAATACCGCAGAGAGGAATAGAGATGAAGAAAGTATTATCCTTTGATATCGACCAAACTTTAAATATCGCTAAGACGCCAATTCCAGACGAGATGGCCTTTTTACTCAGTGAGTGCTTGAATGAATTTGAAATTTGTCCAATTTCTGGTCAGAAATTTGAGCAGTTTTTAATTCAAATCGTAAATCGCTTAGTTGAAGTCGCCGATGTCACTCCAGCGCAACTAGCGCATCTTCATCTTTTTGTGGCACAAGGCACACAATACTATCACTACCAGCCAACCGCCAACGGCAACGATGGGTCAACTTACAATGAGAAGAACTGGGAGCAAGTTTATAATTATCCATTAACCGAAGATGAGGTGGCAAAAATCACCGAAGCCCTAGAAAGTTCCGCCAAAGAAACTGGTTACTGGGAAGAGGATAAGCTCCAACCGGGTGATGAAATTATTGAAAATCGTTTATCACAAGTCACTTTCTCGGCACTCGGCCAAAAGGCGGGGACTGAGGAAAAATACGCCTGGGACCCAGATTGCAAAAAGCGTAATTTGATTGCTAAGCTAGCCAAGGAAAAGGTGCCAGATTTTTCTTTCGAAGTGGCAGGAACTACCAGCATCAATGCCTTCCGCGATGGTCTGAATAAATCTTTCGGCATGAACCATTTGATGGAAGAACTAAATGTCGAAAAAGACGATATTCTCTATTTTGGTGATATGACGCAGGAAGGTGGCAATGATTATCCAGTCGTTCAAATGGGCATCGATACGATTACAGTGCGTAATCACGAAGATACGGAATACGCTCTGAAAGGAATCTTGGGAGTACTATGATTTTAGATGCTTCAAAATTAATCGGATTTCGTATTTTAAGCCTGAGGACTGGTGGGGTGATTAGCACGATTGAATCGATTATTGTTGATCCGAATGATTTGAAGATTTTGGGATTTTTTCTTAACAAAAATACCGTAAGCTTTGACTCGGGAGCAATTTTAGATGTCCGAAGTATACGAGAATTTTCACATCTCGGGATGATCATTGATTCAGATGAAGAACTACTCAATGTGGGCGATGTAGTAAAAATCGATGAAATGGTGAAACTGAATTTTCAGCCAATAAACTTCAAGGTAAAGACGCAAAGCAAGAACAGCGTAGGGACAGTAATAGATTACACGGTCGATGTAAACGATTTTTATATTCAGCAACTAATTGTCAAGCGTCCAATTCTGAAGTCATTCATTGATCCAGAATTGATTATTAATCGTTCGGAAATTCTAGAGATTAATGACGAAGCAATCATCGTAAAGGATGATCTAGCTAAGCAAAAAGGCCGTGAAAAACTAGAGCAGGAAGAGTTCGTACCGAATTTCGTCAACCCATTCCGCCAGAATGACTAGAGACTAGATTTGACTAGAAAACTAGATTGAGATACTCAGACTGAATAACTTCTAGATTGAATTAGTTTGCTTTACGTTGATTCTGGCTTGTACTAGCTTTTTGATTGGAGATTTTCGGATTCGATAGCAGAGAGTTTGGATTTAATTAGATCATAGGAAAAACCTTGGCGAACAAGATAGGCCATTAGTTTTTCTTGAGTGATCGGGCGACGTAATTTCTTCTCGATCATTTTATCGATTTCAGTATCATCTTCGCGCTGAGAAAAAAGCTCATCACTCTCAAGTACTTCGCGCACCAGAGATTCAGAAATTCCCTTGCTTTTAAGTTCGTAGAATAGTTTTTTTCGACTAATTCCCTTGCTTTGATTACGATTATCAATATAAAAACGCGTAAAGTTGTAGTCAGAAAGAAATTTTTCCTGTTTCAAACGCTCAACTACGAGATTAATCTGGGTTTCCGTAATCTCTGCGCCTGGCTTGGTGGGAAGATTAAGGGATTTGCGGCCAGTATATTCATAGGTATTATTTTCTGTAAAATCAATTTCGCGAATCTTTTCATTTTGGGCGCGAACATTTTTACGCATCTCTTGAATTTTAGTGCGATATTCCTCGTCCTCGGCTAGGCGTTTTTTGAAATTATCATACTTTATCTGTGACTGACGACGACGAAGCTGCTTGCGATGCAGATAATCTCGAATCTCCTTTTCTGAATGCGGACGTGACAAACAATACTCTAAGGTAGATTGATAGAGCTTATCGAGTGAAGATAGGGCAACTAGTTCAGCAATACGTTCTTCCATGAGCACATCGCCAACTTTGAGATTTTGTTCAGAAAAAACCTTGAAACTGAGTGAGCACAAAAATTTATGATTAACAAAAATATTAATACGATTTGGATCTTTGATTCCTGGCTTTAATTGTGAGATTTTCTGAAAGGTTTCCAGAGAGAGCGCGGCCACTATTCGCTCGCTTCAGCTTTTTCGCGAACCTTTTGCTCGATTTCAGCGAAGAATTCTGGCTTTTCTTTAAGCACGCGTTTCACGGCTTCACGACCTTGACCAATAGTTTCGCCATTGTATTTAATAAAGGCGCCGGCCTTATCAAAGACACCATATTGTACAGCGAGATCAAGCACATCGCCAACCTTAGAGATACCTTCGTTATACATAATGTCAAATTCAGCTGAGCGGAATGGGGCGGCAATCTTATTCTTCACGACCTTAATCTTGGTGCGGTTACCAATGATATTTTCGCCATCTTTAATCTGGCCGATACGACGAATATCAATACGAACAGAAGCGTAGAACTTCAGGGCGTTACCACCGGTAGTAGTTTCAGGGTTGCCAAACATCACGCCAATCTTCATACGAATCTGATTAATGAAGATAACGGTAGCCTTAGACTTGGAAATAATGGCAGTGAGCTTACGCATAGCTTGAGACATCAAACGAGCCTGAAGCCCCATCTGAGCATCACCCATATCACCATCAATTTCAGCCTGTGGTACAAGGGCAGCAACAGAGTCGACCACGATTAAATCCACGGCGTTTGAGCGGACGAGGGTTTCACAAATTTCGAGAGCCTGTTCACCGTTATCTGGCTGAGAAATCAACAGATTATCGACATCAACGCCGATACGCTTAGCATAAGATGGATCGAGGGCGTGCTCGGCATCAATGCAGGCAGCCTGGCCACCAGTTTTTTGAATCTCAGCAATGGCATGGAGTGCCAAGGTAGTCTTACCTGAAGATTCTGGACCGTAGATTTCAATAATACGGCCCTTAGGATAGCCACCACCAAGAGCTAAATCAAGTGAAAGTGAGCCTGACTTCAAAAGTTCAACATCGATATTGCGATTATCGCCCAATTTCATGATAGAACCATCACCAAATTGCTTAGTAATTTGAGCAATAGCAAGCTTTAAGGCTTCGGATTTTCCGTTTTCAGCATCAGTTTTTTTAGTTTCTTTTTCTTTGACCATAATTCCTCCGTTATTTATCGAATTTCTGTAAAATTACTCTGTAAAATCGTTCTTGGAACGAGAATTTAATGGGTACACATGTGATATTCTCCTTGCATCTCGGAAAAATAAACTTTACCTCACTTTTTCTATTTTAAGAATACGCTAGTCGAGAAGTAAAATCAATGGAAAAAGCAGATTTGTCGATTATTTGACAATAGCAAATTTATTTTTGCCACGCTTCAAGATGGCGAAGGAAGAAATTTGGTAGGCAGGGTCTTGAATCTTCTGATTATTAACAGAGATGGCATTACCCAAAATCAAGGTTTTAGCTTCGGAACGAGAGCTCGCCAAACCAAGCTCAACGAGAGCGTCGATTGAATTAATTTCACCGCCATCAAGATTCAAATGTGGCAAGAGGATAGTGATGCTTTCGATTTCCGATTCAGAAAGAGTCTCCACCTTACGACCACCGAAGAGAAGTTCTGTGAGAGTTATCGCGGCGGCAGCAGAGGATTTACCATGGACCACCTCGGTGGCACCACGAGCAAGGGCTTTCTGAGCGATACGCAGCTCTGGATGAGCTTGATGTGCGGCAAGAATCTGGTCGATTTCATCTTTCGAAAGAACGGTGTAAATTTTAATCAAAGACTCGACGGCTTGGTCAGACTGATTAAGCCAGAATTGATAAAAATCAAAGATTGAAGTGTAATTGCCGGAGCCATTATCCTGGCTAGCGAGCCAGATAGCATTTCCTTCGGATTTACCAAATTTACGACCAGTCACCGGATCAATGACGAGCGGGGTAGACCAAACATCGGCGCGACCACCCTCGAGGCGCTTAATCAGATGAACACCAGAAGAGGCGTTGCCAAACTGATCAGCACCACAAAGCTGTAAATCAATACCATAATGACGATAGAGGTGAAGGAAATCATAACCCTGAATCAAAGAGTAAGAAAATTCAGCATAAGAAATACCCGAGCCGCCTTCACCGATACGATTTTGGATAAATTTACGATCGAGAAGCTGCGTCATAGAGAAGTTTTTACCGACTTCACGCAAAAAATCTAAGAAATTAATATTTTTAAACCAATCATAGTTATCGACTAGGCGTAATTCATAGTGGTCATTATCTGGGTCGCCATCATTTCGCGTATCGGCAGCACCATCAAAACTAATTACATTAGCCATTTGACGACGAATGCATTCCTTATTATGCGCAACTTCTTCAAGAGGTTTCAATTCGCGTTCGCCATTTTCCTTTGGGTCACCGATTTGGCCAGTAGCACCACCAACGAGAAGAGTTGGCTCATAGCCATGACGCACGAAACAGGCGCACATCATGAGGGCGGCAAGATTACCGATAGTTAAAGAATCAGCTGAAGGGTCGGCGCCAAAATAAAACCTTTTATTTGCTTTTTCATCAAGTTCGGAAGGATTAGTAAAGCTATTTTCGGCGGCGAAACCACGCCAGATGAGTTCTTCGGATAATTTCATAAGAATATTTTAACATTTTTTCTTGTGTTATAATTAAATTCTGAACAAATAAGTGGAGGGCTGCGTGACAGACTCAAAATCCAATTCAAAAAGTGCGAACATAAAAAATAATTCTAAACAAACTGCGGCGAATAAAACTAATTCCATACACGAATTTTTGTCGAATAAAAATTCTTCTCGTTTTGTAACGAATAAACAACCCGTTAAGCTGGTTTCTCCAGGCGAAAAACTACGTCAACCGATGAAGCGTGAAGCTACGCCGATGAAACAATATTTAACGACTCGCGAAGAAAAGATTTTTACTAACAACAGAGAAAAAAAGATTCCACTAGGTGGGATATCCAACCTAAAAACTGAGACTAAATTACGCGAGGAGAATATCCCAAAACCAACAGAAAATGCTACAATAAAAGTACAAAGCAATAATGTTAATTTAGTTACAGAATCCAAGGAAATGAATAAAACTTCGGCAAAAAATAGCAAGGATAAACCAAAGGCACCAAAAAAATCACCTTTTATGAAGAGTGATCGTAAGATGAATGTCTACTCTAGCTTGGTTTACAAAAATAAAATGAAGCAGGAGGCTAAGGCTAGACGTGAAGCGGAAGAATTAGCTAAGCTACCAAAAGAACCAGTGAAGCGCTTCTTTGCTAAACTTGCGCCAAAACGCGTAATTCGCAATCTCTTCTCGAAGAAGGGTTTGTTTATGCTTTTGAAGTTTGGTGCCGCGATGTTCCTACTTGCAATCATTGCTGTGGGTGGCTTATTCCTTTACTTTAAGAAAGACTTGGATGAAATTCGCCTTGACCAAATGAAAGTTACAGGTACCGTAAACACTTATTTGGACCGCAATGGGCAGACTCTTTGGGAGGATAAAGGTGACGGCGACTATCGTCTGGTGGTGGACGGAGATAATATTTCTACCTATATGCGCCAAGCAACAGTGGCGATTGAGGACCGCGACTTTTATAACCACCCAGGTGTGAACTTCTCAGCCTTGATTCGTGCAGCACTTTCAACCGTGACTGGCCGTGGCGTGCAAGGTGGTTCAACTTTGACTCAACAGCTAATTAAGCAGGTTTATTTTGCAGACGAAGCTGGCAACCGTACGGTTTCTGGCTTACCTCGTAAGATTAAGGAAATGATTTTGGCGCTTGAGGTCGAGAAGATGTATTCCAAAGAGCAAATTATCACCATGTACCTCAATGAATCACCTTATGGTGGTCGTCGTAATGGTGTAGAAAGTGCAGCGCAGGCTTATTTCAAAAAATCAGCTAAAGATTTAACTCTCGGTGAATCAGCATTGCTGGCTTCCATCCCAAATAACCCAACTTTACTTAGTCCATATAATACTGCCTATAATAAATCTCTGATTGAGCGCCAACACAAAACTTTGGATGTGATGGTAAAGATGGGGTATATTACAGAAGATCAAGCTAAAGCAGCAAAAGAAGAAAAAGTTCTCGAGTCAATCCAACCAGAATCCAGCCGTTATACTGATATTAAGGCTCCTCATTTCGTGCTCGAAGTGAAGCGCCAACTAGAGGAAAAATATGGCGTAAAGACGATGCGTGCAGGTGGTTTCACGATTAAAACTAGTCTGGATTTGAAAGCTCAGGAATATGCGGAAAAGGCAGTGGCTAACGGTTCTGCATTGATGTACCAGAATGGTAGCGACAATATTTCCCTCTCTTCTGTCGATGTAGAAACCGGACAAGTGATTGCGATGGTGGGTTCTGCCGACTGGAGCAAACCAGTTTATGGTGAAGTAAATGCGTCCACGTCACTACTCGAACCAGGCTCATCAATTAAGCCAATTTTGGACTACGCTCCACTCTTCAAACAGCGTGAAGGGGCGAACTATGGTGCTGGCTCGATTTTGAAAGATGAAAATATCGACAATTTCTATTGTGCTGGCTTTACTGGTAACTGTAAATTGCGTAACTACACCGGAGCTTTTTATGGTAATATTTCAATTCGCAAAGCCTTGGCCAACTCTTTGAATATTCCAGCTGTAAAAGCCCTCTATATCAATGGCATCGAAGATAGCATTAAGACTGCACATGATTTAGGTGACATGTCATATTGTACGGATACTTCTGGTGGCCTCTCGATCGCGATTGGTTCGGGTTGTACCGTTAAACCGATTGAGCACGCGAATGCTTATGCTTCCCTGGCTCGTGGTGGTGTATATAAACCACTTTCATACATCCTAGAAGTCAAAAACGGTTCAGGTGATGTACTCGAAAAATGGGAAGATACCTCTGGTAATCGTGTACTTGACTCCCAGGCCGCTTACATGGTTTCCGACATTCTCAGTGACACCTCTGCTCGTTCAATGGTCTTCGGAAGTCTAGGTGCGTCATTCGGTTTTGTGGTGCCTGGAGTTTGGACTGCTACCAAAACTGGTACAACTACGACTAGTGTTTCGACCGTAACGAAAGACTCGCTCATTGCCTCTTATTCACCAGTGGTGGCAACAGTGGTCTGGAATGGCAACCACGATGGTCGCGGTGTAACAAACTCTTCAAACACAATCGTGCGTCGCGTAGTCAATGACTACATGGAACCTGTGCATAAGGATGTTTATGCCAATGCCGGCAAGTGGAAATCTGGCGATAAGGTACAAAAACCAGCCGGAATTCAAACGCTTACCGTAAGTGGAATTACCGATATTTTCCCAAGTTGGTTCAATAATAAGACCTCGGGTGCTCAGACTGAAAAAATGAAATTTAACCGCATCAACAAACACAAAGCTTCTGATTGTACTGACCCAAGCTTAATCGAAGAAGTAGATATCAGCTTTACCATTGACCCAATTTCGAAGAATAAGAGCTTTGCCAAATCTGCTGACGGCTATGACCCATTCACCACAGATGACTGTTCCTATCGTGCACCTACGGTAAGGATTAAAAATAGTACGATTAACAGTGGCTCGGTACTGAAGTTTGAAGCAAAAGCAGGTTCTGAACAATTAGACAGCTACACGGTTTCCGTAGATGGCACAGTAGTAGCTTCTGGAACCGCCCAAGCTGGCGACAATACTACAACCTACACAATGACCGGAAGTGAAACTTCTATCGTAGTAACATTAAAAGATAGCGCTGGTAGCACCGTTACTAGTAAATTAGGCTCATAAACTGAGTTTAAATTTAATAAATTCTAGCTCCATTTATTATGGAGCTAGAACCTTTAGGCAGAAATTATGAAATTTCTGGATAGTAAAAATTACATAAGATTTTTTGGTATTATTTCTTAATCGGTGATACAATAGCTTCGGATACCGAGGGGGATGTGCTTAGATATTTTTTAACATAATAAGAAAGGTTTTATGGAAATTATTTCTTTAATCATTCATGGCCTCATCTTAATTGAAACTAGCTTTCTTGCATACCGTTCTTTCAAGAAGAGCTTTAATTATTTTGGCCAAAAACGAAAAATTTATGTCGACTCATCGGCTTTGATGGATGGACGCGTACTAAAAGTGGCACAAACTGGATTCTTAGGCGGGATTTTAATTATCCCACGTAGTGTAATCCATGAGATGCAGTTATTAGCCGATGGGAAAGATAGCGAAAAACGCACACGTGCCAGATTTGGGCTAGATGTAGTATCAGAACTTGAGCGTATCCCTTCGACTGATGTAGTAATTCTGAAGGACGAACTGGATCGTACGCCAGTAGACGAAAGACTTTTGCAACTAGCTGAAGAAAATCACGGCTCGATTATGACGATTGATTACAATCTTGGCAAGGTAGCTTCGACGATGAATATTGATGTTCTCAACATTAATGAGCTTGTAGTGGAACTACGCTCTGAATATCTACCAGGTGAATGTTTTACTTTGAAGATTACTAGTACTGGTAGTAATCCAAAACAAGGTGTAGGCTATCTTCCAGACGGCATGATGGTGGTAGTAGATAATGCCAGCGATAAAATTGGCGATTCAGTGGATGTAATGTTTGAAAAATTCCTGCAAACTAATTCTGGGCGCATGATGTTTGCTAAATTAGCACCAGAAAAACAGAAAAAAATGCACAAGCCTTTCCTAAAGAAAAAGTCATAAAAATACCCCCAGAGTGGGGGTTATTTTTTAGCTCGCAATTGATACTATATTTGTGATTGATGCTATATTTTTATAGTCTTACGCTTGGTCCTCACCGTGCTCCAAAGCGTAAGCCATACGGCTATCAATCTCGGATTGATATTTACTAATTAAGTCGGTGGATTTTTCTGCCTTTGCCACATCGAGCATAAGATGGAAACGAGAGGTTTGGTTCATGACAAGCATAGCAAATGGTGTGACCGTACTTCCCTGCTCCTCGTAACCATGAGATAGAATACGCTTCGGATTAGTGTAGTTAGCTAAAATATTTTTCAAATCATGTGGATAGCCATGAAAGTTCGCAATAATTTTCGCGCTAGAGCCAAACATCTGATTAAATTCTGAGACTGGAAGTGGCTGTTCGGCAAAACCGACACCAGTATAGGTGAGCGCAGAAATATAGGCGAGACCAATCTTTAGCTTTGGCAAATCTTGCTGAAGCTGCTTCACAGCCTGATAGGATTCATTAAAACTAATATCGCCAGCCGCAACAAAAATGTAATCATACTCTGGAATTTCAGAGTTATCAAGAGCCTGAAGCGAACCATTTAACTTGGTGGTGTCGAAGAAGCAAATACCTCGCTTAAAACAAAGTTCGGCTTGTTTTTCGTTTAGAAAGACTGGCTGTTCGGTCTTATTGAGAGTAACCAAATTGACTTGATTTTGGCGCTCAAATAGATAATGGAAACATGGTTTCACACTTTCAGCATCGAGCGGAAAGAGACAAGAGACGTGATGCCCTGGACGAGCGAGCAAGGCAGAGAGAAGGATTGGTGATTGATGAGAAAAGCCATTGTGGTCCTGACGCCAACAAGTACTGGTACTGAGAAGATTGGCGGAAGGATAAGACTTTTGCCAAGAGACAGCTTCGGCCTGTTCGAGAAACTTTAGGTGTTGGATAATTTGTGAAAGGATGATTGAAAAGAAAGCTTCGTAGCTGGTCATCAAAGCATCTTTTCCGGTCATTAAGTGGCCGACCATAGTAGAAAAGAGTACATTTTCCGAAAGAAGCTCCACAATACGTCCAGTAGCAGATTCTGGCATATCCCATTTTTCGATAGCCAGGTCGCCCCAGGCGCGGGTAGTCTGGTCGTAAACAGCATCAATTTTATTACTAGTGGTTTCATCAGGAGAAAAGAGATAAAAATCTGGGTCGCTTTGCATTTTTTCAGAAAGCAAAGCACCAAAAGCCTTGGCGGGAGATTTAGTTTTCATGAATCAAAAATCCTTTCTCTTGATCAAATAGTTCGTTGAAACGATAAGTTTTGAGCCATTTTTCGAGCATCTTAAGCTCAGTTTCATCGGTTTTAGCGTTAGGTAGTGGCACTTGGTGGGATTTAAAATTATCACGTACTTTCATACCCTCAGCTTGGCGAGGACCAGTGAGACCTTTTTCGGAGACGAAGATAATAAATGGTGGATTTTCAGTGGTTTCAGCCTGGAAGAGCGCTTGCAGTAGATTTTCTAAGAGATTTTTTTGCAATTTTTCATCAAGCTCAGGAGTAAAATTGGCGGAAGTATTAAATTTTTTACCAAATTCTTCGTAAGTTTCGGAAAGCGTTTCCTTGACTAGAATTGGCGTGTAGCCGAAACCTCTGATTAGCTCTTTCAACTCGTGCTCGGAGCGGCGACTGGCGACGGTTGGCGCAGAGATTTTGTAACCATTAAGATGTAAAATCGGCAAAACCCGACCATTTGATTCGCTGAGCAACAAACGATTAAGATTGAGACTACCAAGCATGGTGGCGGTTTCAAATTCACCATCGCCGATGAGAGCTACCGTAGTATAATTAGGGCGATTGAGTACGGAACCATAAGCGGTGGCGAGTGAATAACCCAGTTCGCCGCCTTCACAAATCACACCTGGGGTGACCGGGCTAGCATGAGACGGGAAACCACCAATGCGGGAAAACATCTTGGAAATAATTTTGAGGCCGGCATAGTCACGAGAAAGCGTAGGGTCAACCTTAGCTAATTCCCCATCATAAAACAGGTTAGCCTGGAGCGCAGGAAAACCATGGCCTGGACCCAAAACAAAGGTAAAGTCGCGCTGGCCAAAATAAGCCCTTAGCGCAGCGTAAACCAGATTAATCCCTGGACAAGTACCCCAGTGACCGAGCAAACGTGGTTTAATGTCGGCTGGCTTCAAGGGGGATTCTAAGAGAAAATTATCTTGCAGGAAGAATTGGGCAACCGTCAAATAATTACAAATGCGGACCCTAGCTAATAAATTATCTAAATTGATAAAGCGCTCACCACTATACATATTAAATATTATAGCATAAGCGTTAAGAGATTTTTTGGCGCAAAAAATTGAGCCGGGCGGAGACACGACTCAAAGAAACTGAGCAAAGGCACGGATCAGAGGCACGAGTCAGAGACACGACTCAAAATCATGGGCCAAAGTCACGAATCAAAGGCACGAACCAAAGAAACGACTCAATGAATTTTCTAAATGATTTAGGCCTGGTGAGTAACTTTAACCATGGCAGTACGTAAAACTTCGCCTTGGTAGAGATAGCCTGGAATCAATTCTTCAGCGATAACTTCCTGGTCACCTTCACCTTCTTCCATAGAGATGGCATTGTGAAGCTCGGGATTAAAGATCGTACCTGGATTAGCATCAATTTTTTCTAGACCGAGGGATTTCATAGTTTTTTCGAAGGTTTTTTGAACGGGAGAAAGTGCCTCGGTGTGAGCGGAAATAGCGCGGCCCATGTCATCAATCAGCGGGAGAAATTTCAAAATAGTGCTATGAGTAGCGGTTTTCTTAGCTTGTTCGCGTTGCATTTCAACCTGCTTGCGGAAATTTTCAAAATCTGCACGTGTACGCTGGAGATCAAGCAAAAATTCAGCATTTTGCTGCTTTAGATTGACGAATTCTGCAGAGATAGGGTCAGCAGATTGATCAAGATTATCCGAAAAATTCACTTCTGGACTAGCTTGATTTAGATTCTCAGCTTCAGAATTTTCGAAATTAAAATTTGACTTATCATCTTGTGGTTTTGACATATTTTCTCCTCTTACAAAGTGTTTTCTAAATAGCGACCGGCATGGCGGACTAGGCTCATGATTTTAGCATAATTTTGACGGGTAGGACCGAGGACACCGATGTAACTATCATCTGAGTACGGTGAACGGAATTTACTAATAATAAGTGAAGCATCAGAATTCTTGCCGATCGGATTTTCGTGACCGATGAAAATATTCAGTGGTTCACCTGGCTTGGCTTCGTGGAGCCATGGTTCAAGGTTATCAAGTAGCTTCGAAACTGCCTGGATACGTTCGTAATCAACAAATTCTGGCTGAGAAAAAAGTTTGGAAATACCAGAATAATAAAGCTGGTTACCAATGGTAGCAAGACCGAGATTACCGGTCAGCTCAACTAACATGTCGACGGCCGAGCGAATAGCAAAATCAGCACGTTCCTGAGCATTAATACGAACCTCCAAAGCGTGAAGACTGCGGCTACCCTCATTTTCCTCCCCACTGCCGAGAGCCTTAAGAGGTGAAGGATTAAGCCAATGGTTAAAAATGGAATCAATAATTTCGAGAGCTTCTGCAGATTCATCAGAAATTAAGATAGAATCTGAAGCTGACTTTTTCGACTCAGAATCAAAGGCGGCAGAATCCTGAGTGGAGGCCTCTACGCAATTCCCCAGATGAGGATTAGATGAAAGCGAGTTTACGTAATAACGGTAACCGTAATCGGTCGGAATGCGGCCGGCAGAAGTGTGAGGCGAAGTGATATAGCCCAGCTCCTCGAGACGTGCCATTTCCGAACGAATGGTGGCAGAAGAAACATTGAATAATTTAGCTAAAGTAACACTGCCAACAGGGGTGGCAACATCAGCATACTCCTCGATAATGGCGAAGAGGATGAGTTTTTGACGTTCTGTGAGTTTAATTTCGTTATTCATAATTAATGATTTAATTATATCACTTAGCACTCAAAATTCAAGAGTGCTAATTTTGGACAAAAAGTACGGTGGACAAATTGATACACATGGTGTGTGAAGTGATATGTGTGGTGGGCGAAGCGATAAATTCATGATAGAATATGAAAAATATTTAGAAGGGGCGAAAATGGACGAGCGCGATTTATTAAAAACCAAATTAGGTACTGGTAGTATTAATATTTTCGGCCTACCGATGTGCGGCAAGGATACGGTAGGGGAAAAATTAGCAGCCTACTTTGATGGAAAACTGCTTTCTTCTGGAGCAATGATTCGCCAGTACGAAGCGGAAAACCAACAGGCTTTAACTGCGGACGGCTCACTCGCGCCAACGGATTTATTTTATGAAATCGTGCTTCCCTATTTCGATAAGACGGAACTAAAAAATTTACCGTTAATTCTTTCGAGTGTGGGACGTTGGACGGGCGAGGAAAAAGAAATTTTAAGAAAAACTATTGAATCCGGGCATCCGACAAGGGCGGTGATCTATCTAAAATTAGCCAAGGCAGAGGTAATTCGTCGCTTTATGTTAAATCTGGTGGGCGCCGGTCGCGAACAACGCGCAGATGATGCTTCCCTAAAAGTTTTCTTGAGGCGTTTAAATGAATTTAACCAGAAAACCTTACCAGTGCTGGAATATTATCGTGAGAAGGGACTCCTAATTGAGATTGACGCAAGCGGCTCCCGAGAGGAAATTTTCGAAAAAACTTTAGCGAAGATTAGGCAAAAATTAAACTAGTTGGACAATGAAAAATTAAAGTAATTGAACAATGCTTTCGGTTGATAAAAATAGGCGCGAGATCGGCGCCTATTTTAGGTTAGAGCTTAATCGAGTTTCAGCACCATAGTGAAGGCCTCTGGTGGAATATTAATTTTAGTCACGCTTCAGCATTACGGTGAAGGCTTCCGACGGAATATCAATCTTGCCGAAGCGTTTCATACGAGCCTTACCACGTTTCTGCTTTTCAAGTAACTTCGCCTTACGATCACGGTCACCGGTGTGAATCTTCACAGTAACATCTTTGCGGAAGGCGCCGATAGTTTCACGCGCGATAATGCGCGCACCGATGGCAGCCTGAAGTGCGACTTCAAAGTTTTGACGTGGAATGACCTCTTTTAGCTTCTTAGTAATGGAACGACCAAGTGCGTCCGCCTCCGAGCGGTGACACATCAGAGCCAAGGCATCCATTTTTTCACCACCCACGAGAAAATCGACACGCACCAAATCTTCCGCACGATAGCCATTAATTTCATAGTTAAAGCTAGCATAACCAGAGGTGAGAGACTTCAATTGATCATAAAAATCGGTCAGGAGATTGGCCATTGGCGCCTCAAAATCAATCAGGGCACGATCTTCAAGATAAGAAATATTTTTCTGCAAACCACGCTTCTCGACAATGAGCTGTAAGACATTGCCAATCATGGAAACCGGCAGAATAATTTCTCCTTTCACCCATGGTTCACGAATTTCAGCGATAGTCGAAGCATCCGGAAGATTGGCCGCAGACTTAATTTCGAGTTCTTCACCGGAATTTAAGGTAACTTCATAGTTGGTCGAAGGATTAGTAACCACGAGATCGAGCTTAAATTCACGCTCGAGACGTTCCTTGATAATATCCATGTGGAGTAGACCCAGGAAGCCGATGCGAAGACCAAAACCTAAGACTGGGCTATTTTCTGGCTCGAAACGCAGGGCGGAATCAGAGAGCGAAAGTTTTTCGATAGCTTCTTTTAAATCCTTATACTGATCATTACTGACTGGGAAAAATCCGGCATAGACAAACGGTAGGACATTTTTGTAACCTGGCAGAGGGTTTTTAGCGGGAGCCTTTTTCAGAGTAACGGTATCACCGACTTTTGCTTCGCGTGTGGTTTTAAGGTTGGTCACGATATAGCCGACTTCCCCTTCACTAAGACTGTCTTTGGGCGACATTTCTGGCTTCAGAATACCAACTTCAAGGGCAATGCCGGAGGTCTTAGTAGCAAGCATTTCGATGGCAGCATTTTTAGCAATCGAGCCATCGACGATACGCACATAAAGCACCACGCCACGGTAGTCATCGAAGTAAGAGTCGAAAATCAGGGCACGGGTTTCAGGGGTGGAAGAAGGAAGTGCTGCAGAATTGGATGTAGGAAGCGTTGCAGAATTTTTGAGCGAAGTATCGACAGAAGATTTGTTTGGCGCTGGAGCGAATTCAATGATACGATCGAGAACTTTTTCGACATTGAGACCAGTCTTGGCGGAGACTGGAATAATTTCTGACGGGTCACAGCCTAAAAGATTAATAATTTCACTAGAAACCCGCTCAACATCCGCAGCCGGCAGGTCAACTTTATTGATCACCGGAATAATGGTGAGATTTTGCTCGATTGCGAGATAAACATTGGCGAGAGTTTGCGCTTGAATGCCCTGAGTGGCGTCGACCACCAAAATAGCCGACTCAACCGCTTGCAAGGAGCGAGAGACTTCGTAAGAAAAATCCACGTGGCCGGGAGTATCAATCAGATTGAGCTCGTAGCCCTTGTATTTCATTTGTACTGGGGTAAGTTTAATCGTAATCCCCTTTTCGCGCTCAAGCTCCATAGAGTCGAGGAGCTGAGATTTCATCTGGCGCTTTTCGACAGTGCCAGTGATTTCCATCATGCGGTCAGCCAAAGTGGACTTACCGTGATCGATGTGAGCGATGATACAAAAATTTCTAATATTTGCGGAATTCATGTCTATATTATAACAGAGATGAGATAGAGTATAATAGAATCATGAAATTAATCTTGGCAGTTTCGGGTGGCGTGGATTCGATGGCGCTTCTTGCCATGTACGCACATGCCGATATTATCGTAGTGCATGTCGACCACGGTACACGCAAATCTAGTGCAGAGGACGCAAATTTTGTGCGCCGAAAATGCCAGGAACTGGGAGTGAAATTTTATGAAACTAGGTTGGAGCTTGGGGAGGGAGTTTCAGAGGAGTTGGCACGCAAGAAACGCTACGAATTTCTTAAAACAATTCAAGAAAAAGAGGGTGGCACTCTCTGCACCGCGCACCACTTAGATGACGTCCTAGAATCGATTGCAATCAATTTAATTCGTGGTACTGGTTGGCGAGGACTCACACCTTTTTATAGCGATAAGCTTGTGCGGCCTTTTATTATTTTGAAGATGTGGAAACAGGACGTACTGAAATTTGCAGGCGAACGGAATATACGTTTTCGACAGGATCCGACCAACCACGAGACAAATTATTTGCGCAATCGAGTACGCGAAAAGATGGCGGAGCTAGACGAGACGGCGCGAACAGATATCATTAATTTGTTTGAGAAGCAAAACAAACTAAGGGGTAAAATCGAAAAATTAGTGACGGAATTAGCGAAACAAACCGTAGTGGGAAAAAATTTTCACAAAAAAGAACTTTTTCTTGTGGCCGATGAGAAAGTAGCGCTAGAGGTTTTAAGAGAAATTTGTTTAATGCACGGCTTTAGTTCGACGCGAAAACAACTAGCGGATTTTCTTTTTGCAATCAAAACCTATGCACCACACAAAAAATTTAATTTACCGAAGAATCACTTCGTGACAATTCTAAAAAATTACTTTGAATTTGAATAATCGACAATTTGATTATGATTTTCTAGTGAAGTAGCCTGGGCGGCCATGGACTGGGTCATCGATGCGGAGCCAAGTTTTATCCGCTGTGGATGGATTAGAGAGATATGAACCGGCACCGCCACGAAGCTTTTTGCGATTTCCAAACATATTGAAAAAACCCGTAAATGTAAGTTGTGATGTATTAAAATCATTATTTACATAAATTTTTTCTAACTTATCTTTCGAGATGTCTTCGTCATAAAGAGCGAACATATTCTGCATATTTGTCACCCTGGAGGTGTCGAAGTTAGAGATATCTAGAGAAGTAAGGCTGGACATATAATAAAACATACACTCCATATTTGTTACCTTGGAGGTGTCGAAGTTAGAAATATCTAGAGAGGTGAGGCTACTCATACCAATAAACATATATTCCATGTCTATTACCTTGGAGGTGTCGAAGTTAGAAATATCAATATCTAGAATATTTGGCGTACGAAGGAACATATAACTACTATTCTCATTCAAATACACTTTCTCTGGTTCAGTATAGTAATAAGCGGTTTTATCTGCTGAATCTAGCCAGAGCTTTATTTCGTAATCCGAGTCTTCATCCTCGATATTCACTGTGTTCATAGAAGCAGCTGGTGCAACATTGCTCTTCTTAAAGTGCTCGATTTTATTCGTCCAGG
>JABCPS020000037.1 GCA_013332955.2 Candidatus Saccharimonadota bacterium | reverse complement strand
GGTTCAGAACGTCGTGAGACAGTTCGGTTTATATCCGGCATGATCGTTAGGAATTTTGAGGAGATCTACCCTTAGTACGAGAGGACCGGGGCGGACGAACCTCTAGTGTATCGGTTGTGACCACCTGTTGCATTGCCGAGTAGCTATGTTCGGAAGAGATAAGCGCTGAAAGCATATTAAGCGCGAAGCCCACTCCAAGATTAGAATTCCCTATGAGCTCCCAGAGAGAAGATCTGGTTGATAGGTGCAAGATGGAAGTATCGTAAGATATGGAGTCGAAGCATACTAATAGAGCCATCGCCTTTTTATGTTCAAACTATTCATTTTGTCTAGACGAGATGGATAGTTTGATAGACTTAGCTAGTAATCGGTGCTTGATGCACCGCAAGTCACATTTAATTTTTACACCTCATGGACATCAATATTCGCATTTAATTGCGCCATTGGTGCCCATAGCGCTGGGGAAATACCTGTTTACATTCCGAACACAGAAGTCAAGCCCAGTAGCGGCGATAATACTGCAACAGCGGGAAGATAGCAAGGTGCCAAATTATATAGAGTAGCCACCCAAACGGGTGGCTTTCTGTTTTTAAGGAAGAATGCCGCTTATCTATTACTGGTCACTCAAGGGGGAAGAATGTCGCATGCCTTTTATCGGACCGCTCAAGGGCGCTTGCCCAAGCTTATGTCCTCAAAAGGCAAGACGACATTCTTTTTTAGAAGATCAGGCAAAAGACAAGATAACATTCTTTTTAATACCAAAAAACCATCCTGTTTATGTTAAAATAATATATATGATTAGCCAAAAATCACAACGATTGAACCTCACGGGGGGGTTGTTTAATAGAGAATTTAAGCTTCTCGGATTATTTTTAGGTATTATTTCTTTTTCTAATCTAATTCTTAGCAACAATACTTCCGCTCTCTTCGTTCCGACACTTTCCGCTTCCGTGGATCAAGCGAATCTGCAGGTCAATGGAAACCAGGTGATAAATTCCACAGACCATACTACCGAAATACCCCTAAGATTAACCGTTAATACGACTAATAGGACCGGATATACTGCTACCATTAGTTCTAGCTCTGAGGATACCGCCCTTACTAATTCTTCACCCTCTGCTTCTGATAAAATTAATTCGATTTTGTCGGCGGCGACTTTAAATTCACTACCTAATAACACCTGGGGATATAAGGTAGCCTCAGAAACTAACTATAATCCTATTCCATCGCTAAACTCACCCTCTACTTTTTTACAAACCACGGCCAAAACCAACGGCAGTGAATCGAATAATCTAAGTTTCGGTATGAAGCTCAGCTCATCACTTGAAAGTGGTAGCTATGAAAACACTCTAATTATTACGGTGATTTCGAACCCCTACGAGCAACAGGCAATTATTCGCGACCATCTAAATAGTTTAATCGGAATGATATCATTTAGATATGTAGGCTATGCAATTGGTGAAAAATATACTAACATCCATCATATTAAATGGTGTCCTAGTTTGGACCAATCAAAGATCTCTACATATACTAAAATAGATTCGGCAGAATCGGATTATCCAGTCTACATGTGGATGGATTTTGATAATCATACTCTTTATTTTTGCTCTGAATCTAATAAGGTTTACTTTAATAAGAATAGCAAAGAAGCTTTTTCTATGCTCGAAAATCTAGAGGATATTGATTTATCTCATTTTAGTACCGAAAAAGTAGAAAACATGGGTAAGATGTTTTATTGGGATAAAACCCTGAAAACAATTGACCTGTCTAATTTTAGTACTAGCAACGTCACGGATATGAGTAGTATGTTTAGTAAAATGGAGAAGATTAAAAATATTGATCTATCTAATTTTGACACATCCAAGGTTGAAGATATGAATAATATGTTTAGGGATGCTAAATCGATAGAAAGTATTACATTCGGTTCAAAGTTCAATACTAGTAAAGTAACATCCATGGCCAGCATGTTTAGCGATACACCAAAACTTAAGTCGCTAGATTTATCCAATTTCGACACATCAAATGTTACAGATATGAATAGTATGTTTAATTATACATTGTCTCTAAGTAGTCTAAAATTCGGTCCTAATTTTGTCACTGACAAGGTAGAAGATATGCTGATGATGTTTGTAGGTACCTGTAGTCTAGACTCACTAGATTTAAGTACTTTTAGGACTACTAAATTAACCAACGTCACTAAGATGTTTGCCTTGTTAGACTGGGATAATATTAGCTTCGAATGTTTAAACGGCGATAAGCTAAAAAATATTTATACATCTGAAGATTTTGATATTTCTAACATTAATCAATCAGCTGATGTATTTACTGGTAGAAAAAATCTTCGCGGTGGCGCTGGCTCCTTCCTTTCTGATCCATCTACCGCTGATAAAACCTGGCTCCGCATCGACGACCCGACTAATAGCCGCCCAGGTTACTTCACTAGAAAACCGTAATTAGACTTTTTAGGTTTTAAAAAAGAGAATGCCGCTTACCTCTGACGGAGCATAAGCTTGGCCGTTCGCCCCTTGGGACGCGGACTCGCGGCCTAGAGCGTCTCCGGAACGAGGTATGCGGCGTTCTCTTCTCCTTGAGCGGTCCGATAAAAGGCATGCGACATTCTGGTCACTAGTTTTGTAGTAACTTGGCTAATTTTGCGCGAAGTCCAGTATCTTCTTCTTCGCTATTCAAGGTGTCCACTGTGACGCGTAATAGTCCAAAGGCCGTAATAAAGGAATAATCCAAATCAATTTCTGTAGCATTTTGAATATCTGGAATATCTACATCATCCAGCAAATGAATCACTGGGCGCCTAGCGAAAGGTAATTCTTCATACCAATCCGAAGTGGCTAGTGCTTCTTGCAAAGTCGAAAGCCCAGCCCCACCACCACAAAGAAGAATCTTATTTGGTAAAGCCTCGAGCAAAGAAAAATCAGATAAGGCTAGCCCTACGCCAGAAACCCAAACTTCGGTATTATCCGCGATGGCTTTTTCCACTTTTTTCATACGATCCGGCACATTCAAAATATTTTGCACTTCGTTCATACGTTCTGCATCAGAAACCGTCAAGGTTTTCAG
Organism: Candidatus Saccharimonadota bacterium; assembly: GCA_013332955.2. Lineage (GTDB taxonomy): Bacteria > Patescibacteriota > Saccharimonadia > Saccharimonadales > Saccharimonadaceae > Nanosyncoccus. Next base: position 9,923 of record JABCPS020000037.1, on the reverse strand, counting down.
CGCATGTAGGCCGTTAGAAAGTAGCCCACTATATTGGATTTTCACTAATTCCGCGGTGTCAAAATCGAGACCCACCCTACTAGCTACCTGATGCGTGAAGCTGCGACCACCGATGCCGAACATCTTAGTCCCCTCCACTCCACCATTATCCACTACGGCAATATCGGTCGTACCACCACCAATATCCATCACGATGGCCGAGAGATTAGAGTCCAGATTATTACCAAGACAAGCTCGACAAACCGCAAAAGGCTCTACTGCCACGGCCACTAAATCAAGGTTTAATTCGGCACAGACTTTTTCAATCGCCGAAATGTGCACTAATGGTGCAAACGCGGTGTAAAATTGCAAAACCAATTCTGAGCCCTTAAAGCCAATCGGATTACTTACTTTGTACCCGTCAATCGAAAGGGAAACAATCGCCGAATTAATCAGGCGGACTTCCACGTCTGGGTTGTCGGTTTCTAGTGCGACTTCTTCACGAGCCTGCTCTTCGGCCTTATCTTGTACGCGTTTAATAATTAATTGCATTTCTTGATCAGAAATTGGCTTATTGCCATCTTTACGACGGTAGCGCACCGTCTTCGTATTGCCCTTAATTAGTTCACCCGCAATACCCACGGAACAGGTTCTGGCTACTACTCCAGCCATGTTTTCTGCGCGTGATAAAGCCTTTTCGCAGGCAGTAATCACTGCTGGAATATCCGCAATCGCCCCCGCGTACATATTGCCCATCGCCTGATGTTCTTTGCCGACACCACGAATAATTAACTTATCACCTTCTTGACGTTCGGCAATCACCGCTTTGATATATTCAGTACCAATATCTAGCGCGAGAAGCGTTTCCGGCATTTCATTCTCATTCTTCAGGCCATGTGGAATATTCATAAAAATCTCGTTTACTTTTCCTAATTATAGCACATTAAGCATAATTACTATTTCGCGCCAAAAAAGTTTGTGCTAAAATTAAATTACTATGCCAATCATCACAAATCTCTTCCCAGATATTTTTCTGGTGTAGTCTAAAAAATACAATGGTGGCTACTGGACCAATCCAAACGATGCTAACCTTGATGGCCTGTGTATCAATCATCCAGGACGTAAGGGTTGCTTCACTTTGAAGACTCCATAATTACTTATAAACTAATTAAAACTCAAAAAACTTATGCTAAAATGGACAAAGTTTATGTTTAGAAAAATTATTGAAAAATCTAAAACTCAAATTATCCACACCGCACTTTTAACTTTTCTTGTGGCGTTGACTTTTAATGCTTTTTTTTTCGCAAAAAATACGGAAGCCTTGCGTGTGCCGGGAATCGCGGTTTCTTTTGATGCCGATGCTCATTTTAACGGTAATCAAATCATTAATTCTCTCACTCAATCTGAAGATCATCCGATGAATCTCACGGTTACTACGGATAACACTACGGGCTATCAAGTGATGATTAGCGCGCAGACCAATGAAACCGCCATGACTAGTGCTGCTAATTCTGACCGCATTAATTCGATTAGTCAAAATCTCACTCTAACTAATTTTCCTAGTAACACTTGGGGTATTAGGTTAGGGAATTACGGCGAGTTTATGCCAATCCCACCAGCTTCTTCACCAATAATGCTGGTTCAGAATAGCTCTAAACCGGTTACTAATACCGATACACATCAGGTAGATATGGGTCTTAAGCTAGCTCCGAATCTTTCTAGTGGGGAATACACGAATACTCTGATGGTGACTGTCATTACTAATGATTATCCACCTCGCGCTTTAACCCTTTCTAGTCTCTATTGGCGTAATGCCATGAAGGATACTTCTGGTGGTCTTGATAAAATTAAGCATTTTGCTCGCAGTATGTCTCCACCAACTGTCGTCGATAATCCGGTGCATCTTGAAGATGACGGCACCTCTGATGCAGAGGTGCTGGGTTGGTTTAATCCAGCTAGTGAAACTTTTTATTATTATAGTCTTGCCGATAAGGTGGAACTGAATTACGACAGTTCCTACATGTTCCTTGACTTTACTAATCTGGACGATATCGACCTCTCTGGACTTGACACTCGCTCAGTTATCAATATGCAGGGGATGTTCAGAAACACTGGTCTCACTAGTTTGGATCTCTCCAGTTTCGATACCGAAAACGTCACCGATATGTCCGGTATGTTCTATGATGTGAAGAATCTGACGAATCTCGACCTCACGCATCTTAACACTAGTAATGTCACCGATATGCATTACATGTTCACTAATATGAGTAGTCTCACCTCACTTAATCTCTCACATATGAATACTTCTAAAGTGACTAATATGACCGGTATGTTCTGGGGTGTGAAAAATTTACCAACTCTCGATCTTTCCAAGTTTGACACTCGAAATGTCACCGATATGTCACAAATGTTCTTTCAGGTGGAGAAACTTGCTAATCTCGATTTATCCTCTTTTGATACTTCCAAAGTTACTACGATGTTTGATATGTTTAACTCTATGAAATCTCTCACTAATCTTAAATTCAGTAAGAAGTTTAATACCGGTCAGGTGCAAAATATGCAGGGTATGTTCGCCAATCTGATGAATATTCAAGAGATCGAGCTATCGCAGGCGGATTTTGACACATCAAATGTGAGGAATTTTTTCGGCATGTTTATGTATGGGTTTTCCGTGCCATCCAAGCTTCAGCGAATCTACGTCACAGCTAGCAAGGATTTTAATACTTCGAAGGCGGCTCCCACTAACTATCCTCAGAATATTAATTCTCAAATGTTCACCAATCAATTACTGCTTCGTGGTAGCAACGGTTCTTATGCGCCAAACCCAGCCCTGGCGGATCTCAGTTGGCTCCGCATCGACCGTGGTGCCGCGCAACCTGGTTATTTCACTGCCAAGTAATTTGACAATCTCGCTATCTTCGCTATAATAGAAACATATACTTTTAATATCCGGCCGCAAGGTCGGATATTTTAGACTAAAAGAAAGGAAAATATGGAAGGTTTAGACCTTAAACAGATGTCTCAGATGGTGAAAGTTATCGCCGAGGAGAAGAATCTCCCAGAAGAAACTGTTTTGAATATTATTGAAACTGCCATTGCCGCCGCTTGGCGTAAAGAAGAGGGCGAAAAGGATATGAATGTCCGCGCCGTACTTAATCGCGAAACCGGTAATGCCACGGTCTTCATCGCTAAAGAAGTCATTGAAGATGGTTTGGCTTACAATCCAGCTACTGAAATCCCAGAAGGTGAAGCTGAAGGTAAGGCTATCGGTGAAACTTTTGAAGAATCTCACCCAGTTACTAAATTCGGTCGCGTCGCTTCCATGACCGCCAAGCAGGTAATCATGCAGCGCCTTCGCGAAGCTGAACATGAAGCCATTCTTTCCATCTTTGAAGATAAAATCGGTACCATTATGACTGGTATGGTGGCCCGTGTCGAACGCAATATCGTACGTATTGATTTTGGTCGTACCACTGGTATTATGCTCAAGTCCGACCAAATCGACGGGGAGTATTACCAAGTCGGTTCCCGTATCAAGGTTTTGATCAAGACTATCGAACGCAATGAACGTGGTGCTCAGCTTCTAGTTAGCCGTAGTTCCGCTGACTTCATCAAGCAGCTCTTTATGCAAGAAGTCCCTGAAATCGAAACTGGCGTCGTCGAAATTCGTGCTATCGCTCGTGAGGCTGGTCGTCGTACTAAGATTGCTGTTACTAGCATGGTTCCAGGTGTTGATCCAGTTGGTACCTTCGTCGGTGGCCGTGGTGTGCGCGTCCAGGCTGTGATGAACGAAATTGGCGATCGTGAAAAAATCGACATTATCAACTGGAGTGAAAATCTCTCTGAATTTATCCGTGAAGCTTTGAGTCCAGCCGAAATTACTCGTGTTGAAATCGAAGATAAGCGCGCTAAGGTCTATGTCACCGAAGATCAGCAATCTGTCGCCATCGGTCGTCAAGGTCAAAACGTCCGTCTCGCTTCTATGCTTACCGGCATCGAACTCGATATTGAGCTTGCCGAAGCACCAAAGAAGAAAAAGCGTGCCAACGTGGAAGATTCTTTGCTTTCTGCCTTGCAGGAAAATGAATCGGAAACGGAAGCCGTAGTCGCAGAAGAAGATACTGAGGCTACTGAAGCTGAAAATGCTGCAGAAGCTGAAGAAGCTACTGACGCCGAATAGGATCGCAGAAGACTTAATGTTAAAAAGACCTCATTGTGGGGTCTTTTTTATGCTCTAGAAATAAAGAAAAAACTTACTATTTAAAAAAAGAAAATCCTATGGTCTAAACGTCTTAAATAAAAAAATAAACCCCGCAGGGTTTATTTTTTAGCGAACTTCTACGCGGACGCGTGGTAATGAGCGACCAGAGAAGTGGGTTTTCTTGGTTTTCACAAAAGTGACAACACCATCTTTTGCTGCATGAATGGTGAAATTGCGGGACATGTAAGTACCTTCACCAGCAATTTTGGTGCTTCCGGTTTGGCGAACTAAAACTTCACCGTTGCGGACTTTTTGGCCACCAAAACGCTTCACGCCAAGACGTTGACCAGCATTGTTGTGGATATTTTTCGCGGTACCACCGGCTTTAACATGTGACATTTTTTGCCTTACTCTTTCTTAATACTATTATTTCTCGAGCCACAATCTGCCCTTCACGATAATAAATCATGTCAGACTGACTCAAGCCTTGAAACTTTGCTAAATTATAACCCATATCTGTAATTTCGTCAATAATTGAAAGCCTTGAGTAGTGACCATCTTCACGTAGCCAAGCTGGCACCGCGATTACCACAGGGGTATCATCCTCAATCTGCTTAGCTAGGTTCTTTAAAAAGCCGAGAATAATCCGCTTGCAGTTCTGTTTTTCATCTTTTAATTTAATCTCGACTGGCGGTTTTGACATCGGGGAACCGAGGAAACACTCACAAGCCACTAGGCCAATTTCTGAAGCCTTAGGCCAGACAAAATCTGTCGCATCACCGGTGTAGATAGAGCCTAAGAATTGATTTTTTTGTTCTACTAACTCAGGTTTGATCTTGAAGAAGCGGGCTTTTTTCTCGAGCAACCAATCTAAATTCTTCTGAGTGTATTCCATCATCCGCGGATTTAAGTCGCTACCGACTACTGGTTGGCCGAGAATCAGCGCTTCCTGTAGGACCACGCCGGTACCGCAGAACGGATCAAGCACTTTTTTCGACTCATCAATCTCGCCGCCCAGATTAATCAAGATTTGGGCTAATTTCGGTGGCAACATCCCCACCTTAGCATCCCTAGCTGGGCGCATCTGGTCGCGTTCACGATATTTATCGATATTTTGTACACCCAGGCTCAGATAAGTTTCCGAACCCACCAAAATCACTTCTTCAGCGCCCGGTTTCTCACCTAAATTATTATGAAATGCCGTAGCTGAAGAAATTTCAGGTCCTCTAGCTTCCACTACGCGCACATTGCGTCCGAGCTTCTTTAATAAACTCTTCAGTTCCATTGCTTTGCGGCGTACCAAATTCTCTACCGCAGATTTTTTATTCTTGTGATTCGAATTCAATGCGTAACTCGAAACTCCGATGGTGATTTTGCCCTCAGGTTTTTTAGAATTAATCGCCTCGGCAAGTTCTCGAAAATTACCAGAAAAAATTTGACCCAGCTTGATCGAGCCACCTAGCCGATCAATCGAGATCGTCTTATTAGTTTCAAAAACCGCGAGTTCTGGCCCGATCAGTTTGGCATTTGAATCGTAAATCGCTTGGATTTCCGCCAAAGATATTTTTGGAAGTCGTCCCAGCACTGCAATATATTTCATAATCTTATTTTATCATGTATAATAAAAAAGCTATGTTTAAAAAGATTCTCAGTATTGTCACGTTATTATTAGTCGGTGTTGTTGTTTATGGCGCTCGTAATGAAATTGTTTCGGCCTTCCAATGTATTTTTGGTGGCCAATGTATGGATGGTTCGCACTTCTCCATTAATTTCTGGATTGTTCTACTCTTAATCCCAGAACAACTTTTCATGTATTATAGTGCTGGTAAAATTTTCTTCTCCTATATGGCGGGGAAGGCTAAATCTCAGAAAAATATCACCAGAATTTCCGCTGGTAAATCTACCAAATCTGAGAAAACTAAATCTGGAAAGACCGATGCTGATACTGATGCTGACGCAAAAGCTTTCGAAAAGCTCACCACTTGGCAACTTGCGCGTATCTCCTTCGAATTAAACTTCGTCAATCACGCCATTCCTTCTGGCGGTGTCTCTGGCCTCGGTTACATTACTTGGCGCTTAAAGAATTTTGGTGCTACCGCTGGTCAGGTTAGCTTCATGTATCTCTTGCGCTATGTAATTACCATTCTTGCTAACCAAACTCAAACTATCTTGGCGATTATTTTCTTATTAGTGACAAATAGTGTGCCAAATACCGCACTTTGGATGGTCGGGGCTGTGGCTGCCATGAGTGTCGGAGTGATTCTTGGTATTGTTTTGATGATTGTAATTGTCTCGAATCGCAAGCTTATCGACTTTACCGCCAAGAAGGTGGCGGCCATTATTAATGGATTAGTCCGTACCGTCACTTTCGGTAAGAAAAAGCAAATTATTGAGACCAAAAAGGTCCAAAAATACTTCTTGGATCTCCATGAAGACTTCCTTACCGCGAAGCGTGATAAGAAAATCTTGGTCGGTCCAGTGCTTTGGGGTTTTCTCTATAACTTCCTCGAAATTGCGACCTATGAAATTGTGGCCATCGCTATTGGTCACCCAGAAATCTTCCCACAAATCATGGTCGCTGAGGCTCTCGGCTCGGTCGTCGGTGCGGTTCTTCCTACCCCTGGTGGCGTTGGTGGTTATGAAGGTTCGATGGTTGCCGTGATGACCGTACTTGGTAGTGATCTCGCGGTTGCTAGTACCACGGTCCTTGTCACTCGTATGATTGTCTTGCTTAATACTATCGTTTCTGGCTATGGTTTTTACCAAAATGCCATCTCCAAGATTGGTAAAGAAGAGAAACAGAAAATCTTCGAAGGGGAATCTGCGGAGTAATGGCCGAATCGCCAAAATATTCCGTCTCTGATTTTATCGCCGTCGCCAACCACGCCTTAGATTACACTTTTCCGGATTGTGTAGTCTACGGTGAGGTGGCGAATTTTAATGTCAATCAAAATCGTTGGATTTTCTTCGATCTTAAAGATCAAGAGTCCGTAATCAGTTGTTTTATGGTCGCCTCGAGCCTTCGTACGCCGATCGAGAACGGTATGAAAATTGCTATCCAGGCTACCCCGAAGATTTTTAATCGCTCCGGTCGCTTCACTCTTACTATTAAGCAGTACGCTTTGATCGGTGAGGGTAATATTAAAAAAGCTTATGAATTACTTAAAGCAAAATTAACCAAAGAAGGCCTTTTTGATCCGGCTAGAAAACGCAGTATCCCAGCTAATCTCGAGCGTATCGGCGTGATTTCTTCCACTCAGGCGGCCGGTTATGCGGATTTTATTAAAATTATTAATGCTCGCTGGGGTGGTCTGGAAATTCGCGTGGCTAATACTAAGGTCCAGGGTCTCGGCGCGGCTGATCAGGTCATTCGTGCGCTCGAATTTTTTAATCAAGAAAATAAAGTTCAGATTATCGCCATTATTCGTGGTGGTGGCTCGAAAGAAGACCTCGCTTGTTTCGACGATGAAAAACTTGTTCGCGCCATTGCGGCTAGCAAAATTCCCGTGATTACCGGCATTGGACATGAAATTGATACCTCACTGGCGGATCTCGCTGCTGACGTGGTGGCTTCTACCCCAAGTAATACCGCCGAAATGTTATCCAAAGACAAGAAACTCGAAATTGCCAATCTCTACCGTCTGCTCTCTCGTGTCAAGTTACAAATCGAACGTAGTCTCGACACGCCGAAGCTCGAAGCTAAGCGCAATTTACTTCGTGCTAAACAGCAAATCGTAAATCAAATTCTGCGCGAATTAAATCAACTTAAATCCACCCAAAAAGTCATTGAGAACCTCAATCCCGAAACTATTCTAAAAAAAGGCTATGCCATCCTTAAAGGTGAATTGAAGCTTGACTCCGAAATCTCTCTGGAAACTCTCGATTCTGAAATCTCCGCTCGTATTATCCAAATTAAATCTAAAGAAAGGAAAATTCATGACTAAAAAATCCGTTGGTGCTAAAATTGAACAACTTAACCAAAACCTCGAATGGTTCTATGGCGATGATTTTAAGCTCGAAGACGCTGCCAAGAAATACCAAGAGGCCGCTGAGTTGGCTAAGGATATCGAAAAAGAACTCGAAACTTTGAAGAATCAAATCGAAGTTATTTCTAAAGATTTTAGCATCGAGTAAAACTTCAAAATCAGTCATCAAAATCCTTAAGCTAACTTGTAAAAAACCTAATTCCTAGTAAAATATAATTATGGATAATTCAAACAACAATCCTTTTCTTGCATCGAATCAAGTAAATAATTCTGGTCAAACTCCAGCTAATTTCGGTGCCAATAATCTTTCAGGAAATAACCCGTTTATTCAGAATACTGCGACATCTGCAGATAATTCCGCCCAGGCAAATCCAGTAGCCCCAGTAAATCCTACCGCCTCCGCGAATTCAGCTAATTCGGTAAGTCCTTCTGCCTCCGCGAATTCTGGCGACATTTATCAGAATCTTTATCAGAGCCCATTCACTCCTGGCATGCCAGCCGCGAATCCTCTAAACAAAAATTATGCCGACATGACTGGTGAAGAACGTAAGGAAGCGAGCCGTATCGCTAAGGCTAAAAACCGTATTGATCTTATGAAAACCGTTGGACTTATCGTGGTGTCTCTACTTGCGGTGCTCTTTATTGGTCTCTTTATTTGGATGTGGGTGAAGTGGAATGACGCCAGTACTAATGTGAAGGGTAAGGTCGACGTCGCTGTAGCGGAAGCTAAAAATGAACTTCAAACTAAGCTCGAATCCGAATTTGAAGAGAAAGAAAAATACCCATATAAAGTCTTTACGGGTCCTACTGACCTTGGTGAACTCAGCTTCGAATATCCAAAAACTTGGAGTCTCTATGTTCAAAGTAGCGCCAATCGTGGCGGTGACTATGCTGCCTATTTGAATCCGGGTCAGGTGAATGTCGTGCAGGATGATACCGTGATGGCCCTCCGTGTTAGTATTAAGGGTACTCTCTTCGACCAAGCGATCAGTGATTTTGCCGAAAAAGTCCGTTCTGGTGATATGACGCATTCAACTACCGTAGTTAATGGCAATAACGTTAACGTCTATACTGGTAAAATGGATAACGAATACCAGGGAATCATCTGCGTCTTCAAGCTCCGCGACAAGACCGTTATGCTTCAAACCGATTCCACCAGCGTCTTTAGTGATGACTTTTATCGCATTCTCAAAACCGTGAAATTTAATAGCTAAATTTATCCGAAAAATCTGCAACCCCCGCACCATTTTGCGGGGGATTGTTCAAGCATTTTGCCTGAAAAATGGGTGCTATAATTAATTTATGAATAGTGAGGTAAATGGTGTTTTCGTGGTTGCGCATGACTTAAAAAGTCCGCTCACTCTTATGCGCCAAATGGCTCTCGCCATGGATTTTCAGAAAGATAGCACCGCCGAACTCGAAAAATCTCGTAATAAAATTATCCGCATTTCTGAACGAGCCATGCGTCAGGTCAATGATCTCACTAAAATCGCCCGCCTGGAAGAAGGTTTGTTTACTTTAGAGCCGGTTTCCATTCGTGCCGTCTGCGACGATGTGATTTCTGAACTTGAGCAACTTTTCGCCCTCAATCAACGCAAGCTTCGTTTTAAATATCGCAACAAAGCTCGCCTGGTGATTGGTAATTATGATTTGATTTTTAGTGTAATTTATAATTTCTGTGCCAATGCCATGTACTATTCCACGGTCGAGACCGAATCTTGCTTAATTATTTCTGACAAAAAAGATAAAATCGTGGT
>JABCPS020000036.1 GCA_013332955.2 Candidatus Saccharimonadota bacterium | reverse complement strand
GATTGTGCAGATAAGCCAAAAACTCCTAATACACCGAAGGAACTCCCTCACACTGGTGCTTCCGAAACTGTATTAGCAGTGGTGGTGACCGCCATGATTGGTATTGGTACTGCTTATTACATTGCTTCCACTAAGCAACTTAAGGCCTTAGAAAAGCAACACGAAGATCAAGAATAAAGAGCCCTTTCGATTTAATGTAATCGTGTAGACGATTAAGTGCGAAAAGAACCCTATGAGAGCGGGGTTCTTTTTTTTGAAAAATTTTGGATGAGGGATCGAGCATAAGAGGCTGGATTTAATAAGGAAAAGATTTGGTGATAAATAAAACTAAGTTTAATTTTTAGCTAGTTATTGAAAAAAAGAGATAAATATGCTAGAATAGTCAAAGTTAATTATACATTAAGGAATATTATGAAAAAGGCAGTTGTACTCATCGGCGGTAAGCAATATATCGCAGCTGAGGGTGAGACCCTACGGGTGGACCTCCTCCCGGAAGGAACTAAAGAGCTCGAAACTGGTGCTTTACTTGTAATTGATGGCGATAAAACCCTCGTTGGTACGCCAGAAGTCAAAGGTGTCAAGGTTTCAGCTAAGGTAGTAGAAGAGAAAATCGCTGGTGATAAAATCCGCGTAATTCGTTACCACTCAAAGAAGCGTGTTCATAAAGAAACTGGTCACCGCCAAAAATATAGTGTGATTGAAATTACTTCAATCAAATAAGAAAAAGGCCCTACGGGGGTCTTTTTTTTGTGATTTTTTGAGATGTGGTGGGGTTTTAGGGGATTTGGTTGGAAGATAAGGTGGTTTTGGATAAGAGTGAGACGTTTTTTCTGTGATAATGGATTATTCTTATGAATATTATGGTAATATATAAATAGATATGGCGAAGGTAATTTGTATCACAAACCAAAAGGGCGGGGTCGGGAAGACGACGACCACGATTAATTTGGCGTACTATTTGATGAAAGAAAAACAAAAAGTCTTAGTAATTGATTTTGATCCGCAGGGAAATGCGACGTCGGGGCTGGGTATCGATAAGGCTCAGTTTGAACGCAATTATTTGGATAATGAGCTTTCGAATACAATGTCGGAAGTAATTTTGGGGGAGAGGCGATTATCAGAAATAATTCTGAACACTAAATTTAAGGGCCTAGATTTAGCACCAACTACGCCACAGCTGGCCAATGCAGAAGTCGAGATGACGAAGCTGAGTAAAAAATTTGTTCAGCTGAAAAATGCAATTAATGAAGTGCGAGATAATTATGATTTTGTGATTATTGACCTGCCGCCAAGCCTTTCATTATTAACCGTGAATGGGATGATTGCAGCGGATTATCTTTTGATGCCGGTACAGACCGAGTTTTATGCGCTAGAAGGAGTGGCACAGCTGATGGATTCGGTGAAATTAGTACGTAAGGCGATGAATCCAAATTTGAAATTATTAGGGGTACTTGCGACGATGTATGATAAACGTACCTCTTTGTCGGTGCAAGTGTTAGCAGAAATTAAGAAATATTTCCGAGATAAGGTTTTTGAGACGACGATTCCACGCAATGTAAGGTTAGCGGAGGCACCTAGTCACGGAGTGCCGGTGGGGGATTATGACCGATTCAGTAAGGGTGCGAAGGCTTACAAGGAATTAGCAAAAGAAGTATTAAAAAGAGTGTAAAAAGAAAAAGAGAGTGTGAAAATGGCAAAAGGTTTGGGTCGCGGTTTTGAAAGTTTAATTCCTACGGATATCGTAGAGGATGATTTTGATATTACTTTATCAGAGGATAGCTCGAAGAGCCAGTTGACCGAGCTAGATTTAGCGAAGATTACACCAGAAACCGATCAGCCACGTAAAGATTTTTCAGAAGAAGCTCTGGCAGCTTTAGCAGATTCGATTCGCGAGCATGGGGTTTTGCAGCCGATTGTAGTGGTGGCTGAGGGTAATAAGTATAAAATTGTAGCCGGTGAGAGGCGTTATCGTGCCTCGAAGATGGCGGGATTAGAGAAAATTCCGGCAATTATTCGTACCCTGGATGCGCAAAATCAATTAGAGCTTTCGATTATTGAGAATGCTCAGCGTGAAGACCTTAATGCGATTGAAATGGCGACGGCTTATGCTAAATTGAAGAATCAATTTAATTTGCAACCCGAAGAAATTGCCAAGCGAGTAGGTAAAAGTAGTTCATCAGTGATTAATACGATGCGACTTTTGAACTTGCCGGATGAAGTGAAGCATGCGATGGTCGAACATAAGCTAACCGAGGGGGTGATGAGACCGTTAATTTCGGCAGACCCAGAGATGGTGAAGAAAATTTTGCCGATGATTATTGAAGAGGGGTGGACGGCGCGCAGGGTCGAGCGTTATATCGCGGAGCATAAGAAGAAAAGTTCGGCGAATTTACTGAAAACTAATGTTTATCTACATCAAGAGAACGAATTGAGTGAAAAATATGCGGCAAAAGTACGCGTGAGGGGGCGCAGTGTGACTTTTGCTTGTAAAAATGAAGACGAATTGCAGAGATTATTGGCGAGATTACAATGAGTAAAAAATGTGTTCAACTGAAAATAACAGAGAGAGAACAGGCCGCGATTGATTTTGCGACCCAGGCGCATGAGGGGCAGAAACGAAAATCGGGTGAACCATATATTATTCATCCACTGGCGGTAATGAATATTTTACGTGAGTGGGGAATGGATGAAGATACGGTGATCGCCGGGGTACTTCACGATACGGTGGAAGATACTGGGGTGACACTGGATGAAATTAAGGAAAAATTCGGTGAAACCGTGGCATTTCTCGTAGATGGTGTGACTAAACTGGGTAAGGCTAGACAGGGGATGCGCGATATTGATACTTATTTGCCAGCGACGAAAGATAATCTCTTGAGACTTTTGATTGCGACGGGAGCAGATATTCGAGTTTTGATAATTAAACTAGCTGATCGTTTGCATAATTTGAGGACTTTGTCGGCTTTACCACCAGAGAAACAGAAGAAGATTGGTAAGGAATCGCTGGAAATTTTTTCACCACTAGCGGACCGTTTGAATATGGGGAGACTGCGTGTGGAGATTTCTGATATTGCATTTTCTTATGTCGATCCAAAGCGTTTTGAATTTTTGAAAAAATTAATCGAAGAGCGCAATAAATCAGCCGAGAAGAGCCTAGAAAAGATTAAAAAAGAAGTTTCCGAGAAATTGGCGGAAGAGAAGATTGAATTTGAGATTGATGGACGGGTGAAGGCAGTTTATTCTTTGCATAAGAAATTAGCGAAATATAACCAGAACATTGATGAGGTTTATGATTTGACGGCACTTCGAATTATCGTGGAGGATGTAACGGATTGTTATCTGACGCTGGGAATTATTCACGCGCTTTATACGCCAATGACGGGCAGAATTAAGGATTATGTGGCGATGCCGAAACAAAATGGCTATCAGTCGCTACACACCACGGTGATTACGAAAGATAAGCGGATTGTGGAATTTCAGATTCGCACGAAAGATATGCATGAATATGCGGAGCGGGGGCTCGCGGCGAGCTTTTTCTACAATGAGCAAAAGCTGACGGAAAATTATAAGATGGGGAAGATTCAGCATTTACCAACCAATTTACTCTGGATTTCGGAACTACAAATGGCGGCAGCGCAGCTGAAAGAGGGGAAACAGGTGGATATGAAGAAATTGAAGATTAACCTGTTTGCGGATAAGCTTTTCGTCTATACACCGAAGGGAGATATTATTGATTTGCCGGTGGGGTCGATGCCACTTGATTTTGCTTATCGATTGCATTCGGAGGTGGGTGGACATGTGATTGGAGCGAAGATTAACGGTAAGCTTTCGAACTTGAACACTAAATTAAAAAATGGTGATGTGGGGGAGATTTTGACTTCAAAAAATCAAATGGTGAAGCCAAGTTGGTTGGATAAAATTATTACGCCACACGCGCGAAATAAAATTAAGCAGCAATTAAACCACACAATTCAAATGGTGATGGGTGGCGAGACTAAGAAGACGGAAACCGGCAAGAAGATGGATGACGCGAAAAAGTCTGAGGGAGTGAAGAAATCTGAAGTCGCCAAAAATCGAGATAAATAAGAAGTTGGATGTGAATAAAAAATAAGCCCCTTATGCTATAATTAAGCATATGAGAAAACAGAGGTTGAAATCACGAACGAGTTTGATTCAGGGTCTCTGTTTTTTGGTGTTTGGTTTGATTGTGATTCAGCTATTTCGTTTGCAGGTTTTGAATCATAAACTTTATGCAACGAAGGCGAATCAGCAACAGATTATGAAATCGACGATTTTTGCGAAGCGCGGGGAAATTTATTTTCTGGATGGTGATACGCCGGTACCAATTGTGATGAATAAAAAAACTTATACAATTTCGATTGACCCAAGCTTGGTGGTGAAAAAACGTGAGGAAATTACCAAGAAAATTGATGAAATAGTAGGGGCTTATCGTGTCAAAACGGGTTGGGATGAGGTTTTTGCAGATCCGGAACGAAAATATTTTGTGGTGGCGAAAAATGTGCCATATCATGAAACGAATAATTTGAAAAATGCGGATTTGACCGGAGTTTATGAGCAGGAAACGACGACTCGCGTGTATCCAGAGGGGGAAATGGCGGCGCAGGTGCTGGGATTCGTGAATCAGGAAGGTGAAGGCCAATATGGAGTGGAAGGGAGCCTAAATAAGGAGCTAACAGGAGAAAATGGTTTGCTAAAAACCGTGAAAGACTCGAATAATGTGCCACTGACGATTGGTAATGAAAATGTGAAAATTCCGGCAAAAGACGGGAAGAATTTGGTGTTGACGATTGACCGCAATATTCAGAAAAAAGCAGAAGAAGCAGTGGATGAAATAACGAAAAAATTTAATATTACCTATGGGTCGGCGATCGTGATGAATCCGGCGACGGGACAAATTTTGGCGATGGCAGGCAAACCGGGTTATAATCCGGCAGAATATGCGAAGGTGACGGACGCGAAAGTTTTTCAAACCGACGCAACGATGAATGCTTTTAACCCGGCTTCGGTGTGTAAGACTTTTGCGATTGCGGCGGCGATTGATTCTGGAGTGATGACGCCGGAAACGACATATTACAACACGGATAAGTTAGTGATTGATGGTTGGCCAATTGAGAACGCAATTAAGGGTCACACTGGGGAAATTTCCATGCAAACAGTTTTGACTTATTCATTGAATACTGGTTCGATTCAGGCTTTGAAACTGCTAGGTGGTTCGGCTTCGGAAATTACTTACCAAGGTAAGGAAAAGCTTTATGATTATTACCATAACCGATTTAATTTAGGGAAATATACGGGGATTGAATTGCCGGAAACGAAGGGCGCAATCGTGCCACCAAATGATATTGACGCGACGGATGCTAGATATGCGAATATGACGTTCGGGCAGAGCTTAGACCTTTCGATTATTCAAGTAGCTTCAGCTTTTTCGGCGGTGGTGAATGGCGGGGAATATTATCGTCCGACTTTGATTGCAGGGGAAATGAAGGATGGCAAGTTTGTGAGAACGGAGCTCGCGAAGGCAGACCACGATGCATTAAATAAGAATGATACGAGTAGAACAATGCGTCAAATGTTGCACACGGGACGCTTGGTTTTTCCGAATGTGAAGGGGTATGACGAAGATTATTATGTGGGTGGCAAAACCGGTACGGCGCAGACTGTGAAAAATGGTAAATATAGCTTCGATGAAACGATTGGTACCTATGTGGGCTTTGGGGCAAAATCTCTAGAGGAGACGCCAGATTATGTAATTATGACCAAAGTTTGGAGTGATAACCGTAAGCTGGATGGTGGAATGAATGCAAAGCCGATTTTTGATGAGATATCGAAGTATATGATAAACTATAATAAAGTCAGGAGGTAAGGCGTGGGGAATTTAGATAATAATGCATTATATGGTTTACTGTTGTCGCTAGGTACCTTTTTGCTTTCGATGTTTTTGACGCCTTTTTATACTCACGTAGCTTATAAATATCATTTTTGGAAGAAGCAAAAAAAGACTACGGTTTCGGGTGATAGCCTGCCGATTATGACAAAACTACATGCGCATAAATTTAAGCGAGTATTTCCGACGATGGCAGGAATTATTGGGGTGATTGCAGTGACTGTGGTGACACTGATTTGTAATTTTGACCGTGCACAAACGTGGCTTCCGATTTTTGGTTTCTTGGGCGGGGCGATTGTGGGCTTGATTGATGACGGAATTAATGTCTTTGGTTCAGGTGAGGGTGCGGCTGGGCTGCGTGCACCAATTAAGTTTGCGATGATTACCGTGGTGAGTTTGGTCTTAGGTTGGTTTTTTGCTTATAAACTGGGCTGGACGAGTATCCACATTCCATTTACGGGTGATATTGAAATTGGCGGAGTAGTGATGGTGGGATTATTTACTTTTGCGGTGGTGGCGACCTCAAATGCGGTGAATATTTCGGATGGATTAGACGGGTTGGCTGGGGGTCTCGCGATGATGGCTTATGGTGCGTTTGGTACGATTGCTCTATTTCGTGGGCAAGTCTATCTATTTGCTTTCTGTATGACGGTAGTGGGGTGGCTGTTTTCTTATGTGTGGTTCAATGTGCCGCCAGCACGTTTTATGATGGGTGATGTGGGGTCGTTTGCACTGGGTGCGGGGCTTGGCGTGGTGTCTATGATGACGAATTCATTGTTACTTTTGCCTGTAATCGGATTATTATTCGTGGTGGAGGCAGGTTCTTCCTTAATTCAGATGATTTCGAAGAAATTTTTTAAGCGCAAGATTTTCATTTCAGCGCCAATCCATCATCATTTGGAAGCGAGTGGTTGGGGTGAAGCAAAAATTGTGATGCGTTTTTGGGTAATTGCCGGAGTTTGTGCGATTGTGGGGGTATTTATTGCGATGGTGAGCGGAATTATTAAAAAATAAAAATTTTCGGAGTGGGATTAGATGCGACAACATAAGGCAAATTATAAAATTATCATTACGATGATAATTTTGATTGCCATCGGGCTAATGATGATAGCTTTGGTGGGTCCATCTTATGCGAAAGTGAAGGGGGAAGATACAGTGTATTGGGTGGATCAGGTGAAGTATCTGGTGATTACGGCAGTACTGCTATTTTTCGAGACCAGAGTAAATTTGGTTGAAGTAGAAAATGCAAAAAAACCTAATGGGATTTGGCGAATACTGGATGCGATAGCGAAACAATTACCGATGGTTTTGTTGGTTTTGGGATTATCCTTGAACTTGCTACTGGCGGTGTCGGCAGGACATTCAAGTTTGGCGTATTGTCAGTTAGGGGCCTGTAGGTGGCTGAGGTTGGGCCCGATTACAATTCAGGTGTCGGATTTTTTGAAGTTAGGAGTGATGCTTTATCTCGCAAAGATTACCGCGGATTTTCAGGCGAGGGGTGGATTTTTGGAAGAGGCTGGCAGGACGACGGCGCTCGGGATGTTGATGCAAGCTTTGATGGATTTATTTGCGATGATTAGAATGAAAAGGAGTGGCAAAGCCGCGAGTGAGAAGGTTTTTACGAACCAGGCGGGGTTTTCGGGTCAGGCTGGGGCTACGAGACAGGCTGGTTTTGCTAATCAGGTGAATTTTGGGCGTAATGGTTATGGCCAAAATTTTGCTGCGGGAAATTTTGTTGCGGGAAATTTCGCGAAGGGAAGCGTTCGAGGGGGTAAGCTGGAAAGATTGGTGGCAAAAATTTTAGCTCGTGGTCAGGCTTCCGGCTGGGCGAGTGGGGAGATTTTAAGAAAAAGTTATCAATTTTATGCGAAATTTTTTGGTGTTTTAGGGGTTTCACTGTTTTTGATTGTGGTATCTCAGAAAGACTTGGGTTCGGCGGTACCGCTCGGGGTGATTGCGCTGATGATTTTATTCGTGGCAGGAATTAAGATTTGGAAAATTATGATTATGTTTGCGGTAATTTTGGCGCTGGGCGTGGGGATGATTTTGTCTTCACCGCACCGTCGTGAACGCTTGTTTACTTTTACGGGTAAGGGCGATGCGACGACGGATTATCATATCGAAAACGCACTAATTACCGTGGGGTCGGGTGGATTTCTCGGAGTGGGAATCGGGAATAACGTGCAGACGGCCGGATATTTGCCAGAGTCAATTACCGACTCGATGTTCGCGGTGGTTTCCGAAATGTGGGGATTTGTAGGGGCGGTGGCTGTGATTGGACTTTACGTACATTTATTTATGGAAATTCTGAAAGTGGCGAATACTTCGGAAAACCTCTATTTTAGATTGGTGACGATGGGGGTGTTTGCTTGGTTATTTTCACAGGTGGCGGTGAATATTAGTGCGATGATTGCATTGATTCCGCTGACTGGTATTACTTTGCCGTTACTTTCAAAAGGTGGAACGAGCCTTCTGATAACGTGTTTTGGACTCGGGCTAGTGATTAATATTTCACGGTTTACTGCGAGGACGGAAATTTCGGATGATGAGCGAAATGAGGAAATTAAAAATAATTTAAGGATGAGTAGAAGCGGTAGATTGGGAGGAAGAAGATGAAAATTTTAGTAGTAGGCGGCGGATCGGGTGGACATATTACTCCAGCGATGTCGGTGGTGCAAGAAATTTTGAAAATGAAGCCGAAGAGTAAAATTGAATTCTGGACTGATGCGAAATACTATAAGAATGTAGTGAAACTGGCGAATGAAGCGAAGTTGGCTTGGGGTGGCGAAGAAGAGACGGGTGTGAAATTATACTTACGTGTGCGTAAGGTTTTTGCGGGAAAATTTCATCGTTACCATGGTTTGAAATTGTCGGATTATTTTGATAATCACGCGAAAACTTTTTGCGATGTGGTGTTCGGAAATATTGCGGGGGCCTTTGGTTTTGCTATGGGTTTTCTGCAAACTTTGTGGCGTTTTAGTCGAAAAGAAAATCGTCCAGATGTAATTTTTTTGAAATGTGGATTC
This sequence comes from Candidatus Saccharimonadota bacterium, assembly GCA_013332955.2. Taxonomy (GTDB): domain Bacteria; phylum Patescibacteriota; class Saccharimonadia; order Saccharimonadales; family Saccharimonadaceae; genus Nanosyncoccus. Next base: position 2,349 of record JABCPS020000036.1, on the reverse strand, counting down.
GTGGGATTACCGGTCGGAATCGTGGCGGGGATTTTTAAAATTCCATATTTGATTCACGAATCGGACGCGACGATGGGACTCGCGAACCGAATTTTGAGTAAAAAAGCGAAAATTATTGCTATGGGTACGCCGGTGGAGAAAGAGGACTCACGTTATGTGTTCGTGGGGATTCCAGTGGGGAAGGAATTTGAAAAAGTGGCGGAGAGTAAAAAGAGGCGCCTAAAAAGAGAATTGGGATTCGATCCGGAGCGAAATTTGGTGATTGTGACGGGTGGCTGGCAAGGTTCAATGCATATTAATCAAGCAGTACGGGAAATTTTGCCAGAACTTTTGAAATATACGTCGGTGGGATTGGTGTCTGGTCGTAAGCATTACGAGGATATGATTGATCTTAAGAAATACGAAACTTGGGAAAAAGGTAAATTGACTTCGGAGTTTCGTATGTGGAATTTTTCACCGGTGATGCATGAGATTTTAGGTGCAGGAGATATTGTGGTGTCACGCGCGGGCGCGACCACGATGGCGGAATTAGCGAGTTTGGGGAAGCCAACAATTTTGGTGCCGTTTGAAAAATTGCCTGGCGGACATCAGGTGAAAAATGCGGAAAAATTGGCGCGTGATGAGGCGGTAGAAATGATTTTGGACCGCGATATGGAGATGGCTCCAGAAAAATTATTGAAAAAGATTTTGAATTTGCTAAAAAATAGCGAAAAGCAGGCTAAGTTAGTGATGAATTTTAAGAAATATGCGAAACTAGATGCGAGTGAGTCGCTCGCGAAATTAGTGCTGGGCTTGAAGAAATAAGATTGAAGAATAGAGTTTAAAATAAGGCTTAAAAAATAAAAAGGCGATAAAAGTGAGAATTAATAAGACGATTGCCTCGAAGCGAGAAGAAGTGATTCTGGAGTCGACGAGGATTAAGGAGGAAAAAAGGCGAAAACGTAAAAAAGTAATGCGTTTTGTGGGGCTGAGTACGGCACTGGCGCTGGGGACAGCAGGTCTGACACTTGGCGCGGTGAGCCTGATTAGTCGGGGTGGCGCGAAAAAGACGGAAGTGAAACCGACGGTGGTGAATTTAACTTCGAGCGTGGAAATTGTCGATGAATCGGGGAATAAAAACCTGATTACGGACAAGATTAAGCAATACGTGGCGCTTTTGGAGCAGGATTTGAAGGATTTGGGGGTGAAGATGACTAAAGTGGTGTTACCAATGGATAAAACAAGGCAGCTAGATGTCTATCTCGAGGGCCGTACAGAGTATTATAAGTGTCTGATTGACCGTTCGCCAGCAGAATCGGCAGAAGATATTGAGCGGATGCAACGTTATTTGATAGCGAATAATCTCACACCAATCTATGTGGATGTGAGGATTGAAAGTCGAGCATATTATAAATAGAGATGCGGCGAGATTGAATACAAAAATTAACTAAGAGGCTTCAGGAAGAGGCCTCTTTTTTAGGTGCTATTTAGGCTTCTTTATTTTGTGCGCTGTTTTTTGGTGGTGAGTTTTTATGAAAGAGGCGGAAATGACATGAATAGATGTTGGGTTTACGGAAATGATATAAATAGATGTTCGGTTTTTGGTGAAGGATGAAAAAACGAGATAGCGAAGTTTGTTCGGTTTTTTGATATTGGAGATTTTTGTTGGGAATTTAATTAAGTAATATATTTTGAAATAAAATGGATTTTTCGCAAATAGAAGCGTTCGGTTATTATGTAATAAAAATTAAAAAAGACAAAATGCGATAAAGCTGGAATAAAGTTGATGGATTGATTCTAATAACAGGGAAGCAATAAAAAGTTTTGCACAGGTGTGGAAAACCTGACAAATAATTTGCGCAAGATTTAACAGGGGTGGAGTGGGATCTATATATATGGTGGGTATATATGGTGGGGTTTGTGCAAAAAATAGATATGGTGGTTTAATTGTGGAAAAGTCTGCGAAAAAATGTAAAAAATTATGTGAAAAAGTACTTGCAATAAGCATAAATATAATTTAGAATTAGGTCAGTGGATAAATAAAACAAAAACCACAAAAATAAAAGTACATTAAAAAATGTTTGAGGTCGGTCAACTAGGAGTCTTGGCGCGCGTTTAGGTCACGCGTAATCAAAGCCATTCGTACTTCTTAAAACACCTCCCAATTAACTCAATATGCAACCTACACAATAAGTCTCTCAACAATCATAGTTATGAGCCGCGCGAGTGGTAAAACTGTGATACTTTATTGCTAGGTAAAACGTTTCGTTTAAATAACAAAAACTATACAAACACAAACACGCTAAAATTTCTAGTTGAGCGATCTCAAACAAGAAGCAAATAACTACAAAAACCTATCAGAGAAATCTC
>JABCPS020000035.1 GCA_013332955.2 Candidatus Saccharimonadota bacterium | reverse complement strand
GGAAGCTTAAATTCATTGATTTGCTTGACTAAGACATTAAAGACAGTCTTCTTACCAGCAAGATTTTCAGCGTGGTAATCCTTAGGGAAGGTAAGTTCGAGATCAAAACGGTCGCCAGTTTCATGACCAACAATTCCCTCTTCAAAACCTGGAATAAAGGCGTGGGAACCGAGTTTTAATTTAAAATCTTTGGCAGCACCACCTTCGAATTTTACGCCATCGAGTGATCCTTCGAAGTCAATCACTACTTCGTCGCCCATCTTGGCAGCGCGCTTGACTGGAGCTTTTTCCGCATAAGCTTCACGCACGCGAGCGATGACATCCATAATATCGTCTTCTTTGACGGCGATGTCTTCGCGTTTGACTTTCAATTTCTTGAAGTCGCCAAGCTTGATGTCTGGAAGAATATCGGCTTCAGCTTTGTATTCGAGGGTTTCATCTGGTACAAACTTAGTGATTTCTACATTAGGGATCATCAATGGAGCTTTTTTAGCCTCTGAAAAGGCCATCGGCACAGTACGACGAACAGCGATATCGGCAGTGGTCGAAGCAAGATCATTAGGATTGATGTGTTTTTCAGCGATTTCGGCAGGAACCTTACCCTTGCGGAAGCCCTGGACATTAACTTCCTTAGCAAGACGAGCCACAGCCTGTTCTTTAGCAGTCTGCAAATCGTTCTTATCTAGAGTAACGGTAATTTCCACCTTGGTCTCAGATATATTCTTTGTAGTAACTTTCATGCCTTAATTATAACATATCGAGAAATAGTTATATTTACAACATTTGCTGTGGAAAACCATTAGCTTAATATTCAATAAAGCCAATCAGTGGAGCTTCACGTAGATGACGTACAAAATTGGTCAGTGTAGCACCCTGTTTGACCCCAGGAGACATAATATTGTCGGGGTCAAAGGTTTGGCGAATTTGATGATAAAATTCTTTAATCTCTAAATCAGTATGTGAGCTAGTGATTACACTTAGTGTACGACCTTCGGCGAAGCCACCCGCAAGCGATCCGCCGACTTCGTAGACAATCTTAGCGTAAGACTGCAAGAAGAAAATGAGATTTTTGCGATTCAAAATGTCGGTAAGGTCAAATTCTGGTCGAATCGAACAAAGATCGGTGAGAAGTGAGCTAAAAACAGGTAGGTTTTGATGGAATTTTTGTTCAAGAGGCTGCAGATTACGCAGAAAATCTGGCAATTTTTCGGCTGGAATCGAAGTCTTATCGACGATGGCGAGTTTTTCTGCTGTATCGTGACTATTGAGGTATAATTTGAGGCCAAAATTAAAATTATTAAAATCGGCTTTGTATTTTTCCTGATCGACGTAGGACTTATCGGCCAAGGGACGTAATTTTTCAATCTCGCGGTCAATCTTTCTAATACGGAAGAAGTTTTCGGCAAAATCTAGATAGATATAAAATTTGGCGGTAGATTGAGCGGTGGCAGTATTTGACTCGAGTAATTTAGCCTTGCGACCAAGACTTTCGAGGGTTTTAAATATGCGACCGTCATAAAGATTCATGGTACGCGGTTCAAGCTCTTTGGCTTTTTCAGAAAAGGCGAGGGCTTGATTAATTGAAGTAAATTCAAAAACATACTGGCGAGTGTGATATTGAATTGGCTGAACCTTTAAAATTACCTCTGTAATAACCCCGAGAGTACCTTGGGCGCCAAAGAAAATTGGCAGCACATCGAACGGCTTATTTTCGCGGTTTACCTCGGTCACCATACGATAACCGGAGCGATTATGGACGGATTCACGAATTTTGGCGATTACTGCCTGATTTTTCTCAGTCAAGTCATAGATGGTGGTATTGGTTTTGGCGTTTTGATCATCTGCTTTCAACTGAGCCAATTTAATACCACGCTTAGTCAGGCTAGTAGTCTGGAAAATTTCACCATTTGGTAAAACTACTTCGATACGATCAGTGAAATAATAGATGCTGCCGTATTTTTTGGCGGCCTCATCGATGAGAGCGGTGGAAATTAGGCCACCGATGGGCTGTTTTCTAGAGGCCACTACAGGAAGTTCTAGGCCGAAGAGTGCCAGTGCATCGTTTAATTCACCGAGGGTGATGCCAGCTTTTACGCGTACTAGACTTTCACGAGTGTCAATTTCTTCGATGGTGTTAAATTTTTCCATGGAAATTAAGAGACCGTCAGTCAGGTCGGCACCCGTAGTGTCGAGACCGGCACCACGTACGCCGATCGGAAGGTTATAACCTTTTTTAGCCAATTTAGCACTAAAGCGTAAGATAAATTGAATATCTTCCGCAGTTTTCGGGATACAGAGAAAGCGTGGCATCATTTCCAGCACACTCATATCGCGTGAATAAGCTGCAAGAATCTCTGGCTTGTCCGTAACCAGACCAGAAATATGCGCATTCAAAAACTTCGCAAGTTTATTCATGACCACCCTTTTTCATTAGTAATATTTTAGCATAGGCTTTTTAATTTTTGTAGTTGAATTATTCAATAAATCTGGTTTGATTTTTGAATTAGTTTTACCTTTTCATCGACCAACTACTGTTTTGAGACTACAAAATTTTCATCAGCTATCATTTTAGTACAACAGAGTTTTCACCAATTACTATTTTAGAACTACAGAATTTTCACCGACTAATTCCTTTAAGCCGGAGATTAGTTCTGGGCTAGCCTCAATGCGGAATGGCATGCGGAGCGGTTTTTTGATTTCGCCATCTTTGAGTACGAGAATAATTTCCGAAAAACCTGGCGATTCATCACAAAGCTCACGAATTGAAGTGAGGGTGGCGGTATTTTGGGGATTTTCCACCAGAACGAAGAGCTTGAGACTGCGCGGATCGGCTTCTGGCGCGATGATACGCTTCGGGGCTTCAGATTCTTCCGATGTGGCGGTTTTGGTTGCCCCTGCAGTGTCAGGCTTGGCGCTCTCAGATTTTGTAGAAGCGGATTTTACGGAAGCGGATTTAGCGGCTGCGGATGTAGTCGATTTCGTGGCGGCATTTGATTTAGTTTCGGAAATTTTTTCACTACTAGATTTTGGCTTTGAAATCGTGACAGTTGGAACATCGGTAGATTTTGGCTTGGCAGAATCTTCACCAGCTGGTTTACGACGGCGGAATTCCTTTTTCGGGGCTTCCGCTGGGTCGGCCAGACGCGTACCGGTGGACTCATAGGAAGAAAGCTTATCATCAGAAAGAACGGAGATGGATTCGGCAATAATTTTCACATCAGAAGTAATATTGCCATCCTTGTCTTTGGCGTTAATACGGCCAGTGACCTTAATTACATTATCGACCGCGAGGCGATCACTATATTCTTCATAGGTTTTCGGAAAAACGAGAAATTCCAGCTCAGACGTCTTACTCTCGATTTTCACGAAGGCCATCTTGGTATTAGATTTGGTGAGAATGGTACGAATATTGGTAATAATACCACCGACAATTACCTGTTTACCATCATTTTCCGGGGTAACTAAGGTAAACGGATGAGTTTGCTCTTCGAAATAAGTATCGTATTTATCTAGTGGATGAGCAGAAAGATAGAGACCCATCAAATCGCGTTCCCAGAGAAGTTGATCTTTTTCGGAAACTTGCGTAGGAGATGGTTGAATGACAGGTTCTGGAATCGAACCGGCGTCACCCATCATCCCGAAGAGGTCGGTTTGACCAGAGGCCTTATCTTTTTGGACTTTGGCTCCATAAGCTTGGATGTCTTCGAGGTTAAACAAAAGATCAGTACGGTTATGGAAGCGATCAAAAGCGCCAGTCTTAATAGCGGATTCCCAGGATTTTTTATTGAATTTGGAACCGTCGACACGAGCCGCAAAATCACAGACCGACTTGAACGGACCGTTTTTATCACGTTCCGGAATGACGATTTCTTCGACGAGAGCCTTACCCATACTTTTAATCGCAGCCAGACCAAAACGAATAGTGTTTTCCCCACCGACAATACCGAAGTCAGAATAAGATTGATTAATATCAGGGCCAAGTACCTTGATACCCATGCGCTTACATTCGGCAATCTCGATGGCTAGACGATCGGTCCAGCGCATATCAGAAGTCATAAGCGCAGCCATGAAGGCATCTGGATAATGTGCCTTGAGATAGGCGGTCCAATAAGCTACTAGAGCATAACACGCGGCGTGAGACTTGTTAAAACAGTAGTTAGCAAAGTCGAGCAACTGCGACCAGAAAGTTTCCGCCTGTTCCTCAGTGGCACCACCTACTTCTTGGGCACCCTTGATAAACTCCGGCTTCACCTTATTCATGAGGTCGCCCTTCTTTTTACCCACCGCCTTACGCAAGGTATCCGCCTGACCACCGGTAAAGCCACACCATTCCTTGGAGATCTGCATGAACTGCTCTTGATAAATCAAAATACCGTAGGTGGATTTTAGAGCATTCTCGAGGCCAGGGTGAAGATAAGTAATCGGTTCTTCCCCATGCTTACGGCGAATAAAGGAATCAATAAACTGCATCGGGCCCGGACGATAAAGAGCCACCATAGCGATAATATCTTCAAAACTACTGGCGCGAAGGTCTTTCAAATAGCGCTTCATACCGGCAGATTCTAGCTGAAAGACACCAGTGGTTTCGGCGCGTTGCAAAAGTTCATAAGATTTTTGGTCATCGAGCGGAATACTATAAAGATCAACGTCATCATGATACACCTTACGGATCATACGCAAGGCATTATTAATCACCGAAAGGTTAGAAAGACCCAAAAAGTCCATCTTAAGTAGACCTAATTCCTCGACCTGAGTCGAAGGATATTGGGTAGCCAGTGGACCCTTGGCGGAAACTTCGAGTGGCAAGAATTTGACCAATTCATCCGGCGCAATCACCACACCACAGGCATGAACACCATGAGAACGGATAGTGCCTTCGAGCTTGGAAGCATAATCGATCACGCGCTTAGCGACCGGATTATGCTCATATTCATGCTTGAGATCGGGAGCGGTCTTGATAGCATCAGTTAATTTGACATGGTGACCCATCACCGGGTCTGGCACGAGTTTGGCGATACGGTCCGCCTCGGCATATGGCACTTCGAGTACACGCGCGACGTCACGTACGGCGTTTTTGGCCATCATTTTACCAAAGGTGACAATGTTTGCCACGCGACCTTTGCCATATTTTTCCGTACAATACTCAATGACCTCGTCGCGACGAGTATCCTGGATGTCGGTATCGATATCCGGCATGGAGACACGGTCTGGATTCAAGAAACGCTCGAAGAGGAGACCGTACTTCATCGGGTCAAGCTCGGTGATACGCAAAGCGTAAGCTAGAATGGAACCAGCAGCCGAACCACGGCCTGGACCATAAATAATACGCTTGGTCTTACCCCACATAATGAAATCTTGCACGATTAAGAAATAACCATTATATCCCATACGGTCGACGACGCTTAATTCGTAATCAATACGTTCAAGAATTTCTGGAGATAATAGCTTGCGACACTCTTCGACCGACCAATCTTGCACTTCTTCCTGAGTTTTACCACCATAGCGAAAAGCTAAGCCACGAAAAACCAATTTATCAAGATAAGTTTTATCGGTCTCACCTTCTGGTACGGGAAACTTCGGAATCAGGATGCGCCCAAGCTTCATGTCGACATTACAGCGTTCGGCGATCTTGCGAGAATTTTTAATGGCGTCAGGATAATCTTTACCCCAACGGTCAATAATCTCTTGTGGTGGAATGACGTGAAGTTGGAAGTCCTTCAAAGTCATACGATTTTGATCGGAAAGATTGGCGGCCGTACCGATACAAAGCAGAATTTCGTGAGCATCCTGATCTTCGTGCTTCAAATAATGGCCATCACAGGTAACGACCAGTGGGAGACCAGTTTCTTTGGCGATTTGCTGCAGGCCTTGGTTGATGCGATCTTGCACCTCCCAGTGGGTGGGAGATTCGGGATGACCGTGATCCTGCATCTCGAGATAGAAGCGGTCCTTGTAAACTTCTTTATACCAATCGACTAATTTTCTGGCGCCGTCCATGTCGCCATTTTTGAGGCGCACGGAAATTTCGGAGCTCGCACAGCCCGAGAGACAGATAATTCCCTCGTTGTATTTTTCCATAATTTCATGGTCGATACGAGGTTTGTAATATTTACCGTTAATTTCTGCTTCGGTAGCGAGACGACAGAGATTTTCGAAACCCTGGTCGTTCATGGCGAGCAAAGTAATGTGATAACGCACCTTGTCATGCGCTGGGTCCTTATCAGTGCGATGTCTAGCCGCCACATAGGCTTCTAGACCCAGAATCGGTTTGATACCCGCAGATTGACCTTCCTTATAAAGCTCGATCAAGCTCGACATGGTGCCGTGATCAGTGACAGCCACAGCTTGCATGCCGGTTTCTTTGACATACTTAATGAGATCTGGAACCTTGGTCAGACCATCAAGAAGCGAATAATGCGTGTGATTATGCAGATGCACAAAATCCGCCGGAGCCAAGATATGGTCCGGTGAATCAATTTCTTCGCAAAACTTCAAAAAATCGTCGTTATTTGCCTCGGTAGATGGAGAGGCCTCTGCGGGCGCCGACATTTACTCCTCAGTATCGTCGGTTAATTCTTCAGAAACTGCATCTTCGACAGGCTCTACAACCTCGTCTTCGATTTCGGCAGCTTTCTTTGCAAATTTTTGCTTAAATTTTCCAAAATTAGTTTTCTGTTCGTGATAAATCTTGCCTAGATTCTCTTTTTGATCGTGGTAGAATTTGCCACCTTTGGCTTTAATTTCAGCGCGAGTTTCTTTGCCAGACTTTGGAGCAGAAAGAACCCCAGCAATCGCACCAAGAGCCATACCAAATATAGCACCGAGAACAAAATGACCAGTAGATTTTTTCATATTCCTCCTTTTTGTTAATATATTTATATTATATTACTTTGTCGACTTTTTTGCAGTAGTCTTTTTGGTAGAAGTACGAGGCTTAGATAGATTAATAAAACTCATCAGCTTCTTGGTCAAAATATCTTTCACTAAGCTTTTCGCGAGAGGCCCGACCGAGGTCATATCCTTAATATTATCTGCTACATCATCGGCTTTTTCAGCGATAGATTGGCCAGTTTGGACCATGATTTCAATCTCTGACAACAAGTGAATGAATTTAACCAAGAAAATAATTCCAACAACCAGAAAGACTAACAAAGTCATTGATAAAATCGCTACTAAAATCCATTCTGCTGTATTCATATAAACCTTTCTGGTAACTATTTTAGCATAAGTTCGATGAAATAAAAAATATAACTGGAGCTGCCAGTTATATTTTCTTAGCCAAGCGGATTACGGGGTTATGCTGTAATCTTCACAGATGGTATTTTACTTTGTGGTAAAATTTAGATTTCGCGAATGAATTTCTTAATATCTTCACCAAAATCTTCATACATGAAGTTATAGGCCAGTGAAGCAAGCGCGTAATTCTTTGGATCACCAGTGGTCATCCAGCGACCTTTAGTTTTTTCGACGTAGACGTTGCCAGTTTCGGCCATCTTAGTAATGGCATCGACGGTCCAGAGCTCATTATCGAGACCAATATTCTTTGGATCAAGATGTTCAAAAACTTCTGGAGTCAAGAGATAGCGACCATAAGAAGTAAGATTAGATGGAGCCTGTTCAATAGCTGGTTTTTCGATAATATTTTCGAGGGTTTGAAGTTCGGTGTCACGAAGTTTGATAATGCCGTACTTATTCAAAACTTCGCGTGGCATTTCTTGAGAAATAATGATGGCCTTAGCATCTTCGTGTTTCTTATATGATTCGATCAAGGTCTTAATGTCGGAATTGCCGAAAACTACATCGTCAGAATAAGCTACCACGAAAGCCTCATCGTCACGGATGTAAGGACGGGCGGAAGCGATTGGTGAACCATTACCATATGGATAGCTTTGATCTTGTTCGATCACGGTGATTTTTGGAAAATCTAACACGTGTTGCACAGGAGCGTAACGATCTAATTTACCCTGAGAAGCAAGTTGCTTGCGGATACGGTTGACGGAATTATTAAAGTAATCCTCGTAGATACCTTTACCTTCTGGGGTAGCAACAATGATAATTTCTTTGATGCCGGCGTCCACACATTCTTCAACTACGAGTTGCATGATTGGGCGATTGCCAAGTGGAAGCATGGCCTTAGGTACGGTTTTAGTAATTGGTAGATAGCGGCTAGCAAAGCCAGCGTCAGTAATAACAGCTTTGGTAGGTAACTTATATTTCATAATTTCTCCTTGAGTCTTAATTATACAAGATTGACGTGTAATAGTCAAAGATTACAGGGGTGAGTAATCTTTCTAAATAAAAAATAGGGCACGTGGCCCTATTTCAAATTGACTTTATTTTTTAGAAACTTTCTTGACAGTTGGCTTTTTCGACTTCTTATGGGTAGACTTTTTGACTGCCTTATTTGCAGCCTTTTCGCCAAGATTCTTTGACTTATAGACACGATCTGGCTTCACGGAGAGTTCCTTGACGGCAGCAATCTTTTTAGCATTTTTGATAGACTTAGCACGATTTTCTTCACGTTTTTCACGAAGCTCGGTTTCGTATTCGTGTTTTTGTTCCTTATTATGGATGGCATAAATCAGATTAGAGATACCAAAAATCATCATGTAGGAGCCAAAATATTTAATAAATGGCAGATTACCGAGATGTCCAGCATTTACAACCACGATTCCGATAATACAGCCGGAAATACCAGTGAGCACCCAAATAAAACGGTCTGTCAAATCATCCACGGAGCCGAGACCAATGAAGATCTCCAGAATACCACGCGTAATGGTGTAGAGCCCAATGATGGCGAGGTGCCAGATGGCGTTCTGATCCTTGGCAAAGAGCATGGTGAAAGCCGTGGCGATTTCTAGGACGGCCATGAGGAGTGAAAGACCCCAGGTTTCCTTCAAGTGGGTACGAGTAAGGAGGTTCAGCATCTCGATAATACCGAGACCGAGCAAAACCGTACCAGCAATCACAATAATTGCCTCGAGGCTATTAAGGTTAGTGAAGAGGGCGTACCAGCCAAAAAGAAGTGCCAACACACCCTGCAATGCGAAGATTAGCCAGTGGCTATCAATATATTTTCGCTTGATTGACATATAATTTTCCTTGTTAATTCTTATGCCTATTTTAGCATAAAAAAGAAAATAAAGCTGAGTTTACTGAAATATCACAAAAAACCTCGAATTCGTTTTTGATAAATTCGAGGCGGTATAGCCAACCTTAAAAATTTAGACGTGGCGAACTTTACGGCGTAGAGTTTCAATCGGAAGAGTCTTAGTGTAGTAAGAGATTTTATCTAGAACAAGGTCTCTAGCTTCAAGGTATTTCAATTCTTCTACGCCAAAACCACGTTTAAAAACTGAGACGCCATAGAAGCGATGCTTGGTATCATTTTCATCGACAATACCCCAAAAATTGTAACGCTTAATGCCGCGCTTTCTGGCATCACGCATGGCTTCCATATGAAGAAGCGGAGCACCGGAATACTTAGTGCCGAGTTCGGAAGATACGCCGTAATGATAAGAGGCTTCATTGCCGTAGAAAATCATGAAGTTTTCCGCAAGAATCTCACCACGTAGCTTGGCGATATAAAGTACAGCCTCGTCATTTTTGGCAAATGCAGCAAACTGTTTAGTGAGAAAATCTTCGGAAAAGGCATAAAAATCATGGCGTTTAGCCGTTTGTAATTCAATTTGATAAAAATCATGAATTGCTTTCGGGTCGGAAGTTTTTTCGATGGTGATTTGATTTTTCTCGGCCTTACGTAGAGCGCGGCGCAGGCGCTGACGCATGTTTTTTAGAATTTCTTCTTCGGAATTTTCTAGATTTAATACACCAGCAAACTCCACCGAAAGATACATCGGAGCCTTGCGAAAACCAAGTTGCTGAAAGGTCTTCGCATTTTCAGGCGTATTCTGAAGCTGAGGACGCACACGGACAAAAGTACATTTCAGTTTTTTAGCTTGCAACTTCATGTCATCAAAAATCAATTTTTTAACTTCTGGATTGGTCCAATCAAAAATCGGTCCACCAGCTACGGCAAGATGACGCCCACGCTTGGCGGGCTCAACTTCGCCAGCATAAACTCCAACGAGCTGGTTATTTTCATCATAGATACCACGACGCACAATGTCAAAACCACGCGAACGATAGAATTCATAAAAATCCCAGGATTGCAAAAAGTTAGCATCGGGATGACTCGTAACGAATTTATCCCACTCAGTTTGATTTTCGACGGTTTTGACGGTGTATTTCATAGTTTCCTTTTTAATTTATAGATGACGTTTTTTGCGACGAGCGTCTTCGACGAGACGAATCAGACCGTAGTGAAGTTTTTTGACTGGAAGGTCATGAGCATGCAAATAATCAAATTTTTCACCACCAAAGCCAGATTTGAAGGTAGTGACGCCAGCGAATTTATGATTTTTTTGGCCGGCTGGTGCAATTCCCCAGAGATTATAACGAAGTTTCCCTTGTTTTTTAAGATCCTTCATTACATGCCATTGTAAGGCATAGGCGCCTGGGAATTTGTAATTTAATTCAGTGGAGGCGGCCTCAAAGTAGTCACCTTCTAAAGCATCAGTTAAAACTAAGCCATAAGCTACTGGTTTACCATCGAGTGTGGCACGGTAAATCTGAAGATCAGAGCCGAAAGCCTTGGCATAGGCATTGAGATCCTTGCGGCGTGGCGGAATAAAACCTTGGCGCTTGGCGGTTTCGGCTTGAATCTGGTGAAACTCACGGAGAATTTCAGGGGTATTGGATTTTTTGACCTTAAAATTTAGCTTCTCCGAGCGGCGCACTTCATAACGAGTTTGACGACGCATGTTTTTCAAAAGATCCTCTTCAGACTGGGTGAGATCAACGAAAATAGTATTTTCGGCATGAAGAAAATAGGAGGCAGAAAGCGACGGAAGCGACTCGATAAGCGTTCGATTTTCTGGAGTCTCCTCGAGATTTGGACGAAAACGCACGAAGACACAATTATTTTGCTTGGCATAGCGGTAGATTTCGGCCATGGCAAGCTCTAGCTCATTACGATTCTGATAATCGAGAATCGGTCCGCACGGAATCTCCAAAAAACGGCCACGCTTAGCGTCTTTAATAATGGCAAGACAATAGGATTTTTCACTAAACATCAGGAAGATAGGCTTATGACCAATGGATTTATTGACTTCATACCACTGTTTGGATTGCAGGAAATTAGTGTGTGAGGCGGCGTGGCGAAGAGCATCGATTTGCTCTACCTCAGTTTCGGATAGAGATTTTTTGGTAGTAAATGGAGTGATTTTTTCACCTCGAGTATTGACTTCATATTGGTTAATAAGATGTCTAGCTTCGGCAAGCTCAAAAATATTGAGCCAATTTGGCAGATTGATTAGGTGATTGGCGGCAAAGACTGCATTCGGACAGGCTTTTTCGTTAAAATTAGCCTGATTATAATATCTTTCTGGCGAAACTGGTGAGCTATACCAAATATCATCCATAATGAAGCCTGCGGCCGTGAGTTTTTTCAATAACTCCTCACGATTTTCCACAAAATAAAAACGACGAAGTGGAGTGCGGTGTTTAATTTTCTTTAGATCTCTCAGAGCCAGTTTAGCCTGCCAATACGTGAGGCGAATTGAATTGTCTAATTTAGCATCAGCGGATTTCTGGATTTGATGAGTCTGCAAAAGAAAGGCAGTATAGAGGCGGCCAAAATTAAGGCGCCCAATTTGCAAATGGAATAAAGCACGCGTAATGGCACCAAAAAGCGGATATAGACGAGTGCGGAAACGATCAGCAAGACTTGGTAGATTAGTTGGAACGGTGAAAGATTTTTTACGCTTATCAGTCTTACGAAGAAATAGCAAGCCACCAGAGATTAAATCGAGGGATTTACCCTTACCGAAACTCATAATTACTGCATCACCAACCGTGCCAGCCTCACGACCATCTGAGTAATCCATGCCAATACAGTGTGCAAGATCTTCGATTAGAGCAAGATTATATTTTCTAGCTACAGATTCAATGCTAGCAATATCACAAGGATAAGCCAAGTTATTTTGGACGATTACCACCTTAATTTCGGGATTTTTCGCGCAAGCTTTTTCGAGAGCTTTCGCGTCAAAATGGAGATTTTCGAGATTCACATCAAGGTAAACTGGTTCACAGCCGGCACTGCGTACGGCCTCTACTACAGCAAAGCAGGTTAAAGCCGTAATCGCCACCTTATCCCCTGGCTTAGTGAAATGTTTAATGGCCTCATAAAGAGCAGTACGTCCTGAACCATAAAGCGCAACATTTTCCGCTTTTACCTGATAACGTTCAGCAATATACGATTTTAATTTTTCGGAATCTTTTTGGAAGCCAAAAGTAAACAACTGCCTAAGCGTTTTTTTCAAACCAAATTGACTAGCGTGGGCGATAAATTTCATTTATCAAGTACCTCATTGATAGCCTTGGCCAGACCTTTTGGATCGTCGATATATGGAGCGTGACGCCATTTATCAGAAGAATAAAAAGTACTGCCAGGAATCAATTCATGGAGCTTCTTACCTTGACGAAGCGGCGTAATTTGGTCATTTTCACCCCAAAGAATCGAAGTTTTAACCTTAACACGAGATGGGTCGAGGTCCTTGTCGGATTCATGCATATTAGCCAGAGTCTTCTTCATATTTTCTGGCGCATGAGCATAATCAGAAGCGCCAACTAATTTATGAAAAATCTTACGCAGGATCGGCACTCGCTTAAAAATACCAAAAGCCTTACTAAGTCCGCGCAAAATATCACGCTTCAAAGATTTTTCGTAAATACCCGCACTGTCGAGTAGAATTAAATGTTGGAGCTTTTTCGGATGTTTAATGGTGAGATTCATCAGAATACGACCGCCATTACTATGACCGAGCACCACAGCCTCATCTGGAAGTTCACGCTTGGCCCAGCGCACATAATCATTAATGGTCCAAACTTTTTGACTTTGCTCGGTGAGTCCTGGAACATGCAGCATCTTGACTTCAATTTTGTATTTATCGCGTAGAATTTCGATGGTTTTGGTCCATGGTTCGACAGTGTAGGTCCAGCCATGAATGATATATAAAGTTTTCATTAGTTAAGTCCCCTTTTTTCGCGGCGCTTTTCTGCGGCCTTTTCACGACGTGGCAGGCGTTCGGCATCGGCCGGATTTAATAATAATTTTTCGATAATCCATTCGAGATATTGACTACCCTTGAAGAGAATAGTCTCACCGTTTAGGGCATTTTGCTGAATGAATTCAAGAGCTTTTTTCGGGTCATCAAAGTTATTTACCTTAATCCCCTGCTTCTTGAGAATTGGGTAGGTATATTCACGGGTACGCCGACCGATTAAAATTACTTGTTCGGGGTTAGATGTAATAATTGCATCAGCAAGTTTTTCATGTTCATGTTGCTCGATACTACCCTGCTCCACCATATCCCCGATTACCAACCATTTATGTTGAGTACGCATTGAACGGTACATCTTAAGGATCGATTCCATGGAGATCAAATGAGCATTATAACTACTATCGATAATTTTTAGATTATTGATACCTCTAAGGAAAGTATTTCGACCCGGGGCTTCACGCATATCGGAAAAGTCACTCGGGATTTGAATATGGAGATATTCGCAAAGCTTGGATAGCATAGATAATTGAATCGCCAAATCGCGTTGCATCGGATTTTTAAAGGTAATAGTGAATTCGTTTAGTTTTGGTTGGCTGGAGAAATTCATAACGAACTCAGTTTTATTTGGATAAACAGTATAATTTAGCAATTCACTCTTGCTACATTTAATGACTTCGGCCTTAGTTTTACCTTTGGCGACAATTTTATCGATGGCACGATTCATAAGAGCGACATCCTTGTCGATGAGGATTAATTTTTGCGTATTTTCCGGCAAAGTAGCGAATTCATGCGTAATGGCTTTTTCAAGATTTGGAAAGAGGCCGGCCTCTACCTGTTTTTCGAACTGCACAGCATGTGAAAGACCTAGAGAAACCCAAATCGTGACTTCTGGTTTTAGCCATTTGGCAAGAAATTCGGCTTCGTGTGGACGCTCACCATCGATTTCGACAATATAAAACTTTTCACGATGAGTGTAAAAAAGCGATTTGAATGGTACGCCGATAATTAGACTGAGCCAGCGCCACTTACTACCACGCACACCGTCCATATCAACAATATCAAAGGCTACGCCAAAGGCAGAATTAGCATTAAAGGAATAATGTGCCTTGGTTTTCAGAGTAGATTCGACTAAATTTAACATGGTAGTCTTACCAACTGAACCAGTAATGGCAATTACACGAGGTTTCCAGCGCCTAAGCGAGATATTGGCAAAAAAACGAAAATAATTCGCAGCTAAAAAATAAAATTTCTTTTTAAGTCTCATTACGAGCGTCATATATTTATTTTAGCATATACCTTTAATTTTTTATATTTTGGAAGAAGCGGGCAGCGCGTTCGGTAGTCGGATGATCCATGACCTGATGTGGCTCACCATCTTCAATAATTTTCCCCTTATCAAGAAAGATTAGGCGGGTGCCAACTTCTCTGGCAAAACTCATTTCATGGGTGACAATCACCATAGTGCGACTGTGATCTTTGGCGAGGTCCTTAATCACTTCGAGCACTTCGCCTACCATTTCCGGATCGAGTGCAGAGGTCGGCTCATCAAACAAAATTACCTCTGGATGCATGGCTAAGGCGCGAGCGATGGCGACACGCTGTTTCTGACCACCCGAAAGATTCTTCGGATAATCATAAGCTTTATTCGCTAAACCAACCCGTTTCAGTAGCTCTATGGCTTCTTTTTCTGCCTGTTTATTCGATAGATGTAGGACTTTTCTGGGAGCGAGCTTGATATTTTCTATGATATTAAGATTTTCAAAAAGATTAAAACTTTGAAAAACCATACCAACTTTAGCACGAAGCTTATTGAGATTGGTTTTTGGATTTGTGATCTCCTGTCCATCGATAAAAATTTGACCCTTATCTGGAACGTTTAGCAAGTTTAAGCAGCGCAAGAAAGTAGACTTCCCGGAACCGGAAGATCCAACCAAGACTACGGTTTCGCCGTCTTGAATTTCGAGGTCGATACCACGGAGAACTTTTTGATTTTCGAAACTTTTTTCCAGTTTCTTCACAATAATAGACATTTTAAGCCAACCTCTTTTCCACTTTTGACATAATTTTAGTAAAGATTAAGGTGATAGCCAAATAAATAATTGCGGCAGCCACCAGAGATTCGAAAGCGGTGGCAGTTAAGGAACGAATATCGTCAGCACCACGCATAATATCACCGAGGCCAATCCAACCGACAATAGAAGTTTCCTTAAAGAGCGAAATCCCCTCACCGATAAGGCTTGGTAAGGAATTCTTGAGCGCCTGTGGCATCACTACGTAAAGCTGGGTACGAAATTCCGAAAGACCGAGAGACCTGGCGGCTTCTTTTTGACCATTAGAGACACTTTCGATACCGCCACGAATGATTTCCGAAATATAAGCGCCGCTATTGAGCGAAAAAGCTACGGCGGCGACAATGATTTTCGGCATAGCACGATACTCGGCAAAAATCACATAGTACATAATCAAGAGCTGCACTAAGAGTGGCGTGCCGCGGATAATCGTAACGTAGAGATTGGCGATTTTTTGACAAAATTTAACACTGGAAGTGCGAAGCATTGATATTAAAACACCGAGAAGAAAACCAAAAAAGAGCGCGAGGATTGTTAGAACAATAGTAACTTCAAATCCGTGCCAAAAATAAATCCAACGCCCGTTACCAAATATCACTTCCAAAAATTTCATCTCGTTTCTCCAAAATATTTCTTGAGTAAGGCGTCCATGCGACCATCCTCTTTCATACGATTAATCGATTGATTAATATTTTCTTTCAAGGTGGTGTTAGATTTTTTCATAGCAATAGCATAAGATTCATTACCAATCGCGGAGCCAATAATTTTGAGACCAGGAAATGCCACAATATATTGATTAGCTGGGGCATCATCTAAAATCACGGCATCGACTCGACCCGAAGCGAGCTCTTGCAAAACATTTGGCGCGGCCGGGAACTGAATCACTTTGGCGCCTTTAATTTCGGAGGCTAAAATATCACCGGTGGTGCCGAGTTGAACTCCGATTTTTTTGCTAATGAGACCGGATTTATTAAAAATCTTACTATTTTCTGGCACAATAATGCGCTGGGTGGCCTGATAATACGGCTCCGAAAATAGAGCATTCTTGGCACGTTCTTCGGTGACCGACATACCAGCTACAGCGATATCGATGCGACCACCTTCAAGCGCTGGAAGAAGGCCGTCGAAAGACATATCTTCGATTTTTAATTCAGCGCCTAAGTCCTTCGCAATCTCGCGTGCGAGATCCACATCAAAACCAACCACCTGTCCACCCTCTTTATACTCAAAAGGTTTAAACGTGGCGTTCGTCCCCATGACTAAGACCGAGGCGTCATGAGAAACCACAGTTTCGCGCTTCAAAATATCGAAAAACATCCAGAAAAAAGCCGCAACACACCCTGCGAGAATAAGAAGATTTTTAATAATTCGGACAGGATTTCGTTTCGGCTTATGCATAATTTAAGTATAAGGCGTTTAGCCTGATATTTCAAGAATGCAAACGTAATAAGAGCATATGATCGTTGTTTTAGTAAAATTTAGATCTGAGTAAAGTATCCTGGAGCACCTGGACGATCAATACGAAGACACTTTAATTGTTCTCCAGTTGAAATATAACAACTTGAACCATTACTAGTCTTAATCATCCTTCGCCCTACAAAAACATCCAACCTTAGATCGGGTGCACTTGACAAATTAAAATCGTTTTTAACATAGATACGAGTCAGACTATCTCCAGTATAACTTCTAAGATAAAACATACCATAAAACTTCGTAACGTTTCGAGTGTCAAAGTTTGTCAAATATAACGTTGTCAAATATTCTGTGCCTGCGAACATATAAGTCATATCAGTTACATTTTGAGTATTAAAACTTGAAAGATCTAAAGTAGCCAACTTCACACTCTCAAACATATTACTCATATTGGTAGCACTCTGAGTCTCAAAAGCTGTAGTGCTTATTGATGTCAATGGCGTACCGGCAAATAAATGACTGAAATTAAGCACATTTCCGGTATTAAACCTTGACACTACTAAATTTGCTATTTGTGAATAGGAGAACATGTTATTCATATCTCTCACATTTTGAAAATCAAAACTGGAAAGATTTAGTGAAGTTACCCCAGAGAACCGTGAAAACATCTCGCTCATATCAGTAACATTTGACGTGTTAAAATTTGGCATATTTATTCCTGTAAATTTAGTAGATCCACGAAACATTCCTTTCATATTAATAACATTTTGAGTATTAAAACTAGATAAATCCAAAGAAAATTTGGCTCCACGACTGCCAGGGTGCATTTCACTAAACATCTCGCTCATGTCGTTTACTTTACGTGTATCAAATCTAGATAAATCTAAAGAATAGAGTGAAGAGGCACCTTTAAACATGGAATTCATATTCGTAACTTCGCTAGTATTAATACTGGATAAATCAATAGTATATGCAAAATTTAATGCACTAAACATTTGACTGCTGTTTTGATTGGCATAAATTATGGGTGCGTCTGAATTATAACAATAGGTGCCAAAATCTGTTCCAAAAAGTCTCAATAATTTAATTTCATAATCTGACTCTACTGGGTCTTCAATATTCGTATATAGTTGACTATTTTTCATATCAGATTCCAGACATCTTCTTACAGAATAAATGCGATATCGATATCCGCCTAAATGTATCTGTTGAAACACCTTATTGATTTCTGGACCACTCATCAAGACGTCCCGTCTATCGATCGGATTAGTTACTACAGAAAAAATTAAGCGATTCGTATAACTTCCATTTTCAAGATTACTGGTAAGTTTCATACCAATATTTAAATCTGTAACACTAACACCATTGGTGGCTTCGGTGGTTTGACGAAAACTTGCGGGCGCAGCGAGAGCTGGAATGGGATTGTAATTTGGCGCGGAAGCTAGACGATAACCCCAAGTATTATTTGGCAGATTAGCGAGAGAGCTAGGGGTAGAGATTGAATCAATTTTAGCGAGCAGCGCAGAGCTATTATTGATCAAGGCAGTATTATTTGATTCAGAACTTATTGTTGCAGTATAACCAGTACGATTATTAGTATTGACAGTCAAGCGCAATGGAAACTCAGTAGTTTTATTCGCGGAATTAATTACCTGATTGCCGTTAATAGTTACATTGGCGTTATTAATGGCCGCGGAGAGAGTTGGGGCTGGGGCGGCAAAAACATCTGGCGCACCGAATTGGTTACCTAAAATAGTGAGCGTAAAAACGACAGTAGCAAGATTAAAGACTTTTTGAGCCCACAAAAATATTTTGGATTGATGATAGAGATTTTTCATAGTTTTTATATGACCGTGTGATTTGTCGTATTATATTTTACCATAAGCAAAATAAAAATCCAAATACGAAATTTGGATTTTAGATATTTTTTGGATTTTAAGTTTATATTTTCCGATGAGTTGTGAGTACTTCGAATGATGTTTTATAAATTATGACTTAGCGGTAAAGTAACCTGGCGTGCCGGCGGTATCGATACGGAGCCAAGTCTTGTCGGCGGTAGCTGGGTCGGTTTCATGGGAACCATTGCCACCACGCAGATTAATACGACCATTAAAGAGATTTGTAGCTTGCGCAGAGGTGTCAACGACGAAATTTGCGGAAGCGTAAATCGTAGTTAAGACATCACCAGCCGGACAAGCAGCTGTAGTGGTACCGACGCCGGCGAGACTAAAGAGATTGTCGAAATTTCGCACATTGGTGGTATTTAACATCGAAAGATCGAGGCTAGCAACCTTACAAGTATTAGCAAAGATACCTGCGAGCGTAGTGGCATTTTCTAGAGTAAAATTAGCACCTAGCTTAATTTCGGTAGCGGCCTGAAGATTATTAAAGAGATTAGCGGCATTCGTAACTTGCTTGGTATTAAAATTCGAAAGATCAAGCGAAGTGAGCTCTGTCATACCAGAGAACATATTGCGCATATTAGTCACACGAGCTGTATCGAAATTTGATAGATTCAAGCTTTGGACTTTTTCAGTGCCATCAAACATACTTGCCATATTTACGACATTACTGGTATCAAATTTCGCCAAATCAAGGTCTTGAACGTGAGTAAAATTCTTGAACATGCTAGAAGAATCTGGGGCAAGGAAGATTTTTTCAGTTTCCGCATAATAATAAACAGTTTTGTCGGCTTCCTTATACCAAGCTTTGATGGCATAATCAGAATTTACGTTATCTTGAACCTCGATTGCCTTATCACCGGCAGTAGGAGCGGTGGCGCTACGGCGGAAATGTTCGATCATTTCTTGACCGTGACCGAAGAAGTTGGAGGAGCTACGCTTACCGAGATAAGTGATTGCTTTATTGAAGGCCTCACCCTTATCCATGATGGCTTCTTTTTGATACGTATTCGCCACCACGGAAACCACAAGCTGATTAATATAATCGCCAGGACGCAAATCATCGCCGAGATTAATGCCGAGATTGAGAATAGTTTTTTGGTTAGTAACTTCTTTTTCGGTATTATTTGTCACAGTGGCTGGGTGACTGAGGCTTGGGATTGGACTGTAGTCGGTAGCGCTAGATAATTTATAACCCCAGGCATTTGCGGTGAAGTTATTCAGCGATTGGTTGCCCGTAATCGACTCAATCTTATCTGGTTTGGCTGGGTCAGAATTATTCAAGGCAGTATTATCGGTTTTAGAATTAACCACGACTTTGTAGCCGGATTTATTCTTCGCGGTAACACCGATATTTAGATTCATTTCCCGTTTAACCGATGGATTATCAAGCAAAAGATCACCATCAACTTGAGTTTTTACATTATCAACATAGGCCGAAAGACTGGACTGATAGAGGGCAGAAGTGTTTTTCGTATTAAGCCAGGCAGCTGCGACCAAAGTCAAGGCAAGGCCCGAGCTAAGCTTCAAAAATTTATGATTCACAATATTTTCCCTAATTCGTTTTATACTACATTTAGTTTAGCATAACTAGAATGGAAGAAAAGTCTTGAAAAATTTAAGAATTGTTACTTTTTAATTTATAAATGATTAACTTCACAAAAATATCCATCATGGTAATAATCTCCAGCTCTTAACCAATTTAAATCTGAGATTGGAATACTCTGCGGACCATTTGGGCCACACCCTTCATAGCCGGTACGACCAGAAAACATACCTTCATAACTAACTACTTTACTAGTGTCCCATGTAAATCCATAACCTGAGATATAGTTGTTTACTTCTATCCCCTTCACTCTATTCTCTTGATCGGTAGCAAATATATAATCTAATTTCTTAACTTTTTTCAGTTTAGTGCCAAAAGCAGCGCCCATATTTAAATAATTAGCACCATTCACTCCATAGAACATATAACTTAAGTCTTCCGCACTATTTAAAATAAAATAAGTCGCAAAACTGATATCTCCTAAATGTCTAGATCTCGCAAACATACCAGACATATCCACCACATTTTCCGTATCAAAGAATATCGGCCAATTACTACTGTTAATTGAAATATTTTCTAGGCCGGTATCCGCAAACATCTCGTGCATATTAGTGACCTTACCTGTCTTAAATATATAATTTCCGAAATTTAGGGTTTTGAGTTTCGGATTTTTTGAAAACATATTGGCCGTTGTGATGGCAAAAGAAGCATCAAGCTGAGTAGTATCGATCGATTCTAGATTAGAAAAACCATCAAACATTTTTTCGCTATTTTCATGCAGATAAGCATGGTTAGCGGAAGTCCAATAGTAAACCGTTTTATCAGTCTGGTCATACCAAATCTTAAATTCACCTTTTACATCGGCATTGGTTGCTATATTTTTCACATTTGCGCCTTCCGGTATAGTATTAGAAGATTTGATATGAACTACATTCTCCTCGCCACCAGCTATCTCCTTGATAGCCTTATTAAATACGATACCCGAAGGAAGATTAGCGATTTGATTGGATACTACCGAATAAACAATGGTATTTTTATAATTAGCGGGTTTAATATTTTCATTTAATTTGATAGCGTAGTAAGTCTCAACAATACCACTATCTTTCCCTTTAGTATTAGCGATAAGTTTTGGATGATTTTTATCTGGGATTGGTTGATAATTTGTACCGTCAGTGCTGAACCCCCAGTTATTCTCCTTAAAATTATCTAGAGTTAAGTTTTCGGAGATAGATTTAATTTCATCGTTAACGAATTTTTCCTCATTAACAAGCGAAGTGGTGTCATTTTTTGCATGTACCGAAACAGTGAAGCCGCTATTTTCCGTTTCCTGAACGTATAATCTAGCCGTCATTTGCATCGATTTAGAATCGGAACTTAATATATCATTACCATCTGCACTAGTATTTGTTCCCCAGGTAAACCAGGCTAGAAATGACGAAGCATGGGTATCGTTCGTGTTTAGAACT
>JABCPS020000034.1 GCA_013332955.2 Candidatus Saccharimonadota bacterium | reverse complement strand
TCACAGCGAACCAACCCCAGTGAAAAGTGGCTCAGGCCTCTCAAAAGTTCTAGCAATCTGTTTTGCTATTACTACGATCGCTTCAATGGCTACACTAGCCTATGTCTACACTTCAAAAAATAAAGATACGAAAAAACTAAACGAAGAACTTGTGGAATCCAAGGAAAAGGTAAAATCTGCAAATGACTCTATCGCAAAATACGAAGAGGCGACACAGACTAAAATCACCGATGTGAAGCAGGATAATGTGACGGTGAAAGAGATTGTGAAACCGATGGCATTCAAGGCAGATTGGGAGATCTTTAAAGAGAAGTTAAAAAAAGAAACCATGGATACTACCCCGTATTATAGTGAAGTTACAAAGCACAGATATCAATACACATTTAACACAGCCTCAATTACCGATATCCAAACTTCCAATAATGGACAATATCTAGTAGCTCGCGGCTCATTGAGTAAATTAGGCCACTTTGACGGAAACACTGAGGATGGTGCTTATATGGTATTTGATGAGCCTCTTGGAATCGGTAGTGCTGGTCCTGCTACTTTCTATAAGGCTATTCCTTCTGGCGAATGGAAAATATTACAACCATGGAATCAGATTCCAGAATGCAGCAAACTAACAGAAGAAGAAAAAGCGATTTTTCATGATTTAACATATAACACCATTTATGAACAAAATACACCGTTTACCTGTGTTACTGATAAGAATGAAACTGTAAAAATCTAATAAAGACAAAAAGAGCCATATTAATGGCTCTTTTTCATGCCGTAATTTTATTTTTATAACAACTGAACATGCTTAACAATAAAAATAACGCGAACAGGCCGCGCTATTTTTATTTATTTTCTTTATTGTTCGACACGCTTCATCGAGAGGGAGAGACGACCCTTGTCGTCGATAGCTTCGAGGCGAACTTTTACCTCGTCACCCAACTTCAAGACGTCTTCCACTTTTTCGACGCGCTTGTCGGAAATTTGGGAAATGTGAAGCATTCCATCAATACCTGGCATGATATTAACGAAGGCACCGAAATCTTTAATATTAACTACCTTACCAGTGTAAATTTTACCAACTTCTGGTTCCTCGACAAGAGATTTGATCCATTCGACGGCACGTTCGATTTTAGCAGCATCTGTACCGGAAACCGTAATGAGACCAGAATCATCAATGTCGACCTGAGCGCCAGTTTCAGAGGTAATTTTATTAATCATTTCCCCACCCTTACCGATGACAGCGCCGATTTTATCCTGCTTGACCATTAATTTTTCAATACGCGGAGCGTAGTCGGAAAGCTTAGGACGTGGCGCAGAAAGAATAGATTTCAAATGCTCTAAGATAAACATACGGCCAGTATGAGATTGGCTAATCGCCTGCTCGAGAATCGAAACTGGCAGACCGTGGACTTTCATATCCATCTGAAGAGCAGTAATACCATTCTCAGTACCAGTGACCTTAAAATCCATATCACCAGCAAAGTCTTCGGCATCCATAAGATCGGTAAGAACGTGTGGAGTTTCACCGTCGAGCATCAAACCCATAGCTACCCCGGAGACTGGGCGCTTGATTGGCACACCAGCATCCATGAGAGCTAGACAGGAAGAACAGGTAGCGGCCATTGAGGTGGAACCGTTTTGAGACATGATTTCAGTAACAGAACGAATCGCATATGGGAATTCTTCCTTATCTGGAAGCACTGGGATAAGTGCGCGTTCGGCAAGATAACCGTGGCCGATTTCACGACGACCTGGAGCACCGATACGACCAGTTTCACCAACCGTGTAGCTTGGTGCATTATAGTGATGCATGTAGCGACGAGTACCATCGGTAACTTCCATGGTATCGACAAGCTGAGAGTAGGAAAGTGGAGCGAGAGTGACAATATTCATGGCCTGGGTAAGTCCACGAGTAAAGAGAGAGGAACCGTGCACGCGTGGCAAAATACCAACCTGCGAGCTGAGTGGACGAACTTCATCCAATTTACGACCATCTGGGCGGACCGATTCTTCGACGATGGCGCGGCGGACTTCGTGATGAATTGCAAGTTCAAAGGCATCGTGATAGGCAGATTGAAGATTGGCAACATAGTCAGCAATTTTTTCTTCATCAGTTTCACCCTGACCAAGCTCGAGCGCAAATTCAGCATCCATCTCAGCACGGAGTTCATCGGCGGCACGCTTACGATCGAGAACATTGCCACGAATTTTGGTGCCGAGCTTGCCGTCTTCACCGACAAAATGAACCTTAGTCCAAGCATCAACTTTTTCCTGAATAGTAGGATCTGGTAAGGCTAACTCAAATGGTTTTTCGACGACGTTTAGTTCAGCCTTCAAGGCTTTTTGAAGCTCGAGAGCTGGCTGCACCATCTCAACCGCCCAACGCATCGCATCGATAATTACAGTTTCGGAAACTTCGTTCGCACCAGCTTCCACCATCATCACCTTATTATCTTTCACAGCAACTACAAGGTCGAGGTCAGAGGCCTCACGCTCTTCTGAGGTTAAGAAGGCCTTAAATTCACCATTCACACGACCAATGCGTACACCGGCGATTGGCCCGTCGAAAGGTACGCCGGCATTCAAAAGAGCCGAAGAAGCAGCCACCATGGCGACCATATCAGGACGGAAGCTTGGATCCATCGAGAGAACAGTGGTCACTACCTGAACTTCTTGGCGATAGCCTTTCGGGAAGAGAGGGCGAATTGGGCGATCGATCAAACGACCGACCAGAATAGCCTCGTCGGCTGGCTTACCTTCACGCTTAATAAACTTTGAACTAGAGATCTTACCAGAAGCATAGAACTTTTCTTCGTAATCGATCGAGAGCGGGAAGAAATCTTGCACCACCGGTTTTTCACTGACGACCACGGAGCCGAGCACCACTGTATCACCATAGGTAACAAGAACCGAGCTGGTAGTGCGAAAACCGACGCGATTTACTTCAATCGTGAGCTTCTTACCACAAAAATCTCTCGACAAGCTAAAGGTTTGCTTGCCAGTAGGGTTGATAATATCCATATTTTCCTTTCTGGGAAAACACCAGATAAGTGCTTTGAAG
>JABCPS020000033.1 GCA_013332955.2 Candidatus Saccharimonadota bacterium | reverse complement strand
TTTTTTCATTTCTTGAATTTCTGACTTCTTTCCAAAGAATAGAAGCTACTTTTAATTTGTTTGAGTAGTTGCAACTATTTTCGTCTGCATAGAAATCCTTTAAAAATTGATTCCATTGACAAACCGAATTATCATACTTTGCATAATCTGATTTCCCATAATAAACTTTTAGCATATCTTGAATTGTAAAACTCAAATCATTTTCTCTTTTTACTTTTCTCCAAACTGTTGCCATATCAGCAGTAAATTTAAATGGTGAGATACCTGTTAAAACAGCGAAATATTCTCTGAACTTTGTATTAAAAGAAAAACCACATTCAAGTAATGGTGTATCTAAAGTAATATTTTCCACTTGCTTCTTTTCATTTTTTATTGATGATTTTTTAATCAAATTGCCCTTAAAGTATTGCTCAATAATATAATTGAGTTCCTGTTTTGTGCCTCTATATTCTAATCCTAATGACTTGCATATCTGTGAAAGTTCTTCACGATACCAATAGTATTTAGTAAATTCATCAAACGATGTAATTTTGTCAAACTCAGGTCTACTTTCCATCAATATTTTATCTCCTCAAAACCAATTTACTTTTTCATCTCTAAATAATGGTGTTTCACTCTCTTTGTAAGGATTGTAGTTGTTACAATTACAACCAAACTCTTTCAACGCTTTTATCTTATTATCGGCTGTCCAAACAATCAAAGAGATACCGTCAAATTCTTCAACTTTCCCCTCATTCATTTTATTTTTGAAGTGCCATTCTACAATAGTTTGATTATCCTTATGAAAAAATTGCTTTATATCCCACGCAAGAACTTTTCCTCTTGTATTCCACTCATTAAACCAGTGCTTTACTGTTTGCCGATTTTCATACTTAGGACCCCAACTCTCAATATAAATCACATCATCCAAAAAAATATCATCTATTCCTAAGTCTTGTTGTGTAAGCCACATATCAAACCATAAACGAATGATTTTCTCTCTTTCATCCATGAATTTAAGCACCTCCAAAATCAAATACTTGTTTAACATTATTCCATTTTTTCGCTTGATTTTATAGGTCTAACTCGTTCCATTTTACCAAAGTCTCTATGACATTTGTGCTCTGACGACAATTCTGTTAAACTTTTCATTAGGAACAGTCCTTTCTTTATTTAGTTGTTATTTGCTAACTACTATTTTACAGGATTGTTCCTTTTTTGTTGCTGATCCTTTAGGTTCGGTCTTTCAAGGAGAGAGTTAAAAAGTAGAATTTATTCTGCTTTTTAATAATCGACGCAGAAAGAAAATGCGAAGCATTACTCCCGCAGAGAAAGTATCAAGGATAATTATCTAGACCAAAAACTATTTTCCGAAAGATTAAGAATACTACCTGAATCATTTCCAGCCTGCTTCTTCTTGGCCTCCGATTCCTTGGCGGAAAGAATATTCTCACACATAGAAACTTTTTGATTGCTTTCCTCATTACAAATATCTTCAGTGCGCAAACGATTAATTACTAGCGTAGTGGTATAGTAGCCGAGACTATTGGAAGCCGTGACTTTCACGATATTTTCACCGTATTTCAGAGAGAAGCCTGGTCCAAAAAGTGTCGAATCGGAATCAGTCGGGAGATTATTTCTTTGGTAATTTTGCCCATCCAGTTCGACAGTCCATGTGAGATCGAGATGCTTATTTTCGGCTGCACGATTCGTAACATCAAAATGAATTTTGCCATTACTTTCAAGAAAGTTCGGCGAGTGGGGTGAATAATTTTTATCAGTAACAGTGAGATGAATCTGACCGTTTTTCTCTTCCCTGCGATAGAAATCATTTTCCACGGAGCGATCAACCCAAATATTGATACCAAAGGGCGATTCGGCCTGATTATACCAACCGAAAAAGCCGCCGTGGACTAAAATTGCCGCGATGAAGAGCACCACCATGCCGCCATTCATGGCAAAATTAAAGATAGCAGGGTTGTTTTTCTTATTCAAAAATCCAGCAATCGGAAAGAAAATAAAAAGAATAATCAGAACACCGAGCGGAATATAAAGCACCAGTCCGAGTAGGATAAATGAAATCCAAAACCACATATGTTTATTATGCCACAAAAGCCAAAAACTTGATAGGAGCTTATGGGTATTTCGGGTGAACCAACAAAAAAGCACCCCGATGGGGGGGCACTTTTACTTTACCCCAGTGAGGGTACTTTTATTTAGAGATTAGCGAGTATATTTTTCGTTTAAATCTTCGTAATCGTAAGTCTCAGCTTCGGTAAACCAGAGTGCGACCTCTTGCTTAGCTTCTTCGAGATTGCTGGAAGCGTGAACAAGGTTAGGCACTGGGCGACCGTGAGAATTGGCGTGGCCAAAACTCATGTGTGAAAAGTCGCCACGAATAGTACCCATTTCTGCAGATTTTGGTTCGGTGGAACCGACAATCTTACGGACTAAAGCGACGGCTTCGATACCTTCAAGACACATCGCGATAATCGGGCCGCTCATCATGTAGTCGAGATTGTAACGATAAGTTTCTTCACCACGACGCGAAATTAACTTGCCGATACCTTCATAATGTTGCTTGAATAATTCTTGATCTGGGCTAACCATTTTCATGCCGACAATCTTGAGGCCGACACGTTCAAATCTTTGTAAAATTTCACCGACGATACCACGTTGAACGGCGTCAGGTTTCAAAATTACCAAAGTGCGTTCAATAAAATCTGTTCTTGCGCTTTCGTCCATGTTTTTCTCCCTTATAAAATCTTGATATTTCCCCCAGTATATCACAATTTCAGAGGTTATTCGCAACGAACTGAGTTAATCAATTCGCGACAACCACCGGCACGGAAATTATAATTTTCTTCGTAGGTTTTACGAATCACTTCATATAATTCTTCGAACTTGGCGTAGACCTTGGCGAGGTCGACAAATTTTAGAGGAAATTCGGTGAGCAAGTTCGGACGCTCATTGCGTTCAAAATCATTAAAAGCATTTTTGGCATCATCTGCGGCGCGACGCATTTCCACGAAATCGACTGAGCCATCATCCTTACTCGAGGAATGTAGCCAGCGATAGGTCGCTTCATTAGCCTGTGCCTTGAGGGTGGCCCATTTTTCACCATAATCTTTCAAGCGCTGATTGCCGGATTCGCGCAGGATTTTGGTAGCATTAAGAATATCAGCCTCGGTCCAATCGGAAGTTTTATTTCCTTCAATTACACTCCATTTATGCCAAACCGCGTAGAGATCGAGGGCTTTATTAATATCTTCATCACCACCATTCGTAGCATTAAAAACTGTACGGAAGGCATCAAATTTACGACCAATTTCCGGATCTTTCAAGACGCCGGCAGAATCGCCGAGCTTGGTAACTAAATTGCTATCGATACCGGCCATATTTTGTTTACAATCTTCGATATATTTTTGATAAATTTCATTCGAGGTAGCAGAATTCGAGGCACATTCAGAAATTTTATTACAACTGACATCGCCGCGAATTTTGGTAATCTGATTCTTGATTTCCTTCGCTGTGGAATAAGTCACAGAATAATCGGTCTTAAAGGCACCGGTGGCCTGGCCAATGATGGTGACGAGAATAACTAAAACAATCAAGCTGACAGGGGTGGCAATCATGATAATTTTTTGACGCTTGGTGGCGTGAGTGAAAAAATCTTTGGCGCGCTGAATCAGATTGAGTTTGGTACGCTCTTTTTTGGCTGGAGTTTCTGGAGCGGCATTAGGACCGACGCCGGCTGGAAAACCGTTCGGAAGCACCTCACCAGAAGTTGGAGCTTTTTCTTCAATCACTACAGAACTACCAGAAGTTGGTTCATATTCAATACGCTTCCCTACCATATCAATTTGACTTTTAACAACGGCTTCATCATATTGGATTTGCTTGGCATTTTGGTTATTTTGGTCGCTAAAGAGTTCGCTTACAGAATCAGTTTTATCCATAATCACATTATAGCATAAGGTGTTATAATTACTCTTATGGATATTTCTGAATTAGTGGCAGATTTTCTGGAATCACTGGAAATTGAAAAAGGCCGTTCGACGAAAACCGTAGAAAACTATGGACTTTACTTGGCACGTTTTATTGACCTAATTACGGAAGATTTTGAGGGCCAAGAAATGATTAAGCCTTCCGATATTACCCCGGAAATTTTACGTCGCTTTCGCTTAAAATTAAATCGTTTTTCCGACAATCAAAACAAGGAGCGTTTGTCAGCACTGACTCAGAGTTATCACTTGATTGCACTAAGAGGATTTTTTAAATACCTAGCCAAGCGTGGAATTAAAAGCTTAGACCCTTCCCTAATTGATTTGCCACGAGCCGCCAAAAAGCAAGTAACTTTTTTACACTTCGATGAAATTGAAAGATTGCTAGCAGAAATTCCGCTAGACACCGAATCGGGGCTAAGAGACCGCGCGATTATTGAGTTGTTATTTTCTGGCGGACTACGCGTATCGGAACTTTGTAGTTTGAATCGCGATTCGATTAATTTGGAACGTCGAGAATTCATGGTACGTGGTAAAGGTAAAAAGGACCGTCCAATTTTTATCGACAAGTCCACGGCGGAATGCATCGAAGATTACTTAAATATGCGAACCGATACTTTGCCTGCACTGTTCCTAAATAATTCTGCGAATCAACAAATTCCATCTACGAGTGGTGATTTTCGCAGATTAACACCACGTTCAATCGAGCGAATTGTACAAAAATATACGAGGCTGGCCGGGATTACTAAACATGTGACGCCACACACGATGCGCCATAGTTTTGCTACTGATTTATTAATGAATGGGGCGGACATTCGTTCAGTGCAAAGTTTGCTGGGGCATGCAAATATTTCGACTACACAAATTTATACTCACATCACCGACCCGCACCTAAAAGAAGTGCACGAAAAATTCCATAGCGAATCGGAAGATTAGTAGCTGGGAAAATATTCTGTAGAGAATCGGAAGATTAGTAATTAGAGAAAAATCTGCAGCAAATCGGAAGATTAGTAAACCAGAAAAATTAGACGCAAGATTTCAGTCTGAAAAAGCAGCGTAATCATACAGGCTAAAATAATATAGGGGGCAAAACCAAAAGGTTGACGATTTTTGGGATTTTTCAACATCCGATAATTAAAGATAGCGGCCAGTAGATTGGAAAGACCAAGCTCGATAACACCGAGCTCCCAGCGGCCAAGGAGTAGCGCGACAGAAATTAAAAGGATAAAATCACCACCGCCAACTAGGGTTTCGCGGGAGAATTTATAGAGCACAAAGTAGATACCTGGCAGAACTAGCATGGCACCTAAGAAACGCAAAAAATCACGCAGTAAATATTGCCAGATATCTTGCAGGTGTAGAGAATTTTTTACCAATAGAACTTCATTACCACGAGTTTCGATCAATAAATTGAGTCCGTATTTAGTATATAGATTAAAGAGAAAATAAATTCCAGATAAAATAATCACAAGACGGAGTAGACTGACTGGCAATTCTAACCATTTTTTGTCATATACCAGCAGCATCCACATAATGGTAAAAATCGCGAAGAGAAGTAGAAGTCTGATAACTTCAAAAATAACTAGAGGGGCCGAATTGAGTGGACCAGTGTGTTGCAGAATTTGTTGGATTAATGAGCCTGTACGAAAAGAGAAGCTGGCAAAAATTAAAGCCATAGTGATTTCGGAGAAAAATTCCATGAGACCGATTTTGGTTTTACATTTTTTGCATTTACCGCCGAGAAAGAGCCAAGAAAAAATCGGGATAAGCTCAAGACGACCTAGACGATGACCGCAATGTAAGCAAACCGAGCGATTCACGAGTTTCCTACCTTCTGAATGCAAGCGAATACGCCAAGCCTGACAGCAAGCAAATGAGCCGAGAATGGCGCCGAAAATTGCGCCGAAAATTAGAAAAATCCACTGAAGTTCAAACATTTTATAAATTTCCCGATAATGGTTTAGCTTTATTTTAGCATAAACCTCTTGAATTTTTAGTACGTAAAGATTATGATTGGGTTATAGATAAACAAAGTCTCAGAAAGGAACAGACATATGTTTAAGCAAAACAAAAATTTTAAGCATGGGTTTACCATCATCGAAGTGGTGCTCGTTTTGGCGGTCGCAGCAATGATCTTCCTTATGGTCTTTATTGCACTCCCTGCAATGCAAATCATGCAAAGAGATACTGCACGTGCTAATGACATAAACCGTATCACCACCCAATTAAACTCATATCAATCTAACAATAACCAAAAAATTCCTAGCATGGATAAAGATGCCTACGTGAGTGGCCACACAGATGTCGATAATGACGTCTTCAAAGCCGCTGAACGTACTTCCTGGGCTTACTTCTACGATGCATACCTCATCGGAACCGATACCAAGCAGAAATTCTCTGACCCAGATGGTCAACCATATAGCTTGGAAATTAGCTCCTGCAAGGCAGCTGATAGCTACGATCCAGAATCTAAGGAATGCAAGAATGGTCAACGTTCTCACTACACCTTCACTCAACAATCTGAAGGCACCGAAGATAATACTTCAAATGACCGCTACGCATCCAAGGGTACTGCTGGACACACCGTCAGTATCGTAGTGAACTCTACCTGTGATGGTGAAACTGCCGTCCACTCTACTGGTGGTAACAAAGTTTCCGTCCTTTACAAGCGTGAAGGTGGTGGTGTAATCTGTCGTTCAATCTAATTTAGCTTGAATCTGAAAATCTCCCAGCGATGGGAGATTTTTTATGTGATGAGGGGTAAGAATGGACAGCTTAGACGATTTGAGATTTTAGATTTTGTTTTATAACTTCACCATTTAATTTCTTGAAGGTGATGAGATTTAAGAAATTGATTAGCCTTGGAAAATGGCCTGGAGCCGAAAAATCCACGATAAGCAGAAAGTGGCGAGGGGTGAGCGGACTGCAAAATGAGATGTTTGGCTGAATCAATGAATTTAACCTTAGCATGAGCGTCAGATCCCCAGAGAATAAACACGGCGTGCGGAAGTTTGGCGTTAAGCATCTTTACGCAATCTTCCGTAATTTGTTCCCAACCAATTTGACGATGCGAGCCAGCATGGCCTTTCTCAACCGTCAGGACATTATTTAGAAGAAACACTCCTTGCTCGAGCCATGGAGTGAGGTCGCCGTTTTGAATAATAGTTTGGCCGATGTCAGATTTTACTTCTTTTAAAATATTTCGGAGACTGGGAGCGAGCTTAGTGGTTTGAACCGAAAAGGCCAAACCGTCTGCCACACCAGGAGTGTGATAAGGGTCTTGACCGAGGATGACGACTTTGATTTTTTCGAGAGGTAACTGAAAAACCCGAAAAATTTGGGTTGGAGCAGGATAAATTTCTTGGTAGCCTGACGAGTCTGAATTAAAAAATTCTAGCAAGGAATCAAATTTTCCGGATGCAAGCTCGGCCTGAAAAAACTCACGAAATTCTGGCGAAAGTTCAGTGGATGCCAAGAGTTTCGTGAGGTTAATCATCTTTATTTATTCCGCTTCTTCCGAGAATTGAGAATTATAAAGCTCAGCATAGAAACCATCGAGCTTCATCAACTCATCGTGATTGCCATGCTCGACAATATTCCCTTCTTTCATCACGAGAATAATGTCGGCATTACGAATAGTGGAAAGACGGTGTGCAATCACGAAAGAAGTACGGCCCTCAGTGAGCTTATCGAAAGCACGCTGAATAATTTGTTCGGTACGCGTATCGACATTAGAAGTGGCCTCATCGAGAATCATCATCTTCGGATTGGTGATAATTGCGCGCGTAATCGTAAGAAGCTGTTTTTCACCGGCGGAGATATTATCGGAATCTTCAGAAATTTTAGTCCCGTAACCATCTGACAAGGATTTGATAAAGTGGTCCACGCCAGTCATTTTAGCAGCGGCTTCGACCTGTTCGAAAGTGACGTTAGAGGCACCATATTTGAGATTTTCTAGGATAGTGCCGGAAAATAACCAAGTATCCTGAAGGACCATACCGAAGAGACTACGAACTTCACTGCGTTTCATTTGCTTAGTAGAGACGCCATCAATTTTTATTTCGCCACTCTGAATATCATAGAAGCGCATTAAGAGACTGACAATCGTAGTCTTACCGGCACCAGTCGGACCGACAATGGCTACCTGCATACCAGGTTCGATTTTAATAGAAAAATCCTTAATAATTGGCTTGATGTCGTCGTAGCTAAAGTTGACATGCGAGAATTCCACTTCACCACGGAATTTACCATCTTTAATAATCGACTTAAATTGGCTAGTAAAATCTTCGGCAACTTCTTCTGGTTCTTCAAGGAAATTAAAAACACGATCAGCGGCAGCCAAGGTTTGCTGGATAGTAGAAGAAAGCTGCGCAGTGTCAGCGATTGGCTGAGTGAAACGACTAACATACTGCAAGAAAGCCAAGATACTTCCGACCGTAAGGGCGCCAATTAGAGCATAATAGCCACCGAGCAGACAAATTCCAACAAAAGCCAAATCGAGGAAGAGGTGGGTGATAGGGTAGGTGAGTGAGCCATAAAATTCACCCTTAAAAGTTTCCTGATAAAGTTTTTCATTGACGGTAGCAAAATCTTGTTTGGATTTTTCCGCATGATTATTAGCCTTGACGAGGAGCTGTCCGCCATAATTTTCTTCGATTTCAGAGTTTAATTTACCGAGAGTTTTGCGTTGCTTTTTATAATATTCTGAGCCCTTCTTTACGACTTTAGAAACAGCTAGCATGGAGATTGGCACCACAATTACAGAAACGGCCGACATGGGAATAGAAATATATATCATCATACCAAGGTAACCAACCAGAAGCGTAAAGTTGGTAATAACTTGAGAAACGGTTTGTGCAAGTGAAAAAGCGATAGTTTCCACATCGTTAGTCATAATCGACATAGTGTCACCATTCTGAGTTTTATCAAAATAGGACATCGGTAAACGCGAGAACTTAGCTAGAATTTGGCGCTTTATTTCTTTAGCATATTTAGCTGAAATAACTGCGGCAATATAGCCATTAACATAATTCACAATAGCAGAGATAAGGTAGAGACCAACTAGGGTTAAAAGTAATGAACTAATACGAGCGAAATTAATTTCCTGACCAGCACGCAGAGCGTCAAAAGCTTCAGTAGTAATGAGGCCCAAAAGATATGGACCAGCCACTACCAGTCCAGCCGACATTAGAGCAAGTAATGCCGAACCAAGCAAACCAAAACGGTATTTTTTCACAGAAGCGAGGAAGCGCTTAATGGTCTGTTTAGAGGCTCCAGTGGTTTTCTTTTGAGTGCTTTTGGAATTTTTTGACATATTATTTTCCCTCCTTAGCCTGGCGCATTTCATCCGCAAATTCCTCTTCCGAGAATTGAGACTTCGCGATTTCTTGATAGACTTTACATTTTTTCAAGAGTTCCAAATGCGTGCCTTTCCCTACCATCTTGCCCTGATCGAGAACAATAATTTGCTCCGCTTCTTTAATCGTACTAATACGTTGCGCCACAATCAGCACGACAGTATCCTGAATTTCCGATTTCAAATCTTCTCGGAGTTTCTTGTCGGTCTTCATATCAAGAGCCGAAAAAGCATCATCGAAAATCAAAATTTCAGGTTGCTTAGCTAGAGCACGAGCGATGGCGAGACGCTGCCTTTGACCACCGGAAATATTGGTGCCACCTTGAGAAATTGGCGCATCGTATTGATCTTTTAGCTTAGTGACAAATTCCTCAGCTTGAGCAATTTTAGCGGCATGACGCATACGCGCATCAAGTTCCGATTTTTTAAGATTTTCAACACCATAAAGAATGTTGCTGCGCACAGTGCCAGTGAAGAGATAACCTTTCTGTGGAACGTAGCCGATTTTATCCATAAGGGCATTTTCGGTATATTCCTTAATATTGAGGTCATTGATTAAAACCTCACCTTCAGTAGCGTCAAAGAAACGCGGTACGAGATTAATTAAAGTGGACTTACCAGAACCAGTGGAACCAATGAAGGCGGTAGTTTGGCCAGCTTTCGCCACAAAAGAAATATCCTCGATGATGGCTTCAGATTTTTTATCATAAGAAAAAGTCACATGCTTAAATTCTACAGAAGGAGCCTCACTAGGCGTTTCAGTCATTTGATCTTTGAAGGTGATTTGACTCTTAGTTTCAAGTACCTCAGAAATACGCTTACTTGAAACATTGCCACGAGGGATCATGACAAAGAGAAAAGTTAAGAAGAGAAAGGACATGAGAACCTGCGCAGAATATTGTGCGAAAGCAAGCATGCGACCGAGATAGCTCATATCGGTGCGTAAACTAGAAACACCGACGTAAAGAATGAGGACGGCGGAAAGATTAAAGACTAGATTCACTACTGGCTGCTGAAAAGCCATAACTTTGGAGATATAAATATCTGTAGTTTTTAATTTTTCATTACTGCGCTCAAATTTATTTTCTTCATATTTCTGCTTATTAAGTGCACGAATCACTTTGATACCAGTGAGATTTTCGCGAGTAATGGAGTTGAGTTTATCCAAGATTTTTTGGTAAACCTTAAATTTTGGAATGGCAAGACTAATTAAAATCGCCGCCTGGATAAAGAGGATAGCCACCGAACCAGCAATAATCCAAGTCATATTCGGTGCGGTACGAAAAGCCTGAATGATCGCACCAATGGCCATAAACGGTACGCGCACCATCATAGTAAGACTCATAATCAAAGTGCGCTGGACAGTCCAGATGTCGCTGGTGGTACGAGTGATAAGTGAGGCGGTAGAGAATTTCTCCACATCAGCAAAAGAAAGCGACATCACCTTGGCGAAGATATCCTTGCGCATATCCATAGCGACGCAACTACTTACCCTGGCGGAAAAATAAGATGAAACAATACTACCAAGTGAACCCAGTGCAGTCACGCCGAGCATAAGTAGACCGGTTTGAAAAATAAAGCTCATATTAGATTCAGCTACGCCTTTATTCATAATATCTGAGCTTAAAGCAGGCAGCTCAAGCGCAGTATAAACTTGAAGAGCAACGCCCAATACAATTAAAAGGCATTGCCAAAAATAAGGTTTTAAATATTTGAATGATTTTAGCATGTTTGTTCCTTCTGAATAAATAATTATAACAAAAAAATCAGATTAGTTAAAGAGAATGTCGCATGGGAGAGAAAGCCGCATACCTCGTTCCGGAGACACTCAAGGGGAAGAATGTCGCATGCCTTTTATCGGACCGCTCAAGGGCGCTTGCCCAAGCCTATGTCCTCAAAAGGCAAGACGACATTCTTTATTGAAAAAACGCAAAATAAGCTAATACAACATTCTTCGTTTAATGTAAGGAAACTACTAAATTATGGTTTTCTGGTAAAGTAGCCTGGGCGGCCATTGGTTGGGTCGTCGATACGGAGCCAGGTCTTGTCTGCATCGGATGGATTCGGCAAGAAAGAGCCGCTGCCGCCACGTAGCTTCTTGCGATTTATAAACATTCCTGTAAATACTGTAAGTTTAGCGGTATCAAAATCATTATTTACATAAATTGTTTCTAGGTTATCCTTAGACATATCTTTATTTTCAAGATAAAATATATAGCTCATATCTGTCACCTTAGAGGTGTCGAAGTTAGAAAGGTTAAG
>JABCPS020000032.1 GCA_013332955.2 Candidatus Saccharimonadota bacterium | reverse complement strand
ATTTATGGTAAAATAGACTAAATGAGTAAAACAAACCGTCTAGTTAATAGATATGGTCGCAAAATTCTTGAATCGGAAAATATGCAAATTGAACGCACTTTTTTCCAGCATGGATGCTTTACGACCTACGATCATTCCGTTCACGTCGCTATTATGAGCGTAAAAATCGCCCGCTTTTTCCCGATGAAATTTTCTTATAAATCTCTCGTTAAGGGTGCACTTTTGCACGATTATTTCCTTTATGATTGGCACAATATCGGTGATATGCCAAAGGGTCACGCCTATATTCATCCAATTATCGCCGCCTCGAACGCTAAGCGCGACTTCGATATTAACGCTAAGGAAGAAAACATTATCGAGTCTCACATGTTCCCACTTGGCAAGGTTTTGCCAAAATCTCGTGAAGCTTGGGTAGTGACAATTGCGGATAAAATCTGTGCCGTTACGGAATTTTTCAGTCTACGTCTTTCCAAGCGCTATCGCCGCATCAATAAAATGGCTGAACGCGAAACCGCTAAGTCCTACCGCCATACTGCTTAGATAGGCCGCAAATATTTACCATTAGAGTGTTGTAAAAAAGTTTATAGCACCGAGTCTAGTAATAAAATATAGCATCTCTCGCACTGTATTTTTTATCTTCACCCGTCATTTTTAGCATAAATACGATATAATTATTTATAGATGAAAAAAATTCAATTTCGCTCCGTCGTCGCTATGGCGAACAGTAAACTTAGTATCAAATATGCTGCTATTTTATTGAGTGTTTCCACTTTGATTTCCGCACTGCTCGGCATCTTCCGCGACCGCTTACTCAACTCTTATTATCTTGATACTTATCCGACTGGTGTGGATGCTTATACCGCTGCTTTCACCATTCCAGATTTTATGTTCTTTATTCTCACTTCTGGCGCTCTAGCCGTCAGCTTTGTTCCGGTCTTCAATCAGCGTCTTTCTTCCGGTAATAAAAAATCTGCCTGGGAGCTCTCTACTTCCACTCTCAATCTCATGGCTCTTGTGACTTTTATTGCCAGTATTTTTATTATGATTTTTGCGGACCCTTTGATTCGCTATATCGTCGGTCCGGGCCTTGATGAGTCTGGTACGATTCTTGCGATTAATATGACCCGCGTGATCGCCATTAATCCATTTCTTTTTAGTATTGCCACGGTTTTGAA
Organism: Candidatus Saccharimonadota bacterium; assembly: GCA_013332955.2. Lineage (GTDB taxonomy): Bacteria > Patescibacteriota > Saccharimonadia > Saccharimonadales > Saccharimonadaceae > Nanosyncoccus. The sequence continues at coordinate 7,970 of JABCPS020000032.1, read as the reverse complement.
TTCCGTTCAGCAAGCAGTTGGTCGCTTTGTCTTTTATTCGCTCGCTCCGGCGCTCTATAATATCGGTATTCTCATCGGTATTACCGTTTTCACTAATGGGATTAATCTCTTCGGCGTACAAATTTTCGAGGGTGGTATCATGGGTGTAGCGCTCGGTGTAGTCTTTGGTGCGCTTCTGCAAATTTTTGTCAGCCTCGTCGGTCTTTTTGGTCTCGGTTTTGATTATCAATTCAAAATTTATTGGAAAAATCACGGCTTCCGCTCTGTTCTGAAATTACTCCCAGCTCGTTCACTCGACCAGGGAATCGATTACGTTTATTCTATTCTTGCCACCAATCTTTCTTCTCGCATGGGCACCGGCACTCTGCGCGCCTTCCAGCAGGCCAATAGTCTACATCAAATGCCAGTCAATCTTATCGGCGTCGCGATTTCTACGGCCTTCTTCCCGAAATTAACCGAGCAAGTCAATGAAGATTCCTCCGAATTTAACGGCACTTTCCGCCATGCGCTCCGGATGATTATCTGGATTTCGTTACCAGTCTCCGTGATTGCCTTTTTTGCTCGTGGCTACATCGTCAGCTTCATTAAAAATAGTGGTAATCCGGTAATCGCTAGTGTGCTTGGTTCGCTCGTTGTCGCGATTTTTGCTCAATCAATTTTCCATATCGCCTCGCGTGGTTTTTATGCCAGACAGGATACCAAAACTCCGTTCGTCGTTAGTATTTTCGCCGTTGGTTTTACTATGGCGCTTTCGGTTATTTTTGCCATTACCGGTTTTGGTCCGGACGGCCTGGGCTGGGCGCAATCTATCGGCGCTTTAGCTGAAATCATTATTCTTCTCACCATCCTTAATGCTCGTGCCAAATTCCAACTGCTCGATAAGACTTTTTGGTTGGCTATTTTCCGCATGATGATTGCTAGTTTTTTCACTGCTATTGCTGCCTATTTTATGACTAAACTTTTCCCATTACGCAGCACTGATAATTCGGTTATCAGCACCATTCCGAAGTTCATTTTAATTTCTGTTTTTGCCGGCCTGATTTACTTAATATCGAGTTTCCTGTTTAATCTTTCGGAAGTGGTACCAATTTTCGAAAAAGTGAGCAGTCTGATTTTTAAGAATGTTAAAATATTGCCAAAACCTGAGAAGTCAAGCGAGTCGGAAGGTGAATCAGAAAATTCAGCTCAAAATCAGAAACAAGATAAATAATAAATGGTAAAATAGGAACTATGAATAAGACATCAAACAAGACTGCAAAGACTGCAAAATCTACCAAGGATACTAATTCTATGAAAAAATCTGCTACCACCAAGGATGCTTCTGCAAACACCAAGAATACTAAGTCTGATCACAAGGTCATCTCTGATTATAATGGCTATAATTATAAGAAAGTTTTCTGGGAAGATTCTGGGCGTGAGTATGAGGATCTTGCCGACCGCACTGCGATTCGTCGTTTACTACCGAAAAACATGGATAATTTTGTCGATATTTGTGGTGGCTATGGTCGTCTAGCTAATGAATATTTGCCACGTGCCAAGCGTGCTACTTTGTTTGATTATTCCAAACTTAATCTCGAGCAGGCCAGGGAAGAATTTGGTGATAAACTTCATACTGTTCAGGGAGATATCTACAAGACTCCATTTTCCGATGGTGAATTTTCCGCCCTACTCATGGTCCGCGCCACTCATCACTTCGAAAATCTCGAACAGGTCCTTCGTGAACTTAATCGCATTCTTGAACCGGGTGGTGTAGCCGTTATTGAAGTCGCGAATAAGCGCACGCTTCCAAAGATGTTCCGCTACTGGTTCAAGCGCTCCTCGGTTAATCCATTCGACAAGCAACCATCGAACTTGAAGGAAATTGATAAGGACGGTTTTTATAATTATCACCCAGCCTATGTCGAGGATCTCTTTAAGAAAACTGGTTTTGAAATCATGGATGTACTTTCGGTTTCGAATTTCCGCAGCCGTACTATGAAGAAAATCTTCGGGACCAAGGCTCTCATTAAGCTCGAAAAAGCTGTTCAGGGTCCACTCGCTTCCGTGCGTTTTGCCCCAAGTATTTACTATCGTTTGATTAAAACTAAATAATTCTTTCGAGTGAAAATTTTTCAAGAAACTACCTACAAACTTTATCGCAAAACACCGCTTTTTTCCGGTCAATCCAAGTCTCTGAAAATTGCGGTGATTTCCGATATTCATTTTTCGCGTCTTGTGAAAAATCTAAAACTCCGCGCCATTATCAAGCAATTTGAATTTGCCCGTCCAGATTATATTTTTATTCCCGGGGATTTAATTGATACTTTGGAATGTATAGATTCTCTTGCTGAGCGTGAACGTTTTCTTGGCTTCTTGCAAAATCTCACGGCTATTTCATCGGTTCGCAAAATGATCGTCAGTCTCGGTAATCATGACTTTTACCGTATACCTGAAAATAAAAAAGGCTGGCATATCGTGCGCGATAAAGAATTCCTTAAATCTCTTCGTCAGGTGCCAAATCTAGTTTTGCTCGATGATGAAATCTACCAAGATGGTGATTTTTATTGTTTTGGTTACACTCAGAAAAAGTCTTACTACACCGAAGATGGGGTAAATTTTGCAGAAAACGCCGAAGCGCAACTCGAAGATCTTACGAAAACCCTAGCGAATCTTCCAGAGCCACCTGCCGATAAATTGAAATTCGCTCTGATTCATGCTCCGACTCATCTTCAAACTCCTGATATTGAGTTTCTTTTGCAGCCTTTTGATTATATTCTGTCTGGGCACATGCATAACGGTATCGTTCCGCCCGTTCTCGATGAATTTTGGCATAATCAAAAGGGAATTATTTCCCCTACCAAGAAACTTTTTTCGGGTGCATGTCGTCACACCTTGAAAACTTATGATGATAAATTAATCGTGGTTGGACCGGTTACTACTTTTCATGCTCACCTCGGTCTTCTCGAAAAGCTCAATGTTTTTTATCCTACTTATCTCACCTATCTCGAAATCTCCGATAAAAAAACGTACGCTCGCAAGCCGTACGTCAAACATACTTATAAAAATTGGTAGCGCCAATAGGGTTCGAACCTATGACCTTGAGCTTAGAAGTCTCCTGCTCTATCCAGCTGAGCTATGGCGCCAAGTTATTTTTATTCTATCACTAACTCGGTAAAAAGCAAAATCGGCAAGCCTCAAGATTCGCGCTGCGTTCTAAAATACATCATCAGGACTACAAAAAGTCCACCGTTTATAATCTGATTTTAACCTGTATTTTTAAAATGTTTATGCTATACTAAGGGTAAAGAAGGAGAGAAAAAGTAGAAGATGCGGTTGTTGTAAATAAAACAATTGCATAAACTATTAAACTTATGTTATGATTACATGTGTGAAAAAATTAAGTATCACCGGGGTCCGAGTCCTTTCGTTCCTCGTTAACAGTTTTGAAAAACTTTTTCTCTCCCAAGATACTTTCTTCAAAATCGCGATACTGATTTTTTCACTGGTATTATCCAATTTATTATTTGAAGTACAATCATCTTATGCCCTGAAACCGACACCTTCGCTGTCGGTTTCTTTGTTGTCGGCTGCAAATATTGAAATTAATAGTGACGATATTTTTAATAACCCAGGTAACTCCATTAGTTCTCCGATTCTATTTAATGTTAAGACTAACAATTCTACTGGATTTTATGTTTATCCAGAAATTGAGAAACCCTATTTTATGGATATAACAAATCCAGCCAATAGCGGTAAAATTAATAACCTAACCGAGTCTGACACTTATAGTCATTTAACAGATCTTCCTGAGAATACTTTTGCTGGTACAAAGGATTGCAGTCCTGATCATCTAAATCAGTTGATGACAGGTTGGCGCTCCATGCCACAAATAGGGGCTACTATAAATAGCCTTCAAATTAGTCAAAATACACCAACCACCGATACGGGAGTTAAAGAGTGCTTTGCATTAGGCTTACATATTTCTAATAATCTTCCTGTTGGTACTTATCAGAATAAGATTATTATTACCGCTGTAGCTAATGATTATCGAACAGAAGCTAATCTTATTTCTGATAGTGAGTTCGAACGTAAAATAGCTTCGCTATTGACTGCTCCGGTAGACAGTTTCAATGAGATTAAGCACTTTGAACGTAGTTTAACCGCCCCGACAGAGGCGACTACGGTTGTACATCTAGAAATCAATGAAATCTCCGACCGTACAGTGTTAGCTTGGCTCGATAAAGACACGCAAACTTTATATTATTATTCCGAAGCCGAAAAGCTCTATCTGAACCCAGATTGTAGCGATATGTTCAGTTATTTTGGAGTTGAATATCTTGATTTAAGGCCTTTTGACTCGAGTAAAATCACCAATATGAATTTTATGTTTGCGAATATGTATGACGCTAAGGAGATTGATTTCTCTCATTTTGATACTAGGAGTGTTACTGATATGTGACGTCTCTTCTGGGAGAGTTGGAGTCTAAAAAAGCTCGATCTTTCTTCCTTTAATACGAGCAAGGTTATCTATATGAATACGATGTTTGTTGATTGTTACAGTCTGGAAGAGATTAATCTTTCGAGTTTTAATACTGGAGAGGTTTGGTATATGGGCAGTATGTTTAAAAATACATTTGCACTTAAGAACTTGGATATTCATAATTTTAATACTCAAAAAGTAACAGATATGAATAATATGTTCTATGGGTCCGGCATAAAAAATTTAGATTTATCAAATTTTAATACTGCAAATGTTGAAGATATGAGCGAAAGGTTCAATAATATGAATAACTTGGAGACACTGGATATATCTAATTTCAACACTAGTAAAGTATCTAATTTTAATGCTATGTTCGCAGCTGGTTCGACGGATAAACTCGAACATATATATGTAAAACATGATTTTGACACTTCTTCTGGTACAGATTTTACCAGTATATTCAATGGGCGCACAGTTCTTCGTGGTGGAAACGGTTCCTTCCTTTCAGATCCATCCACCGCCGACAAGACCTGGCTCCGCATCGATGATCCAGCCAACGGTCATCCAGGCTATTTCACTCGCAAAGTCTAAAAACTTCAAACTAGTATATAATTATATTAATGACCAATCAGACAATTATCAAAATTGAAAATCTTGAGAAAAGCTTCGGCAAAACTAAGGCTGTTCGCAAGATTAATTTAGAGGTTTATGAAGGCAGCCTCTTCGCCTTCCTCGGTATCAATGGTGCTGGTAAATCCACCACTATCTCTATGATGTACGGTGGTCTAAAAATTGATTCTGGTCGCATCACTATTTGTGGCCAAGATGTCGCCACGCATCTCGACAAAATTAAAAATCAGATCGGTGTAGTTTTTCAGGATTCCGTTCTCGATAAAACTCTCACGGTTTATGAAAACCTCAAATTTCGCGCTGGTTTCTATGGTATCTTCGGTCAAGATTTTAAGGCTCGTTATCAGGAATTAGAAAAACTTTTTGATCTCGCCGAAATTAAAAATCAGAAAATCCAAAAACTTTCTGGTGGCCAAAAACGCCGCGTTGATATCGCGCGCGCCATTATCCATCAGCCGAAAATTCTCATTCTCGATGCACCGACCACTGGGCTTGATCCGGGCACTCGTAGTAAAGTTTGGCGGATTATTTCCAAACTTCGCGAGGATTATAAAATGACAATTTTTCTCACCACCCACTACATGGAAGAAGCTGCCGATGCGGACTATGTCACAATTTTGGACAAGGGAAGAATCATTGCCGAAGGCACACCACTAGAATTAAAAACTCAATATGCTACCGATGTTTTGCATCTTTATGGCGTAGATGAATCAGAAGTTAAAAAGCTGAAATTACCTTATCAAAAAATCCATAAAGATTTTCAAATCAAAGTCAAAAATTCCGCTGTAGTCACGCAATTAATTGTGAAAAATCCAGAACTTTTCCAGGATTTCGAATTAATTAAAAGTACACTGGATGATGTCTTTCTCGCAGTTACCAAAAGTAAGCCAGGCACCGATATTTCGAAATTAAAAACCACTAAAACCCAAACGGAGCAAAAATCATGAAAAAATTCTTCAACCTCACTGCTCGTAATGTCAAAGTTTTCTTCAGTGACAAGTCGATGTTTTTCGCCTCACTTATCACGCCAATGATTCTACTCATTCTTTATGTGACTTTTCTTGGCCGGGTCTTTCATAATAGCCTTGATCAAGGCGCCTTAGGCGTCGCACTCCCAGAGGGTGTAATTAACGCTGTGGTGAACGGTCAAATTCTCGCCTGTCTCCTCGCGGTCTGTAGCGTCACCGTAGCTTTTTCTTCAAATCTTTTGATGGTTAACGATAAGATTACTGGTAGTACAAAAGATATCGATGTTTCTCCAGTTAAAAGTCACACTAAGAGCCTGGCTTATTTCGCTGCTACTTTCATTTCTACGATTATTATTAATCTCGTTGCGCTGATTCTTTGTCTAATTTATATTCGCACCCAAAATTGTTGGTATTACGAGCTAAAGGATGTCTTGCTACTATTCGGTGATGTAGTGCTACTTTCTTTCTTCGGCACCGCTTTGGCTTCCGTAGTAAACTTTGGCCTCAAAACCCAAGGTCAACTCAGTGCCGTGGCTAATATCGTGAGTGCCGGTTATGGTTTTATTTGTGGGGCTTATATGCCGATTTCAAATTTCTCCGCCCTGCTGCGCGATAGTATTATGTTCCTACCAAGCACCTACTTTATGTCGCTAATTAAAAACCACGCTCTCGCCGCTCCATTCCAGGAAATGGCTAAAACCGAAATTCCAACCCAAGCAATCGACGCTGTCAAAACCGCCCTCGACTACAAAATCTCCTTTTTTAATCACGAAGTTCCACTTAATATGATGTATCTCATCGCCATAACTTCAATTGTTGCGCTAATTATCATCTTTATTCTTCAGAACAAACTCAAGAAACAAGATTAAAATAATCACTATTTGTTTTATTAGAAAAGCATATTCTTTATGCTAAAATAAAACTATGAACGGCCAAAAAATTAACTCAAGTAACCCTCACGGGGGGTGGTTTAGCTGGGAATTAAAGTTTTTCGGACTATTTTTGGCTTTAATTTCTTTTTCTAATTTAGTTTTCAGTGATAATACGTTTGCCTTATTCACTCCAACTCTTTCAGCCTCGATAGATAATACTGCAGCTTCAGTTAATGGAAATCAGGTGATAAACAGTACGAATAAAACTACGGAAATTCCCTTAAATCTTACAGTAAATACAAACAATAAGACTGGTTATACGGCAACTTTAAATTCAGAGACCGATGAAACGGCGCTAGTGAATAACGATTCTGCAGCTAATGCAAAAATTAATTCTATTTCATCTACTGGATCACTTGGAGATTTTTCTAATAATACTTGGGGCTATAAGTTTGGGTCATCCACAAACTGCGCACCGATTCCAGCATTGTCTACTCCAGCGCAAATCTTGCAGACCACTGGAAAGACTAATGGCAATGAATCGAACCAGCTGAGTATTGGCATGAAACTAAGCGACAATCTTGAAAGTGGTAGATACACAAATAAGCTAATATTTTCCATTCTAACCAATAATTATGATCATATCGCCATCATGACGGAGGGTTCTGATTTTAATACAAAACTAAAAGCCTTGGAAACTACCACAAATAAAATCGAGCACTTTAAGAAGAGTACAGTAGCACCAGCTGCTTCTATGAATACGACAAATATTGAAGATGAAGAGTCTGATCATGAAATTAAGCTTTGGTTAGACCCGACCGATAAGACGGCTTATTATTATGCTGAGCCGGAAAAAGTTTACTTAAATACGGATAGCAGTAATATGTTTCTTTCAAGATTTGGTGAACAAGAAATCAAAAACATCTTAGAGGTGGATCTCTCCAACTTCGATACATCGAAGGTGACAAATATGGCTAGTATGTTCAACGCTATGCCTAAACTTACTTCACTTAACCTTTCTAACTTCGACACCTCTAAGGT
>JABCPS020000031.1 GCA_013332955.2 Candidatus Saccharimonadota bacterium | reverse complement strand
GTCTAGTCTACGCCTCGCCAAAAGGCTACTAATAGGGTAAAACACAAAATAAAAAATGTGTTAAAATATAAACATAAAAGGTTTATTTTATATGAAAAAAATCTCTCAGAAAAAAGCACGCAAAAATAAGGTTATCATCTGGTCGCTTTTCTTTTTAGTATTGGTTATTTTAGTGAGTGTAATTGTTTACCAAATTCTGAAAGACGATCAATCCCGTTCAAAAACACCTAGTTTAGCGGAGAGTACTCAGAATATTGAAAATAAGATTGAAAATCACAATATACCAGAAGCTAAAACTATTAATAATGAAGATGGCACACTTGAAGATGCTGCAGCAGGTTATACTCCAAAAACCCCAGAAAAATACGAAGGCCAAGATGTGAACCAGTTAGAAAAACTTACTGGCACTATTACATACTCCGCAAAAGCTGCAGATAAATATCGTATCCGGGTAAATATTGATCAATTTTTAAAACTCCCTGGCACCTGTAAACTTACAGTTCTTTCCGCAGGTAAAGTTGTATATACTGATTCGGTAAGTGTGATATCTAATCCGTCTTCAGGCACCTGCGAAGGTTTCGATATCCCGTTATCTAGATTGACTTCTGGTGATTATGATTTAAAAATTGAAATTAATGCTAATCAAAAAACTGGTATTATCGAAGGGAGGGCGACTATTTAATGCGAATTCAAACTGTAAAAGTCATACCTAAGAATACTAAGACTACTTTTCGACATCTCCCATTATTGGTTTTTGCTTTTTTTATGGTTTTTTCTTTGAGTTTTTTACTAGTGAAAAATTTAAAGAAATCCAATGCGCTCAGTGTCTCTGATTTTCATGCCGGTAATATTATTTCTGAATATACAATGTCGAATACTTCGACTATGAATGAAAGTCAAATTCAGGAATTCTTAACTAAGAAAAATCCTTGTGGTGATACAAATATTTGGCGCGCCAATCAATATTCAGGCTATAAATATCATATTGAAAATGGTAAATTTGTTTGTTTATCTCAGGAGACTTTTGAGTATAATGGCACCAAGCAAACCGCTGCTCAGGTGATTTATGAGGCCGCTCGTGATTATCGTATTAACCCTCAGGTGCTCCTAGTTTTGATTGAAAAGGAACAAAGCCTTGTTTCTGACACTTGGCCAAACAGTATTCAGTACCGTAGTGCCACTGGTTTTGGTTGTCCAGATACCGCGGAGTGTGATTCGAAATATTATGGCTTTAGAAATCAAGTTAGGCACGCCGCCAAATTATTCCGTGACGTCCTAGATGGCGGCTATACTAATTACCCAGTCGGTCAGAATTTTATCTACTATAATCCAAATTTTGCCTGTGGTGGCTCTCAGGTTTATATTGAAAATCTCGCAACTTCCGCTCTCTATCGTTACACTCCATATCAGCCAAATGCGGCCGCTGTAGCGAATTACCCAGGTACCTCTTATTGTGGTGCCTACGGTAATCGTAATTTTTACGCCCTCTTTATTCGTTGGTTTGGTGATCCAACTGCCACAGTCCGTATATCTCAAGAAAAAAGCGATTTTATTAACGATGGTGAATATTATATAAAAACAACGAAAGGTTTATTTTTAAAAAATCAGAATAAAGAGCTTATTTTAGATCAATTAAATGGAACTGAAATCAAACTACAAAAAAATAATTCTGGTCGATATTTTATTTTAAACCAGGAAAATCTCTATCTAACAAATTCCGATTATAATGTTAAGTTTCAAGATTTCAGTAATTATTGTAATCAAGAATGGATATTAAAAAAACAAGATAATTATTATTCATTAAGTACTGCATGTAATGATTTCTATCTTGATGTAAGAGATGGTAATGTTGACAGGAATGGCAATAGTATTTGGTCTTATTCTCGTAATAATACAGAATCTCAGTAGTTTAAGCTAGTACGAAAAAAAGAAATAAATAGTATTGATGAAAATATAGTTTATAATTTGATTACTCCTGAAAATAAAGCCATTGATACGGTTAATATTGGTGTTGAAAATGGAACAGAATTACAAACTTACATAAACGCTCAAAATGAAGCTCAAAGATTTAAGTTTAAGGAGACAGATGACGGATATTATCAAATTACAGGTGTAAAATCTGGTAAGGCTATTGATTTACGTAATGCTAGCCTTTCAGGTGGTAGTAGTGTACAACTTTATGATATTAATAATAGTTGTGCACAAAAATGGTTTTTGAAAAAAACTACGGAAGGTGAATATCGTATTCAGTCTGCATGTTCAGGTATGGTTTTTGATTCTGTTAAGGCAAATACTGATGGTGAAAGGGTAAAAGTACATCCTGAAGATTTAAATAAAAATACTCAGCTCTGGAAAATTCAAAAAGACGAGAAAATAATTACTGAAAATCAAAAGACAGCTAATGAAACTCTAAAAAATAATGTAATAAATGATATTCAAAATGGTACATATATCATTAGTAGCTTCTCAAACAAAGAGAAAGTTCTTGATGTAATGTATGCCGGCACTGTGAATATGGCAAATATCAGTCTTTACCAAAAATGGGGAAACAATAATATGGCTCAAATGTGGAAAGTTGAAAAAGATAGTACTGGCTTTTATCGTATGAGTAACCTAATTTCTGGCCGGTCAATGGATGTGTATTCTGGTTCCATGCGTGATCGTACTAATATATGGCTTTATGATAGTAATAATACGTGCGCTCAGAAGTGGAAGTTAATGATAAATAACGATAAAAGTGTATCTATATTAAGTGCCTGTGATGAAAAGATGTCACTAGATATTGATGATACAAAAATAGAGAACGGAACAAATATTCAGCTTTATCAAAAATGGGGTGAAAATAACATAGCTCAAAAATGGTATTTTGAAAAAGTTCAGTAAGTATTTGATATGATATAATTAAATTAATAAAAAAGGGTAATACTATGCTTTCGAAGAAAAAAAATACTGAAAAAATATTAAGTACTATCCTTTTTCTTTTTGTTCCTATATTTTTTGTTACGTTATACATAATTATGGTTGAGTCTTATGAAGATATCAATATGCGAGCTATGCACAGTGGGGAAAATGTAGGTTTTATTATTAATTATGTTTACCATTACGTTCCTCGCATCGGAGAGTTTTATCAGCAAATTGCAGCAAAGTTTATGACTAATACTGTTTCATTCGGACCCGATCTTTTATTCAGACTAGTTACGGCGTTAATTGCTTGGCTTTCAATATATTTTACGACCGTATTTACTATTGGTCATAAAATCTCTATGAAATACAAGGATGTCTTAGTATATCTATTATTCTTTATTTTAATTATGCTCCTACCAGTTAGTGAAACATATACTTATCGTTTTTCGTTTGTTAATAATTACGCTACTTGTATTTTTGTTACGATGGCATTCTTCTGTTTCTACCGAATTAATTTTAAGAAAATAAAATTATCCTACTATCCATTAATTGTATTATTTGGATTTTTGACAGCTATTTCCACCGAATTAATTCCTGTTATTTTTCTGTTCTTATGTGCAGTATATTTTATATACCAATTATGTATAAAGAAGAATACTATTAAGGAAATTATTCAATCTGACAAATTACAATTATTTGGTATTCTTGGTATTATTTTTGGATTAATGTTCTTCTATATGGGTGAAGGGTTGGAATTTAGGACCAGTGGAATGTATGCTGTTCTATATGATTATCTAGCACCAAAAACATTCTTTAGTAATCCACTGGGCTTTAGTTATAGGTATTATATGCATGTTTGGTATAATTTACGTTATATCTCATGGATGTTTATTTTAGATTTAATAATTATTATTAGCTCGTGGGCATTAGTAAAGAAAAAGATGTATGATATTAAAAGTTTTACCTATCAGGTCATCCTTAGTGTATTCGGTACTTTATACTTACTAGGAGCATCATTGATTACTATACACGACGAACTATATATGCGCTTTCTTAGTCCGATGTATATATTCTTCTTCATCATTGTAGTCTTATATATTATGCAAATGGTAAAAATAATGGCTATTAAACAAATTGTATTTTATAGATTATCTATTGCTGGAATTATACTCGCAAGTGTAATGTTTGCGGATATGTCATACGGATATATAAAATATCACAATCGTGTTATGGAAGATGCTCAAAAAATTAACGTCATTCCGAAGCAGAATATAGTTGTTGGTGATATAAATCCAAATAATGCTGGAGATATGAGAAGCACCCCTATATTTAGATGGAAAACTCTCTCGCCTTTTAACTGGGGGGATGACACTAAATATACGAAATTTTTCGTCAATAAATAGATAGTTATTATAGTAAAATACAGATTAAAGCCGATATTAATCTGTATTTTTTATATGATATAATATGAATAGAAAAACAAGCGAGGAAAAATCTAAATGAAAATCATGTCCGTTTTTGGAACCCGCCCTGAAGCTATTAAAATGGCTCCATTGGTTAAAGAGCTAGAGAAAAGGCCTAACATTAAATCTATTGTTTGTCTTACTGCGCAGCATCGTGATATGTTGGATCAGGTAATTGAGATTTTTAAAATCAAGCCAGATTATGATCTAAATATTATGAAGCCAAACCAAACACTATCTGGTATTACTACCGAAGTAATTACAGGTATTGATGATGTTATTAAAAAGGAAAAACCGGACGTCATCTTAGTACATGGTGATACCACTACTGCTATGGCAGCTGCATTAGCTGCAATGAATAATCAGGTTAGGGTTGGACATGTTGAAGCTGGACTGAGAACCTATGATAAGAATTCTCCGTTTCCGGAAGAAATGAACCGTCAGATTATTGATCGTATTGCTGATTTTCTTTTTGCTCCAACCGAAGAGAGCAAACAAAATCTATTAGATTCTAAAATTAATATTAACCAAAAAATTACCGTCACTGGTAACACTGCCATTGATGCATTAAAAATCACCGTATTAAAAGATTATACTGATGAAAATTTAGAATGGGCAAAGGGGTCACGCTTGATTTTACTTACAGCTCATAGACGCGAAAATATTGGGAAGCCAATGGAGCAAATATTTACTGCAATTAATCAAATTACTGAAAAATTCCCAGATGTTAAGGTAATTTATCCAGTTCATCTAAATCCGAAGGTTCGTGAAATTGCCAATGCTAAATTTGCCAATAATGAAAGAGTTAAATTAATTGAGCCACTCGATGTCTTAGAATTTCATAATTATATGGAAAAAGCATATCTTATTATGTCGGACAGTGGCGGAGTTCAAGAAGAGGCTCCATCCTTGGGTAAACCAGTATTAGTTTTACGTGATACTACAGAACGTCCAGAAGGTATTAAGGCTGGAACTCTTAAGCTTGTTGGCGTTGAGACTGAAAATATTTATAATCAATGTTCAGAACTATTAACCAATAAGGAATCATATGGAAAAATGGCACAGGCTAAAAATCCATATGGTGACGGTTTTGCAAGTAAATATATCGTCGATGAATTAGAAAAGGAATTTAATAATGCCAAATAAGACTTCCGAAAAGAAAAAAGAGTATAGCAAATCAGAAATTGAATCTATTCTTCGTGAAAATGATTGGCTAAAAAAAGAAATTAAATATCTTCGTAAACTGACAAATTCTAAGAGATTTAAATTTGCTGAAAAAATTGCCACAGGCTTTAATGGGATTTTTCCTATTAACACCAAGCGCAGGGATATTATTGACTCTGTTACTGGTGTATCTGAAAAGATACGCGCTAAGCAGGTAGAGCGTAAAATAAAAAACAAGAGTCGTCAGATTCTTGATATGTCAAAGCAATATGAAAAGGTTATTGTTTTGAATAGTATTCCATGGGATACAAAGTTAAAACAACGCCCACATCATCTCGCCGATCAGCTTACGAAACTAGGTTTTTTTGTTATATACCTTGAAGATAACCCATTAAATCAATTTAGAATAATTAAAGATAATTTAGTAACTATAAATAATAAGGATCTTTTGCAAGCTTTTGCCGAGTCTGATCAGAAGCTATATTTCTTAACTCCAAACAATATGCCAACCTCGTATAAAGAATTAAACGAGGTTAGAGAATATGGTTTTGAAATTATTTATGATTTTCTGGACGAATTTCATGAAGATATTTCTGGTGACTTGAGTATTCAATTAAAAGTTTGGGATAATCTTAATAAATTATCTCCAGTATTATGTTTAGCTACTGCTAAAAAACTATATAATCAGCTTGACGAACATCTTGCTGGTAAAAAACATAAAATTATTATGGCTAGTAATGCTGTAAATGTTGAACATTTTGACTATAGTCACAATAATACTCAAAATTGTCCATTGGACCTTAGGAAAATTTATAATTCTAAAAAACCAATTATTGGTTTTTATGGTGCTTTAGCTCCGTGGATTGATTTTGATCTGATTAATGAAACAGCAAAAGAACACCCAGAATGGGAATTTGTTTTACTTGGAATAGATTATAATGGTGCGGCTAGCGAGCTGGCTAACTATAAAAATATTCATAATCTTGGATCGAAAAACTACGAAGATTTACCAAAATATACTAAATTTTTCGATTGTGCAATTATTCCATTTAAACACGGTGAAATTGCTACAGCTACATCTCCGGTAAAATTATTTGAATATATGGCCGCAGGTTTACCAACAGTTTGTACGAGGGATTTGAATGAATGTAAAGGCTACGAGTATGTTTATATGGCTAAAAATAATAATGAATTTGCCGAATGTCTAAAACAAGCGATTAAAGACGTAAAAAGTAAAAAAATACGCGATAAACTATTAGAACAAGCTAAAGAACAAACTTGGGAAAAACGCGCAAAAGCTATTAGCGAAGCGCTTTAATAAAAAGGAGTCAACCCACATGAAAATTCTCGTTACTGGAGGTACTGGCTACATTGGTTCACATACTGTCGTAGAATTAATTAAGGCTGGTCACGAAGTTACAATTATCGATAATCTATTTAATAGTAAAATCGAAGTTCTCGATAAAATTGCCACTCTCACTGGCACCAAACCAGAATTTCACAAGATTGATATTTTAGATATCGCTGGCATGCGTGAACTTTTTCAGTCTCACGATTTTGAAGCAGTCATTCACTTCGCAGGGTTAAAGGCGGTTGCTGAATCTATCGAAAAACCCCTCGAATATTACGAAACCAACGTTCAGGGTACTGTCAATCTCTTGAAATGTATGGCCGAATTTAAGGTCAATAAAATCATTTTTAGCTCTTCTGCTACCGTTTACGGCGCAAAGAATTCCGGCAAACTTAGCGAAGATCTTACTACCGGTGTCGCTATCACTAACCCATACGGTGAAACCAAGCACGTGATTGAGAAAATCCTAGAAGCTGAAGCGGTGGCTCGTCCAGAAATGTCCGTGGTAATCTTGCGCTACTTTAATCCAGTTGGTGCTCACGAATCTGGTCTACTTGGTGAAGATCCAAACGGTATTCCAAATAATCTCATGCCAATCGTCATGAAAGTCAGAAGTGGTGAAATTAAAGAACTCGCCATCTACGGCAATGATTATGATACTCGTGACGGTACCTGTATTCGTGATTACATTCACGTCGTCGATCTCGCTCTTGGTCATTTGAAGTCTATGCAAGCCTTCGAAAAGACTGGTACTTCCATTTATAATCTCGGTTCTGGGCGCGGTACTTCTGTGCTTGAAATCATGCATGCTTTCGAAGAAGCTAATCATGCCGCCTTGCCACACCATTTTGCTGACCGTCGTCCAGGCGATCTCGCCGAAATCTTCGCTGATCCTTCTAAAGCTAAGAGGGAATTAAACTGGGAAACTACGCACACTATTGAGGACGCGATGCGCGATACGATTAACTTCCTCGATTCCGCTAAATAAAGGAGTCTTATGAAAAAATCATCCTTGCCGGTTTTCGGTGTGGGGCCAATTTATGTAATTACTTGTAGCTTAATTACCGTACTGGCTTTTCATTTAAAACGGCAGGGATTTTTTCAGGCTGGCGAAATTATCTCTTTTGATTTAGTTTTCCAAATTTTTGGAATTATCTTAATTTTTACAGGTATCTTTTTCTGGATTTATGCCGTACTAATTCAAAATATTGCCCACGAAATTCAATCCGGTAAACTCGTCACCACTGGAATTTATTCCGTCACACGTCACCCGATTTATACGGCTTTTTTCTTTATTTTTAGTGGAATTTTAATTACCGCTCATAATTTATTTATGCTCGGATTTATTCTTTTCTTTTATTTATATCTCGTAGTTTTCATGCGAAATACCGAAGAAAAATGGTTGGCTAAAAAATTTGGTCAAGAATATCTAGAATACGCCAAACGAACTCCGCGCATTTTCCCAAAAATTAAGTTTAAATAAAGTTATTTACGAATTTTCGCGGCCAGACTTGCCAGGGGAAGTACTACAGGATTTAGGTACTTCCATTTTTTTGTCAGCGGCATCGCACTTCGCGCCACCGCCAAAGCATGAGAAATCTTAAAACGCAGGTATAATTTTCTTAGCCATTTCCGTTTCAGCTTTTTGATTTCTGCTGAGTCGTTTTTATCTTCAACCCATTTTGCAATATTCTGGAAAGATTTCTGCCAGTTGCTAAATTTCATCGATGAGCTTGCCACCGTGCTAGTTTCGGTGCCATAGTTATAAATATAATTGGATTTTAGAACCATACCGATTCGATTAAAACCCGCTTCTTCCGCCGCCTTCAAATATCGTAAAACAAACATCGTATCTTCTGCAAAATCCCAACCCACCGGAAATTCTACTTTTGCTTTTTTAATCACTGAAAGTCGGAACATTTTATTAATCGCCGCGTACATTCTCCCGTCACTCGCCAGTAAACTTAAAATATAAGCGCGAAAATTCACTTCTTCTAGGCCTGTCCAAATTTCGTTAGTAAAGAAATTCTTTTCCGTCTGCATTCTCAAACGACGATAAACGTAGCCACAAACCGAGAGTGCATTTCTCGGATCTTTCTCTAAGCTCTTCCATAAATCTTCGATATGAGTTTTTTTCACTTCATCATCTGAATCAATGAAAGTTACATATTCGCCTGAAGCTTTTTTTAGTCCCAAATTTCTCGCCCCCGCCGCCCCCTGATTTTTTTGGCGCAGAATCGTCATGTTGAGGTTTTTATTTTTTAGTTTACTCTGTCTAATGAATTCCGAGACCAAATCAAAACTCCCGTCTTTCGATCCGTCGTCCACGCAAATAATTTCTAGTTTTTCGTAGTTTTGCTTAGTGAGTCTATTCAGCAACTTGACTGCCGAATCGCCCGTATTATAGATTGGAATAATTACAGAAATTAATGGTTTCATTTGTTTTGATTATAACATGCACCCTTGTCAAAACTCGCATATGATATAATTTATTTATGAATATTCCAAAAATTTGGAGACGTAAAAATAGCATTCTTCTGAAGGAATTAGTCAAGACTGACTTTAAAATTCGCTATCAAGGTTACGTCCTCGGTTATCTTTGGGCCGTCCTTCGTCCAATGCTTTTGTTTGCTATTTTATATACTGTTTTTGCTAAAATTTTGAAAATGGGCGGCGATATTCCACATTACTCTGTCTATCTGATGACCGGTACGGTTTTTTGGAGTTTCTTCTCGGAATGTACTAGCCAAGGTATTCAGGCTATCGTCGGCCGTAGTGACCTACTTCGTAAAATTAGTTTTCCAAAGTGGATTATCGTTGTTTCATCCACTATCACTGCTTTGATTAACTTTTTAATTAATCTCTGTGTAATTATTGTTTTTGCCTTGCTCAATGGTGTTACACCTTCCTTCACTTGGCTTCTTGCGCCACTCGTGATTCTTGAGCTTTATCTACTCAGTCTTGGTATTGCTTTTTTCCTCGGCTCCATCAATGTCAAATATCGCGATATTTCTTCCATTTGGGAAGTCTTGATGCAGGCTCTCTTTTACGCTGTACCGATTATTTATCCGATCACCATGGTTTCCGCCAGTAGCGCTGTAGCGGCCAAGGTTTTACTACTCAATCCTATCGCCCAGGTCATTCAGGATGCCAGATTCCTTCTCATCACCGATCAATCTATTACCGTTTGGAATTTTATTGATAATATTTTCTTGCGCTTTTTGCCAGTCTTAATCACCTTATTTATTTTAACTATCGGTAGTATCTATTTCCGAAAACACTCTAAATATTTTGCGGAGGAGGCCTAATGTCGAAAACTCAAAAATCTATTCAAAAATCTACTGAAAAAGCCACCGAAAAACCCGTTGAACGCAAGGCTGTGATCACCGTTTCGCATCTTTCCAAAACTTTTAAACTTCCTACCGAACGTTCGTTTGGTTTGAAGCAAGTGATTTTTAATCGTCTTCGTGGTATCAAAGGTTACACTGAGCAGCAAGTCCTAAACGATGTCAGTTTTAAGGTTTACGATGGTGAATTTCTCGGTATCGTCGGCCGTAATGGTTCTGGTAAATCTACTCTCTTGAAATTACTTTCCCAGATTTACACCCCTACCAAGGGTAAGATTGAGATTGATGGTTCACTTGTGCCATTTATCGAACTCGGTGTTGGTTTTAATCCTGAACTCACTGGTCGCGAAAATGTCTATCTTAATGGTGCCATGCTCGGTTTTTCCAATCAAGAAATGGATGCCATGTATGATGACATCGTGAATTTTGCCGAACTTCCAGAATTCATGGATCAAAAATTAAAAAATTATTCTTCCGGCATGCAAGTACGTCTCGCCTTTTCCATCGCGATTCGTGCGCGTGGCGATATTCTCATTCTCGATGAAGTGCTCGCTGTAGGTGATGCGGCCTTTCAGAAGAAATGTAACGATTATTTTGCCTCACTTCATGGTAAGCAGACTGTGATTCTGGTGACTCACTCTATGGAAAATGTTTTAGCTTATTGTGACCGTGCCATTCTCATTGAAAAAGGCAAAATTATCGAAGAAGGTGATCCAGCCAAAGTTACCGAAGCCTACCTCAAACTCTTCAACTTAAATTCCTAAATCTCTAAAACTTATCGGCTAACCATTTAATCTAAATTCCTAAATCTCTAAAATTAATCGGAAAGCTCCTAGCCGATTTTTGTTTCACCTCTATTTTGATTGTGTTATACTTAAAACATATTTAATTATTCAGAAAGGATTTCTATGGAAAAAACCGCTTCGGAAAAAGCTCCTGTAAGCACCAAAGAAACCACTTCAGTCAAAAACACTGCGAGTGCTGCCAAAGAAAAAATTAACGAAAACCTCGAGAAATTTAAAAAGATTCCTGCCGTTTCTTTTATTCTCTCGGTTTTTAAGAACCCAGTCACTGGTGTAAAAAAGGGAATTGCAGGCTATTCTGATTTTAATAATAGCTGGCTCCTTCCAGTTATTGCTGCCGGTACCTACACCGTCTTTAATTTAATTTTTGCTATTTTTAGAACTGTTTCTCGTCCAGCTTCACTTTTCGGTACTAAGAAAGCCGGTCTTGATTTTAGTCTCTTAAATAAATTCGATTGGTTCCAAAACACCATCGGTAATTTCTTGATTGTTCTAGCCACTATTGCTGCCATTGCTGGTATTTACTACCTCGCTGGTCTCATTATGAAGAAAAATCAGTTGAATTACTTCCGTTTGGTTACTATTGTTTCTGTAGCCTCCTTCGGTTGGATTCTTACCGCTAGCCTAATTTCGCCACTTATCTTGAATGTCTCTGCCCCAATTGCTGGTGCTATCGGCTATGCTGGTATGATTTTCTCCGGTCTCGTAGTTTACGAAGCTATGAATCAAGAACTTGAGCTTAAGGATGATAAGAAGGTAATCGTTAATATTATCATTGCTGCTATCATCGCCCTTGCTATCACTTTAATTAGCGCTTCTTTGATTAAAAGTAGCACCAATAGTATCGTGGATAGCTTGAATACTCTAGATTCACTTTGGCGCTAAAACCAAACTGAATAAATAAAACCAGAATTCATCTCTGGTTTTATTTTTTGGCCCGAACTGTGGTATATTTAAGATATGGACAATGCAGCAAATCTCAAATCCCGTCCGAAGAGTCTCAAGGTTAGACTTCTCGCACACTATTACGAAAAAATTTTGAAGGACCTTAAAATTATTTGTGTCACTGGCACCACCGGTAAAACTGTGACCGCTTATTATGTTTACTACATGTTGAAGCAGGCTGGTTTTCGTCCAGCAATCTTAGCTTCCGATGAAGAAATTAAGGTTGGTAATCTCTATAAGTTTATTAAGGACGCTTGGAAGGCTGATGTCGATTATCTGGTTTTGACGGCGCCAGCTCATTCTTTGCGCAAGGATGTCTTTTATAAGATGCCAATTCAGGTTGCTGCTTTGACGGATTTTGTCCCAGCCAGTCTCTCTGATCTCACCGCCGAGGAATATCTCGAAGCCGAAAATACTTTATTCACCATGAATCCAGATTCAGTCGTGCTTAATCGTGACGACCGCCATTATCTTGACTTTGCGGTCTTCAAGGGCGTAACTAATACCTTAACCTACGGTACGGACTATAATTCAGATTTGCGTATTGAAAATAGTAAGCTTTATAAGAAAGGCTCGGAAGCTGAATTAAACTATCACGGTTTTCGCTTCAATGTCGCCTCCTTCCTCACCGGGGAACCGAATATCTCCTACATGGCCTGTGCTGCTACTATCGGCCAAGCGCTCAATCTTTCAAAAGAGCACATCATCAACGGTATTGCTGATTTCGAAGTTAATCAGGAAGAAACTGAATAATCAAAAAGACACCTTCACGGTGTCTTTTTTTTATTTTTTACTACTTGCTACTTTTGCATTTCTTTTAGTAACTGACTTGTCACTTTAATATCTTCGAAAGGCACCGCCTTGTCTCCCCTCAGAATGGTTTTTTCGTGACCCTTGCCCAGCACTAATACGATGTCATTCTTTTTGGCTAAGCTCAAAGCCTTACGAATAGCTTCTTTTCTATCTTGAATCAGGAAGAGATTTTTCTCGCGCACGTACCCCTGTTTTTCAGCGCCTCTCGCAAATTCTTCCATAATCATCTGTGGATCTTCATCGCGTGAATCATCTTCGGTTACCACGATATAGTCACTATTTTTTGCGCCAATCTCTCCGCGCTCTTCACGTGTCGATTCGTCGCGTCGTCCCGCTCCGCCAAACAGGGAAATTACCTTAGTTTTCTCCGTGCGCGCAGATTTAATTGCTTCAAATACCTTCAAAAACGCGTCCGGTGTATGTGCATAATCCACAATCGCGGTAAAATCTTGTCCTTCATCGATGCGATTCATTCGTCCTTCGACTGATTCCAAACTATAAATACCGTCATGAATCTGCTCTTCCGAAAGTCCGAGAATCAATCCCACCGCCGTGGCAGCCAGGGAATTATAAACCGTGAAAGTCCCCGGAATTTGAGTTTCGATTTTGAAACGTGGTAATTTCGTAGTGTTTTTCCACTGATGATTAATCCCACGCGTGTTTGGGTTCACTATATATTTCACGCCACTGGCTGATTCTTCCACTTCCTCTGCCTGTAACATTCCGTGTTTTATACCATATGTGATATAATTTGAAACTTTTGTGGCGAAGTATAGCCAAGACCCGTCATCCTCATTAATCACCCCCGCCTTGGCCATTTTGAATAATTTTGCCTTTGTAGCGCGGTAATTTTCGAAAGTTTTATGATAATCAAGGTGTTCGTGGGTCACATTGGTCTCCACTGCAATTTCGATTGGTACTCCGAAAATTCGATGTTGCGCCAAGGCGTGGGAAGTGACTTCCAGTACTAAGAATTCTGCTCCCTGTTTTTCAATCTCATTCATGCGATAATTTAGCGTTTCTGCATCCACCGTCGTCATGTGCTCGATCTGTTCTTCCAGCTTATCTACTCCCCAAGCCACTGTCGTCATCAGTCCAGTTTTATAACCCGCATGGTTTAGCATCTTCCAAATCAAAAAACAAGTAGAAGTCTTGCCATTAGTTCCAGTCACTGCGATTACGCGCATTTTCTTACCCGGAAAATGATATTTTTCTGCCGCTAGTACTGCTTTCCCTAGATGGTAGGGAATCACTAGGCGATTATAATCCGGTAAATTATCCATCAAAAATGTTTTAATTTTCATAATACCTCTTTATTAAATTATATCACACCAGATTTTTATAAGAATTAGCACTCAAAGCTTGACAGTGCTAATTTTTTGACTACAATAGATATATAACCATCAAACAGGAGGAATATGATACTACATCCATTAAGTGACCGTGTCGTTGCAAAAAAAGCAGAGCCTGCTGAAAAGACTGCATCTGGAATTCTTCTCGCTGGTCATCAAAGTGAAAAACCAGCCTACGCCATCGTTGAATCCGTTGGTCCAGAGGTAAAATCTGTCAAAGCCGGTGACAAAATTATTTTCAAAGAATACTCTACTACCGATGTGAAATTCGAATCTCAAGAATATCTCATCGTTCGTGAAGAGGATATTTTAGCAATTATTAAATAAGGAGAATTATGGCAAAGAAAATTTTTTATGCACAAGAATCTCGTGAAAAAATCTTGAGCGGTGCCAAGCAACTTTATGACGCTGTGAAAGTGACTTTTGGTCCTAAAGGCCAAAACGTCGTCATCGAGAAATCTTATGGCAACCCGACCATCACCCATGATGGTGTTACTGTCGCGGAAGCTGTCGACCTTGGCAGCACGGAAGCTAATCTCGGTGAGCAAGTTGGCGCCAAGCTAATCAAGTCCGCCGCTCAGAAACTAAATAAGGTCGCTGGTGACGGTACTACCACTGTTACTGTCCTCACCTATAATATTCTAAGTGAAGCTAATAAATTGATTACCGCTGGTGTTAATCCAATGGAACTGCGTGCAGGTATCGAAAAAGCTGGCGCAGAAATCGTCGAGAAGATTAATCAAGCGGCTGAGCAAATCACTGGTGATAGCAAGAAAATCACCGAAGTTGCCACTATTTCAGCTGGTGATGCTGCCATTGGTGAATTGATTGCTGGCGTAATCTCTAAAATCGGTAAAGACGGCGTGGTGACCGTCGAGCCAGGTCAAGGTCTCGAAATGGAGCAGGAAATCGTCGAAGGCTTTAGTTATGATAAGGGTTACAGCTCTCCATTTTTCGTCACCGATGTGAATCGTCAGGAAGCAATTTTTGATAAGCCTCTCATTCTCCTCACCGATAAGAAAATTTCTTCCAATAATGAAATCCTGCCAATTCTTGAAAAAGTCATGCAATCTGGCCGCAAGGATCTCGTGATTATTGCCGAAGAAGTTAGCGGGGAAGCTCTCTCACTCCTCGTCTTAAACAAACTTAAGGGCGTCTTTAATACTCTCGTCTTGAAAGCTCCTGCCTTTGGTGACCGCCGTAAGGAAATCTTAGAAGACATCGCTGTTCTCACTGGTGCCACTGTTATCTCCGAGGAACGTGGCATGAAGCTCGAGGACGCTGATCTCGACCTCTTAGGTTCTGCGAAGAAAATTATCGCCACCAAGGATGAGTCGACCATTATTAGTGGTAATGGCGATAGTAAGGAAGTTAAGGCCCGTATTGAGTTGATTAAATCTCAGGCCAATCTTGCTACTTCCGATTATGATCGTGAGCAATTTAATAAGCGCGCTGCTGCTCTTCTTGGTAAGGTTGCCGTGATTAAAGTTGGTGGTGCTACCGAAACTGAAATCGACGAGAAAAAGTATCGTGTCGATGATGCCGTGGCTGCTACGAAGGCTGCTTTGGATGAAGGAATTGTGGCTGGTGGTGGTGTTACTTTGGTTAATCTCGCTAATACCTTAGATGATTCTGATCTCGGTGTTAAGATTGTCAAGAATGCCCTCAAGGCCCCATTTATCCACATCACTGAAAATGCTGGTTTGAATTCTCAAGCGCTGCTTTCCGAAGTCGAAAAAGCTAAACCAGGTTTTGGTATCAATGTTATGCAACCAGAAAAAGGTTTACAGGACCTAAAGAAGGCCGGCGTAATCGATCCAGCTCGTGTTACTCGTGAAGCTGTCCAGAATGCTATTAGTATCTCCGCAACGGCTATTACTATGGGCGCTCTCATTGTCGATATTCCAGAAAAATCCGAACCAGAAGCTATGGGTGGAGGTATGTATTAAATAAAAAATGGAGGCGTTAGCCTCCTTTTTTAATGCAACCCTTTGGTTAGAAAAGACCCACTTGCTATTTTTAAAACTATAAGCTTGGCCAAACGGCCTTGAGTGTGTTTTAAAAAAGTAAGTGGGTCTTTTCTTTTAGTTATCAGCTTTTTCGATGAGATAAAGCAATGCTTCTGCGCGCTCGGTTTCATCGGTTAAACTCTTAGCGGTATCGTAGGCGGCAGTAATCATTTCTTTGTCACCGGTCGACTCAATCATTTGCTTATAAACTTTGAATTTTTGATCAGGGTTGATTTTGATTTTATCCATCAATGGATAAAGATCTTGCAGCATTTGCTTCTTTACGTCTTCTAACTTGCTATCTTCATTTGCAGATTCAGGGGTTACTGGAGCGGCAGCCTCGAGATTAATTGCTGGCGCTGCAGCTTCGGTATTCACTTCAGTAGCTACTTCTGTTGGTTTATCTGCTGGGGGTTCGG
This sequence comes from Candidatus Saccharimonadota bacterium, assembly GCA_013332955.2. GTDB lineage: Bacteria > Patescibacteriota > Saccharimonadia > Saccharimonadales > Saccharimonadaceae > Nanosyncoccus. Next base: position 39,653 of record JABCPS020000031.1, on the reverse strand, counting down.
CACCTAGATTACTTAAATCCATAGCCGGGGCGGCAAAAGCATTTTCCGCACCTGTGTTTTCGGTTGGCTCCAAAATTGGGGCTGGACCTTGATTAGTTAAATCTTGCATGACTTGTGAAGCTCCATTATTTTCGAAAGTTGGGGCAGAATTAGCACTATTACCGGTAATAGTTTCTGTCGGTACACCAAAAGTTGCGCCAGGATCAAAAGCTGGCATTGCGCTATCGGTTGGTGGCATCGGAGGGATGCCGAATTGATTTTGTATTTGATTTAGGTCGGCGTTATTGCCATTATCTGTCCCTGATGCCAGATCCATACCCACCTCTCTTTTAATATTTTACTATTTAATTAACTACCAAGATTTTACCATAAACACGATGAAAAAACAATTTTAAAATTATTTCATAACGCTTTTGTTTGGCAAATGTCTACCCCTGTCTTATAATTAAAAAGACTTGTTAGTACATTACTAGTTTTTGGAAAATATGAAAGGGGGAACTAATGGTTATTTTAGATCGTGAAGTTGTCGTTTATTTGGAAGAATCTTATTTAGCGCAAGCGGAAAAAGTTCACCGTTTACATTATAAATTACTTCAAACTATCGATAATGCTTTATTGCAGTCGCAGGGAATTGCGCTGGATCCGCGTTGGTGTCATGAGGAAAAACTTTTTTCCACCGAAGAACGCCACCAGACTTTTAATCGTTTAGCTTTTTATCATGCTCGTTGTCATGAATTTACGCGCCCGCTCAGTCAGGAGACTAATTTCTCGGCTATCTACGAGAATCTTGCCCAGAGTGCACGCCTACTTTCTGAACTATATGCTTTTTATGAGCAATACTTAATCCGAAATGAAGAGAAGGAATTATCCCATACGGAGCTGCCTCAGCAAAATCGTCAGCAAATGGAAGATCTTGATCAGGCTCGGCAGGAATTAGCTCGGCAGCTAAAATATTTTTCGATTCAGACTACTAGCCTGGAGCCAGATATTAAGTCAATGCTTTTAGCTCGGCGTATTCCCATGGAAAAGAGTTATCGTTTGACCGACGGTATTCAATATCGACCGGTCTGTCAAACTATTCGCAGGCTCTTTTCTCAGAAAAATTCTAAGCCAAAGTTAGCAAAATCATTATTCAATAATCTTTCCGAAAATCTACCGGTGCGAGTTGGTCCCATGAAACCAGTGGACCGCAATATTCTTAAAATCATTGAATCACTCGCCTATCTCTCATAAAACATCGCTCATGCGGTGTTTTTTCTGTTATAATCGAAAAAAAGGAGGTTATATGTGTGGAATTGTCGGATATGTTGGAAAAAATAACGCTCAAGAATTCTTACTCTCAGGTCTTAAGCGCCTAGAGTATCGTGGTTATGATTCAGCCGGTGTGGCAACTCTTGATCAAAACCAGAACCCTATGTTACTACGTGCGGTTGGTAAGATTGTTAATCTAGAAGCTAAAATTAAAGATCATTATACGTCTGATCACATTGGTATCGGCCATACTCGTTGGGCTACTCACGGTAATCCATCCGAGACCAATGCTCACCCGCATCATGTTGGTAGCATTTTCTTGGTTCATAATGGTATCATCGAAAATTATAAAGCCTTGAAAAAAGAGCTCTCTGAGAAATATCAATTTAAGTCCGAGACTGATACGGAGGTGCTTGCGGCTCTCATCGATAGTTTTTATCAGGAATCGCATAATTTACTCGACTCTGTCACTCAGGCACTTAAACTTGTCTCTGGTACTTACGGTATCGCCGTGATGTCAGTTGACGATACCGAACATCTCGTGGTGGCTCGCTCTGGTTCGCCACTGGTTATCGGTGTGGGTGAACATGAAACTCTCATCGCCTCAGATGCTTCGGCTCTTATTGGTAATACTAAAAATGCTATCTATCTAAACGACGGTGAAGTTGCCCTCATTTCCAAAGACCATGTCGAAGTTAAAACCCTCGATCTTCAGCCAGTTTCTGTAAAGGTTGAAAAAATTCTTACTGATCTTTCCGCTATTCAAAAAGGTGGCTACGACCATTTCTTACTTAAAGAAATTATGGAGCAACCAGATAGTTTGAAGGAAACTTTGCGTGGACGCATTAACGCGAAAGAACATACCGTTCATCTCGGTGGCCCAAATCTTTCCGTCAAGGAATTAAAAGAAATTAAGCATATCATCTTGGTTGGTTGTGGTACTGCTTATTATGCTGCTAATACTGCCGCTTATCTCATTGAGCAAGTTTTGCCTGGTGTCACCATTGAGCCGGTGATTGCTTCCGAATATCGTTACCGCCATGCTTATATTCCAGATCACTCGGTGGCGCTCATCATTTCTCAGTCTGGTGAAACTGCGGATACTTTGGCCTGTCTTCGTGAAATTAAATCTCAGGGTACCAAAACTATCGGCATCGTCAATGCTATTGGTTCGACCATTGCGCGTGAAGTCGATGGTGGTACTTATGTTCATGCTGGACCGGAAATTTCTGTCGCCAGTACTAAGGCCTACACTTCTCAAGTCATTGCGATTTTAATGTTCGGCCTCACTATTGCTGAAGCTAAGGGTCTGAACGCTCGTCAAGTTGCCGCCTTAGTAGACGAAATTAGTCTTCTGCCAGAGGAAATCAAGCGTATTTTGCATGAAAAACAGGATGAAATTTCTAAATTAGCCAAGAATTATACGAATTATGAACATGCGATTTATCTTGGCCGCGATGTAAATTATCCGATCGCACTCGAAGGTGCTTTGAAGCTTAAGGAAATTTCTTACATTGATGCCAATGGCTATCCGACTGGGGAATTAAAACACGGCCCAATTGCCTTGATTGATGATCGTTTCTTCGAAGTCGTGATGTTGCAATCTGGTTTCTTGTTTGAAAAATCCGTTTCTGGCATTCAGGAAGTTTTGGCGCGCGGTGGCCACGTGATTGTCTTTTCTAATACAGAAGTTGATCTGCCAGTGGAAGGTGTGGTAAAAATTGATACCAAACTTCAATTACTCACCCCACTTCTCTTTAATCTCTTAAGCCAAATGTTCGCCTACTATCTAGCGGTCTATCGTGGTAATAATGTCGATCAGCCACGCAATCTCGCTAAGTCGGTTACTGTCGAATAAATAAATTTAAGACCCACCTCACTCGAAAATAAACTATGCAGTTAACCTGCATAGTTTTTCTCTCTCTTCAAAAAAGCTTTCTCTTGGGTTAAAATAAGACTAATGAAGAAAAATTCCGATTTTATTTTTCGTTTATTTCTCATCTTAGGCGACATTGTAGCAATCATCGCTTCTTTTGCTTTTGCCTACATGATTCGCACTAAGCTCGACACTCGCCCATATTATTTTGAGCTCACTTCTATGGAATTTATTTTGCCGCTCGTCTTCTTGGTTCCGCTTTGGATTATCATGCTCTTCATTATGGGGCTTTATCGTAAAGATGTGATTTTTGCCAAATCCAGGTGGGGCGAACTTTACCGTCTCTTTGTGGCTTCGGTGGTTGGCATCATGGGTATTATTACCTTAGATTTTTTTATTCAAGAAAATCTCTTTCCCGTCCGTTTAATTGCGGTTTATGCGGTCTTTACTTGCTTTATTTCACTCCTCTTTATGCGAATAATTTTAAAATTTTTCCGCAAGCGTTTTATGTTGCAAAAAATCGGTACCAAACGCGCCATTATCATCGGTAACTCGAAAAATACCACTTACCTAATTAATCAAATTCTCGCCTATCCTGAAGATGGTTATCGTCTAGTTGGAGTGGTGGCTGGTAATAAATTTATTCCGAAAGAACTTCGCCATTTTCAGTATTCTTCCTTGAAGGATGCTTTGAAGGATCAGACGGTTGATGTGATTTTTCAAACCGACGAACGCCAGACTGAATATGTTTATCGTCAATCAATTAATCATCATCTCCTCTATTATTTCATTCCATCTGAAGCCGCACTCTCTCAGCACATGGGCCAGCTTGAGCTTATCGGTAGTACACCGGCTATTTTGGTTAAGGTTACGCCACTCGTGGGGAACGCTCGCATCATTAAGCGCTTCATGGATATTATTTTCAGCATTATCGGTATTATTTTAACCTTCATTCCGATGTTAGTTATTTGGCTCTGTATTAAAATCTCCGATCCAAAATCGAAAACTATCTACAGTGAATATCGCCTCACGCAATACAATCGTAAATTCAAGATTCTTAAATTCCGCAGTATGAAAACCGCCTACTCTGGCATGACTCCAGAAGAAGCCTTCGCCAAAATGGAAAAAGAAGGGAAGATTGCTTCTGCCGCTGAGTTCTCTCATCAGTATCGCAAAAATGGTGATTTCTTAGCTCGCGATCCTCGCATCACGCGCATCGGTAAATTCTTACGTGCCACTTCGCTCGATGAATTACCTCAGTTATTTAATGTTTTACGTGGTGACATCTCTCTCGTTGGTCCACGTGCCCTAGTGCCAGGAGAGCTACGTAATTACGGTGACCGCTCACTTCTTCTTACGGTCAAATCTGGTCTCACTGGTCTAGCCCAAGTTTCTGGTCGTCGTGATATTAGTTTTGATGAACGTCGCTCGCTCGATCTTTATTACATCCAAACCTGGTCTGTTCTCTTCGATCTGCAGATTATGCTTCAAACCATTCGCGCCGTAATCTTCCAAAAAGGTGCCAAATAGATGGCTGAATCGAAAACCACCAAGTCGAAAATGGCTGAGTCTAAAACCACTAATACAAAAGCCGCTAAGTTGAAAATCGGCGAACCAAAAATCGCTTTAGTTTGTGATTGGCTCACCGTGGTCGGTGGTGCCGAGCAAGTCTTGAGGGAATTACACCGCATTTATCCGGAAGCACCCATTTATACCTCTCAATATCGCCCGAAACAGATTAACTGGTTTCTCGATGCCGAGGTTAAAACCGGTTGGTTAAATCTCCTGCCAGCCTGTCTCCGAAAATTTATCGCCCCTTTACGTCAGAATTATTTCAAACATCTCGACCTTACTGCTTATGATTTAGTCATTTCGGTTTCTGGCTGTGATGCCAAATTTGTTAAAACCAAGCCCGGTGCTCATATCTGTTATTGTCATGTCCCGACCCAATATTATTGGGGGAAATATAGGGAATATCTCGAAGATCCTGGCTTCGGTAAATTGAATTTTTTGGTTCGTCCAGTTTTTCGCCTGATGGTGAAAACTTTACGACGCAAGGACCTTGAAGCTGCCGCGCGCCCAGATTATTATTTAACCATCTCAGATTTCGCTCAGCAGGAAATTAAACAATTTTACAAAAAGGAAAGCACGATTATTTATCCACCTGTGGCTGTGGAAAACTTTCAAGCCGTCGCTCCATATCGTGAAATAATTCAGTCAAATTGTCAAATATTATCACAACATAATTCAAAGAAAAAGCAAACACAAGCAAAAGCAGAAACCAACATAAAACATAATAAAAGTCAAATTATCTCTGAAAAATCCACTAGGGAACTCTCAGAAATTTTCCAAAAAGCCCCGGAAATCCTCCAAAAACTTCCAGAAAGTTTTCTCACCGAAGGCTTTTATTTAAATTTTTCTCGTCAAGTCAATTGGAAGCGTCTAGATTTAATTATTGCTGCTCGCAAGAAACTTCAGCTTAATTTAGTTCTCATCGGTAACGGCGCGGCTCATGAATCACTGGTTAATCAAGCCGCCGGCTCGAAGTATGTGGTTTTCTTCGATGTCTTGCCACAGTCCAATCTTAAGGAATTTGTTAAATACGCCAAGGCCTTCGTTTTTCCATCTAATGAGCCCTTCGGTATTGCCCCGGTCGAGGCATTAGCTTCTGGCTGTCCGGTCATCGCTTTGAAGCAAGGTGGAGCACTCGATTACATTCAGGATGGTAAAAACGGTCTCTTCTTCGAGGAGCAATCTGTCGATTCCCTTGCTCAAACTCTCAAAAATTTTGAAGCAAAATCCGTAAATTCTTTTCTTTCGCCTCAAGAAATTTCCGCCACGGCTACTAAATTTAGTACCGAAAACTTCCATCAAAAAATTCGTCAATTTGTCGAAAAAGTCCTCAAAAATCAGAAGACCTAAGCTCCCAAAGTTACCTAAACCCCCAAAATCACCTAAAACTTCCAAAGAGCTCTAAATATCGAAAAAGATACAAGAATCCAAGCTAAAATCATAATCTCACAGGGAAACCAATGTTAAAAAACCTCCAAAACAAACTTGAAGATATAAATCAAAAACTCCTCCCCATTCACCGTGGTTTTTTCTGGGTGCTTCCCATCATTCTCCTCTTTTCCTACTATCCAGTCATTCCACTTTTTTCTACCGAATCCTCCAATTACGAATTTTCCCTACCTCTGTTGTGGCTACTTTTGATGGGTATTTTATCGTTGCCAATTTTTCTCGCTGACCTCTGTAATCTCATTACGAAAAAAACTCCACTCACTAAAGTCTCCGTGCAGATTCCCCTGATTTTGAGCAGTATTCCACTCTATTTTTCGCTCACTCTTCTCTGGAGTCCTAATAAACTCCGCGGTTTCATGACGGCTGGTATCATCTGGTGTCTCTATCTTTCCCTCTTGACTTTTTATAAAAATATTATATTAAAAAAGACACCCCTCTCACTCGAAAAGCCCTTTCTTTTGGGTGCTACCTTGGCTTCCGGTTTTTGTTGGTTACAAGCCATTTTGAATACCCTTAATATTCCCGGCGACCAGATTTTACTCTGTCTTGGTTGCACTAATCTCTCTTTTGGCTTTCCTCACCCCAATGGTTTTGCTATTGAACCGCAGTTTATGGGTAATCTCTTACTTGCCCCGGCTATCTTTCTGGTCTTTAGGGTGATTCATCCGAAAAGTCACCAAACCCGTAAAGCCAAACTTTTCTATCTCGTCCTAGCCGGATTTATTATTTCAACACTTTTCTTGATTTTTTCAAGGGGCGCAACTTACTCCTTCTTCCTGGCTGTCGCGGTGATTTTTCTTTATGAAGTATTTCGCGCCAAAAAGAAACTCCTTGTCGCCTCAAAGATCGTCTCAATAATCTTATTCCCTCTGATTTTTGTTACGCTCGCTCAAGGTTTGATGTCGGAACTCGGTCCCACCTCTGATACTTTTCTGGGTGGGGTTAGTCGTTCAATTAGCCAAATGACGCTTGGTCGCGTCAAGATTCCTCTCCCTGAATCTAAAAAATCTCCAGTCGACCAGAGTGAATCTTTTAATATTCTGCCTCATAATAACTTATCTAACTTTTCTGTTAGCGACACCACCAATATTAATACCAACACTCATGCCCCACTTTTCGATGGTTATATTACAGAATCAACTGACATTCGTGTCAAGCTATCACGGATGGGTTTACGCCTCGCTTTTAGCCACCCGGGACAATTCTTTTTCGGCTCTGGCCTCGGTTCTTCCGGTGTTGCCCTCTATCAAGCCTTTCCAGAACTTGGCTCCACTAAAGAAATTACCCAAAATGAATACATCGCCATATTGGTCGAGACCGGTTTTATCGGTATCTTGATTATTTTCTGTGGCGGTACTTGTGTATTTTATCTCTGTTATTCTCGCCAAAAACCTGTAAAGATATCCTCTAGTCAATCCTCCAAACAATCTATGGAAAAATCTAACTTCACCAGCCAAATCTCTCGCATTACCCCGGCCAAACTCTATTTCGCCTCTCTAATTTTAGCTTATGCCGCCTCTGTTTGCTTCTTCTCAGGCCTTCCGAATGCTCTGCATATTTACCTGGTTCCCGTCCTCTATCCAGCACTTTTTGCCGAAAATTTTGAATTTTTATAAAAATATGATATAATACCTGTGTTACTCTAGTGACAAATTGGCTACGGCTAGTTCTTTGACAAGGAGTTTTATATGCTTATTTGTTACTTATTAACTCGCAAGAAAGGGAGGTGGAGTCATGAAATCTCTAGCGGAAGAGAAAATCGAGCTTGATGCTCTGCTTCAGGAAGTCAAATCTGCGAAAAGATTGATGGACGAAGCCGAGAAGAAGTGTAAGGAAACCGACAAAGAAGTTGAAGATTTTAGAAAAATGATGAGCTATTTTGGTGGAGATGAAGCTGCGAAGCTTTACAATGAAACCGGCCAAATCATCACTCTGATTCAACGTAACTTCGAGAAGCAGCAGCAAGATCCCACTAATCAGGATCTAAAAAAAGAACATCTTGACCTCATCAAGAAAAAAGATCAGCTGATTAGCGAGAAGAATGCTTATTACAATCCCAAGCTTCACCCTGAACTCTGTCAGATTAGGGAGAAGTTTGAAGAAACAAAGCAACAAAAAGTGATTTGGGAGAAAATCTTTTCCCAACGAAAGGAGGAATATAGCGAGAAAGACGCTATCTATCAGAAGAAGAAAAGCTTCATCGAAAGTCTAACTTCTCCTGAAGATACTAAAATTCAGTCTTATCTCGATAAGTTGCTCCATCTGATTGGAGTACCTACCGGTAGCGACTTTAAGCTAGTTTCTAGGCAGGGTAGAATTGACCTCTATTACGGTGGTCAATGGCATCCAGACGGAGTAAATCACGGTCATATCACCGCCATTAAAAATGAGGATGATTATGATGTGTCCTACCGCCGCGAACCTAGCTGCAATGTCGGCTAAAAATTTCAAAATGACAAAATTTAAGCAGTAAATAACTTCTAAAAGAGGCTAAGTTTTAGCCTCTTTTTTCATTTCTTCGTTATAATTAGAACATGAAAACACGCATCGTCTTCCCCGAATTAGAAAATCCCATTATTAAATCTGCCATCGAAAAAGCTCGCGAAAAATTTCCTGATTTTGAGCTAGTTGGTGCCGATTCGCTCGAGCATGCCTGTCTTGCGGTGAAAAATCAGCTCGCCGATTCTCTAATTGCTGGTATCGATTATTCCTCGCGCGATGTGATTTTAGCTTGTCGTGATCTCATCGGGGTGAAGAATCCGCGTAATCTCTTGAAACCGACTTTTTCCGCTAGTTTCATTCTGGAGCGCGAAAATGAAACTTATGTACTGGCTGATGCAGCCGCCTGTAAACATCCTACTCCTGATCAACTTTATGATATTGTCGTGCAAACCGTTGAAACCGCGAGTAAAATTTTCCCGACTCCGAAGGTCGCCTTTCTTAGTTTTTCCACCAAAGGTTCCGGTGGTCGCGATGAGACTATTGATTTGATCCAAGAAACTATTGTAAAACTAAAAGCCTCTCACCCAGAGCTTCTAGTTGATGGCGAATTGCAACTCGATGCCGCCATTAATCCGCGCATCGGTCAGAAAAAAGCCCCAGATTCTCCAGTCGCTGGCTTCGCTAACACCCTAATTGTCCCTGATCTTAACACTGGTAATATCCTCTATAAAGCCATGGAACAATTCGGTGGCTTTACGGCCGCTGGTCCAATTCTTCAAGGTTTCAATGCGCCAATTTCCGACCTTTCTCGTGGTAGTACCGAAGAAGATATCTTGAAAGTTGTCGAATATATGTTATTGCTTGCTAAACACTAATCTTTGCGCCGCTTACCTCCAAGATGTATAATAGAAATTAGTTGAAAATGGAGTGTTATGAAAGGTAAAATCAAATATTTCGGTACTGACGGTATTAGACAAAAGGCAGAAGCTTTTACCCCTGGCTTTATTCAAGCCGTTACTCTCGGTATTGTGCGCTATTTAGGTAATGCGAAAGAGGACGAAAGTGGCCTCGAACGTCCAGCTCGGGTCTTAATTGGTGGCGATACGCGTGAATCCACTGAGTGGATGATTCGTTATTTTGAGGAAGCTCTGGAAACTGTCGGGATTGATCACGGTACGGTGGGTGTTTTACCGCCCCCGGCGATTAATTACGCTTTTTATGAAATGGGTTACGACCTAGCCATTGATATCACCGCTTCCCATAATCCCTACACTGATAATGGTATTAAAATTTTTGAGCGCGGTGATACGATCGGTGGTCTCGAGGCTACTATGCCAGGCGGCGTAGCTTTTTCAGGTACTGGTACTAATGATTCTGGCGAAAATCTTTCTCACTTAGTGAAAAAATATCCATACGGCATTAAACTTTCGCAGTCTGGCATCAATGCTATCGAAAATGCTCTGGAAAATGAATCTGGTTTCGATGTGCACAGTCCAGAGTTTCGTGAAGATCTCCATGAAGACGCTCTTTCGCGCTATCTTGACCATCTCCGCACTTATCTCGCCCAATTTGGCCCAGCTACCACCTCAGTACGTCAAAAGCCTGATTTTTCCGGTCTGCGCATTGGTTTAGATCTCGCCTGCGGTGCCACCTCTGTTACCGCTAAGCAAATTTTTGAAGAATTTGGCGCCGAAGTCATCACTATTAATGAAGATTCTAGTTTTGGTGAAAAAATTAATGCTGGCTGTGGTAGTACTCATCTTGAACCACTTATTCAATTAGTGAAAGAAAAACAACTCGATTTTGGTGCGGCCTTCGATGGTGACGGTGACCGCTGCTTAATGATTGATCATGACGGTCAGATTATTGATGGCGATGATATGATTGTGATTTTAGCTAATTATTTGGGTATTCCAGAAGTCTGCGTCACAATTATGGCTAATAAAGGTCTTCTACGTTGGGCTGAAAAAACCGGCGTCAAAATCGCTATGACCGATGTCGGAGACCAAAATGTTTCCGCTAAAATGCGTGAAGATGGCATTCTTCTGGGTGGCGAACAGAGTGGGCATATTATTCTGCCCGGTGAACCAATGGGCGATGGTGTGCTTACTGCGCTCGTAATCACTAAGATTCTCTCCGAAGCTCGTGAAAAATTCCAGAACGAAGATACCTTACTTGCGAATTATCAGACTATTCAGGATGAAAAAGCTGGCCAAATTACTGAAAATATTGAGCGTATTCTGCCGAGCCTATCAACTCTCTGTCAAAATTTCCAAAAACTTCCACAAACCATCAAGAATCAACCAGTCGATAGTCAGACCAAGCAGGCTTTTCGTAATCTCACGGAAACTGCTGAGAAATTCATTGCCACTGAAACCGCCAATCTTCCTGCCGGCTGGTCAATCAATATCCGCGCCTCTGGTACCGAAGATTTAGTCCGCATTACAATCTGGGGTGATGACGCAGAAGCTATACAAAAAACTGCCGACGCTATTGCCGAGCGCCTCACTGAAACTGTATTTGAATAAAGAAAGGGAATTATGGTTAAAATTGAACGTCTTAAACAATATCAACCAGAAATCGCCACGCGTGTGCGTGAACTTCTGATTCAACTTTCCCGTAGTGGCAAGGATAAGGGTGAAATCAGTCCAGATTGGTTTACGGAAGTTGCTCATTCTCCATATCATGATCTCATTTTTGCCGTGGAAGATGGGCAGATTCTCGGTATGGCTTCGGTCTCTGTAACTTTTGGTGCAGGAATCTACAAGAATGCTTACCTCGAAGATTTTGTCGTAGATAGTGCCGCTCGTGGCAAGGGTGTGGGGGATCTGATTTTTCAGGCCTACGAAGATTGGGCCAGGGAAAAAGGTTGTAAGAATCTCGAATTTACTTGCGGCCATGGCCGTGAAGTCGCCCAGAATTTTTACAAGGCTCATGGTGCCGAAATTTACGATACTAACTTCTTTAGGAAAAAATTATGAACATCTTTATCTCTGGTATTTCCGGTACTGGCATGGGCCCGCTCGCCCTTTTTGCCCACGATGCTGGACATCAAGTCTTTGGCTCTGATCTTCATGAGGGTCCCATTACTAAGGAATTAAAAGCTAAAAATCTCACCTTCGCGATTGGCCCACAAACTGGCGATTATCTGGAAGAAATTCACCAAAAGCATCCTATCGATTGGTATGTCCATACTTCAGCCATTACCGAATCACATCCCGAATATCAACGCGCCAAGTCACTGGGTTTGAAGATTTCTAAGCGTGACGAATTAATCGAAACTCTCGTTGAAAAACATCATCTGAAGATGGTAGCAGTTGCCGGCACTCATGGCAAAACCACTACTACTTCTATGCTAATTTGGCTCAGCCAAAAACTCGGTTTGAAGGCCTCCTACATGGTCGGCTCGACTCTTAATTTTGCCCCTTCTGCTAAGTATGATTCTGATGACCAATTCTTACTCTATGAAGCTGATGAATATGATCGAAATTTTCTAGCCTTTCATCCTTGGCTCTCGCTGATTACTTTTGTTTCCTATGATCATTCAGATATTTTTGCCACGGAGGCTGAATATCAAGAAGCCTTTTTGAAATTCGAATCCCAGAGTGAGCACCTCATTTTTGGCCCACATGCTAATCTTCACCACGCCGAACTTCTCGCCCATAAGCACCCGGATGTTGTTTTGATGTCAGCCAAGGAGTTAATGTTGCCAGGTGAAGCGCGCCGTCTCGACGCCACGCTCGCGATTAAGGCCGTACAAAAAATTCTCGAATCGCTCGGTCGCGAAATCAATCATGAAGAAATTATCGAGGCGATTAATCAATTCCCAGGGGTCGGACGTCGATTTGAGTGTCTAGCTGATGGCCTTAATTCGGATTATGCGCATCATCCTGAAGAAATTCGCGCCACTATTAATGTCGCTCTCGAGGAAGCCAAACGTACTCAGAAAAAGGGTGTAGTAATTCTTTATCAGCCTCACCAAAATATTCGTCAGCATGAATTCTTCGATGAATATCGCGATATTTTCCATGGCATCAAAAAACTCTATTGGTTACCGACCTATCTCTCGCGCGAAGATCCTAAGTTAAATATCCTCACTCCAAGTGATTTTCTTAGTTCGTTAGATAATCCTGAAATTGGTACTCCAGTCGAACTGGACGATACGCTTTTTGCCAAGCTCCGCCAAGATCTTGCCGATAATTATTTGGTCATCTTGATGTCCGCCGGCGATGCTGACCCATGGCTCCGCCAAAAGTTCTTATGATATAATTAAAACCGGTATGGGTGGTGTTTTGAAGCAGGAGCGTCAGGAGGACAAGAGAAAGCGCTTTTTGACCTTCTTAAAACAGATCAAAACTTGGCAATTATTTTTGAGTTTATTGCCGCTACTTTTTCTTTCCGCCACTTTTTTACGCTTCGATCATCTGAAAATGATAGACTTAAAAGCCCAAGTCGAAAAAGCTGATGAGGGTAAGGCTGCCGACGGCACCGATTTACCGCAAGCCGAAATTGACCAAAATATTCGCACTGCCTTGAAAAAACTGCGAGATTTTAGTTCTTCTCATACCATCGTGAATTTCCTCGAAAAAAATGGTCACACCACTCTTACCTTCGGTACCGGTCCAATTTATCTGGAGCATCAATACAATCGCCAGGCCACCATTGCTCTGCGTGAAGCCGAGTCTAAGCTCAGTCAAAATCCCGACGGTAATCCCAACGGCAATATTTTCGCTAAAGCTATGGAAACCTGTAAACCGCAGGCTATCCGTAACGGTTGGGGTTGGAATAGTCCCGGCTATCTCAATTGTATGACCGGCGTGATTAATAGTTATCCAGCCACCGACAAGCTAACCACCAGCCTTACTGCCGATTTACCACCGCCCGCGCTTTATCGCTACGATTTTGTTTCGCCGATTTGGACCCCAAGCCTCTCTGGCATTACTGTTCTACTCTGCGTTATTATTGTTATTACTATCATAATTCGTCTAATTATTTTTGCCTTCCTTCGTCTCGCCTTACTCTTTTTGAAATAATTCCTTAAAATAATCCCGCCAATTTTCCAGATTACCACCCCTGTTAAAAGTATAAAAGTTTTCCCACCCCTATTTCACCCCCATAAAATCTCTTGACACTTATCTTTATCTAATCTAATATAAAACTATACTTATTTAAAGGAGGACAAATGGCCTATAGTCATAAAAACAGCAAGGGAATTACCTACTACCTACACAAGTCAGAAGTAACCCTTCGCGGTGGTAAGCCACAAACTATTTATTTCTTCACCAAGACTGAGAACAACCCTAAGGGTACCCCAGTTGATCTTCCAGAAGATCGCGTTGTCAACGAAAACCCACGCAACGGTTTCTTGACCCTTTCCAAGAAGAAATAATCTTCGACCGATTACAAAATCCCCTAAATCAAATTAGGGGATTTTTTCTGCCAAATTTCAATATTTTGAACATGAATTCCCCAAATTTTCTCCCGCCATTCTGCTTATGCAGTGTTATAATCAAATTAATACAATTTTTGGTAGGGAATTTATTATGTATGAAGCTTCAAAGCTCCTATTTTGCCAATACCGCAAAATTTTCACAGTAATTATTCTTGCTATATTTTTTAATTTTAATTTAGCAAATCAAACTTCAGCATATACAGCATCTATGTCGGTAGTTGGTGGTCAAAACGGTATTTCATTAGATATTCCATATACCTCTAGCGGCATGCAAAAAAATGAAACAAAACCAGAAAATCTTTCTAAATTATTAATCAAAAGTGATAGTGCTGCTGGGTGGGAATAGCATCTTGAAGCCACCGATTTAGTTGCTAGAGGAACAACTGACCAGAAGCTAACTCTCTATACTCAGCCGACTCAATCTTGGGACTGGTCTATCCCATATGTTGCAAATATTTGGGGAATTTGTTCTCCGAGAAGTAAGGGTGAATATGGTGATTTAATTGAATATTTTTTTAATCAAGATAAAACCTACACGGCTATCAAAACCGGTATCCCTACCGAAGATGACGGGTTTACCTATGAATTTGGTGTTTATACTCATACCAACGGTAAATCTCTCGGTGGTAACTACCAGGGGAATTTAACCTTTTCTTTAATCGCTAATGAGGAGACAACTACTAATTTTGTTAATGGCCGCACTTTTAATCATGCACTCCGTGAGGCTACGGGTGAAACTGATTCGCAAATCTTAGATAATCCAGAAACTGAAATTTCCAATACCACCAAAATTAAACCATTTACCTTTAGTAATAAAGCTCCAGAAAATGCAATAAAAACATTGAAAATTTCCACTGATAATTCTGAGCTTCCAGCCTATCTTTCGACTGTTAAAAAAGACGAATATTATTATCCGACCATTTGGACTACCGCTAATCGCCTGATTTTAAATGAGGATTCTTCATATATGTTTTCAGGAATCTCAACAAATATTAACGGAATGTTTGATAACTGGAAAAATGAAGAATATCGTTCTATTGATTTTTCCAAAGTCAAAAATTTTTCACATTTCTTCTATAAGTTAAATAAGAATTCTTCTGATTCTGAAAGTGTTTCAAGAAATCTGATGAATTTAATTGCACATAGTGACCCTACTAACCTCGATTCCATGTATGAAGAAAGTAAAATTTATAGTGCATATATTAAACTTAATACTTCTAGCCCTGCTTCTACACAAGCAATGTTTAAAAAGACTAAATACTCATTTACTGCAGAGGGGAATTTTCTTAAAAATAGCTCCAATCTAACTTCAACATTTGAATCTTCAACCACTAGTTTTAATTATAAAGATCTTGATGATTTTGGTATTAATGCCACTACCACAAAAAATATGTATAAGGACGCAAGTATGGAATCTCTGGATTTTTCAAAGTCTAATTTTGAAAAACTTACCAACACCGAAGGCATGTATGAAAATTTCACTCAGGATTACTGGTCCAGAGATAAATTTAATTTACCCACCGCAAAAAGCCCTATTAAGCTTACTAATATGGCTAGAATGTTTGCGAATTTTAAAAGAGAGATTCCGCTAGACTTATCCGCATTTAATACGGAAAATGTTACGGATATGAGTTATCTTTTTGGTAGTGATATTGATCAACCAAGCTGGAAAAATAGAGTAAACTACGTTACAAAGGTGACTGTTGGTGACGGCTTTATCACTAAAAATGTCACAAATATGGAGGGGATGTTTGCTGGGTCTAAGGTTAGTAATACTAATATTTTAGTAAATAGTTTTGATACTTCGAAGGTAAAGAATATGTCCCATTTCCTAGATACCAGTAGGTCTTCTAGTCAAATTATCTTAAAAGATGATTTTGATACCCAAAATGTCACTGATATGAGTTATATGTTTGCTAATCACGAACCACTCGAAAAATTAGTTCTCGGTAATAACTTTAATACTCAAAATGTTACAAATATGGAGGGGATGTTTAGTAATAACGATGATCTCTTACACCTAAATCTCGGTAACAAATTCGATACTCGTAATGTTACCAACATGAAAGCAATGTTTAAGCAGATGTGGGATCTTGAAGGGCTTAATCTTGAAGATAAGTTTGATACTAGTAAGGTCACTGACATGTCTTACATGTTTGATTATTCGGATGATTTGGTTACTCTAAATATCGGTGATAAATTCGATACTCATAGTGTAGTAAATATGGAATACATGTTTGCGTCTACCCCATATTTAAAAGCCATTGATTTCAAAGGTAAACTTGACACTCATAAAGTAACTAATATGGATCATATGTTCTATGCTTCAGGTATTAAAACACTTGATTTGGGTATGAATTTTAATACATCAGTTGTAACTAGTATGGCTAGTATGTTCGAATCTTCTGCAGTCAAAGATTTAACTTTTCCGGTTGATATGGGTGATGCACCAAATCTGACTAATGCTGTGAATATGTTTAAAAATTGTAGCTACCTTAATCTTATTAATCCACTTAATTTGGATACTAAAAATATTACTGATATGTCTAGTATGTTTGAAGCAACATCTTGGAATTACGATCAAGCTGAATATAATCTTGGTGATAAATTCCGTTTTGATAATGTTACTACTACAGAAAAAATGTTTTATAAAAACGGTGGTAAAAAGATTACCTTCACGCATTTTAATGCACCAAAAAACACAACTGGTGCAAATATGTTTGCAGAATCACATGCCCTAGAGATTAGTATTCCAGAGTTCAATTTACCAGAAGTAACTGATCTTAGTCATATGTTTGAAAAGGCTTTAGTGCGTA
This sequence comes from Candidatus Saccharimonadota bacterium, assembly GCA_013332955.2. Classification (GTDB taxonomy): domain Bacteria; phylum Patescibacteriota; class Saccharimonadia; order Saccharimonadales; family Saccharimonadaceae; genus Nanosyncoccus. The sequence continues at coordinate 22,795 of JABCPS020000031.1, read as the reverse complement.
AAATTAGTTTGCCGAGCGAAGTTCATACTGGTAAGCTTGAAAATGTCTACCGTATGTTTTATTTGGCTGAATATCTTGAATCAATTAGCCCAATTAACCTTGATACACATGGCGTTACTTCAATGGAAGATATGTTCCGTAGTGTGTCTAGTAGTCGTACTGGCTTGCTGGAAATCACACTTGGTCCACAGTTTAGTCTAAGCAAGGTAACTAAGACTAATGCCATGTTTTATGATTCTCGCCCAAAGAAAATTAGCTTCTCATCTTTTAATGCCCCAGAGCTTACCGATATGGAATATATGTTCGCCTCTAGTGCGGTTCAAGAAATTGATTTGTCAAATAATATTTATACCCCGAAACTCAATAATATTACAAAGCTCTTTTCTAATGATGTTTATCTTTCAAAAATCAGTGAAATTAATTTCAATACTGATAATATCACTAGTATGAGAGAAATTTTCTTCCAAGCTGGTGCAGAACGTAAAGAAGCAGAATTTAACTTTGGCTCACAATTTAGCTTTAATAAAACTACAGAAACTTATCGTATGTTTGGTGAAGCTGGTGCTAAAAAGATTAAATTCGCTAACTTTAATGCACCCGAACTTACTTCTATGGAACGTATGTTTGAAAAAGCTAAAATTAAGGAAGTTTCCTTCCCGAACAATACTAATACCCCAAAACTGACTAATATATATGGTATATTTAGTAATTCTGTCGATTTTGACGAAAATTATGTTATGCACCTTCCGTTTACTACTGAAAAACTTGAAAATATGGGTTATGCCTTTTATGGATTTACCGGTGAGACGGTTGATCTATCTAGCTTCGATACCAGAAGTCTCACCACTATGGCCTATGCTTTTCGTGACAGTAAAATTAAAAATCTTGATTTCTCAAATAAAAATCTTGAATCTATGGTAGATATGACGCATACCTTCTCTCACTGTCGGAAGCTTCAAACAATTAACCTTTCAGGAACAAAAACCTCGAATAAACTGAAGAAGCTTGAAGAGACCTTTGGTTCCAGCACTATGGACATAGTCGATCTTTCTGGTTTCGACACTTCTGGTGTTACTACTGTTATCTATCTATTTGAGACTGCACCAAATATTAAGACGATATATGTATCTGAAAAGTTTATTATCGATCCATCTCTTCCTGATAAAGATATGTTTGAGGATGACACTAAACTCGTAGGTGGTCAAGGTACTACCTATAATAGCTCATATATGCGTAAAGAATACGCTCGCATCGACGACCCAAGTAATGGTAAGCCAGGTTATTTCACTTATAAGGCTGCCCCCTAAATTACTTGTGGTCGTAAAATAAAAAGCATCACAAAATATTCCCCTGAAAGAACCGGTCCCTCCAAGCCGGTTTTTTCTAAATTTAGAATCAAGATACTTCTTGCTTGCAAAATTCTATTTGAATTTACATTCAGAGTCAACCGCTCTTATTGCGGGCTATGTATTTTAGGCTATTAAATCCTAAACAAAAATTTTATCCATTGACGAAAATTCGAGTTGCCCTGTTCCTGTTTGTTTGAACTGAACTTCTGGTTGGCGTGTTTTTGTTTTGCGATGTCACTATTAATCGGTAGCATTACCATAGTCTCACCGCTAGCTTTTTTATCCTGTAACTTTCGTGCCATCAGTTCCTGATATTCTTCGGAAGCATAGTATTGATTTTCTAGCTTCATATTTGAAACCTTAAGCTCCATCAATTGTTTTTCCTGTAGTTTAGTATTTAAAGTCTGTTGCAGGTTCCAGTTTTTGGTAATCGACTGCACAGAAAAATAAAGCAAAAACACAAACATCGTCGGCAGTAACAAAAACATAATTCGCTCCTTACTGAACAGGGAATGTTTCATCCAATAGCGGAGTTGATTGAGTTTCAGATGTAATTGAATTTTGTTATTTGTTTCCATATTTAGAATTCTCAAGAATATCTGGTGCCGCCCTAATCCTTTCCCCTATTATAGCATTTTATGATAAAATAAAACTACCTTGGGGGCGTAGCTCAGGGGTTAGAGCAGGCGGCTCATAACCGCTTGGTCGTTGGTTCGAGCCCAACCGCCCCCACCATAAAGCTCCCGTGGAGCTTTATGGAACGGCAAACTTGCGAGCTATGCGAGCAAGGAAGACGTACCATGTTTTTAACATGGATGGAACGGCAAACTTGCGAACCTAGTGAGCTTATATACTTCGGCATCCTTGGCCGATTTTTCTAGCAGTTTTTTTGTGCCTTAAGTTTGTTTTATAAATTTTTCACCAATTCCAAAATACGATTTTCTCGCTCGACCGCATATTTTTCAGTCGTTTCACCTTTGAAATTATTATTCACTCGGATGGCTTCATCTATTGGCACAAATTTTAAGACAAATTCCGCTTCTTTTTCGCCATCGTCCAGGCTTTGTGTGCCAATCTCGTTCTCAGCCTCACACAAATAATAGTAATTATATTGCACCAAAACCACATCCTTGCCATCTTTTTGCATTTTTTGTGTTCGCAAAACTTCGCCAAATTCTCGCACTGATTCCGGCTTCAAAATCATGCCGGTCTCTTCTTTAATTTCTCGTTCCAAAGTTTCAAGGTGAGTCTCATCTCCCTCGATTCCACCACCCGGAAATTTATAAAAATGATATTTCTCACTATAAATCATTGCCACCTTACCGTTTGGATCCAAAATAATCCCGCGTACCGACGGGCGATAAAATTTTTCCAAGCTCGAATCATAATCTTTTAGATCAATCGTAAAAAGTCGCTGCATAATTCTATTGTATCATTACCTCCTGCTACTAATCATAGAAGAATATTATCAATACCCCACAAGTGCTTATTTGACAAAACGATACTACTCCGTGTTATGTATTGACAAAATAGCATAAACATGATAGAATGTAAGTACTAATTCAATAGTGGATTAGGTAGACCAACCCATTTTACGAATGTATCTGGGTCGCACCTTTAAAAAAAGGAGGTATTCGTATGAATACAACAAGTAAGAGTGTAGCTTTTCGTTATGTTATTTTTAATGGACCAAGCAAGAGTGTCTTGTTTGATTCGTGTCTTTATGCTTATAGTAAGGATGCAAAGGTCCATGTGAATTTCGCTGTTTCACAGGGTTGTTCAAACGACGGCAATAACGCCACAAAGATGCATCTACCGATGCAAATTACCGATATTGTGATAACCGGAATTCAGCATGAGGACGGTTCTGGGGAGAGCTTTAACCTAGAAGGTCACTGCAAAGTGGATATAGATTATCACATTCGGAATGATGGTGTTTGCCGTTATCAGTATCGCCGATTTACGGCTTATTATAACAGCAAGAGCCGTAAAGGAACTATTACTCTGATTGCTAATTCTAATTGAGAAAACTTCCTTTTACAAAACCTATGTACCCGGGCGTTTAGTCCGGGTATTCTTTTTGACAAAATAAGCGTTTTAATGTATAATATATCGATATTATTATATAAATTTACTTATTGATTTATATAAAATCGCACCTTGAAAGGAGGGAAAATACCACAAAGTATCAGGTGCAACTTGTTTCTAATTCACTTTTAATTTTTACATAGGGGGAGGAAAAAATGTTAGAAATTGATGAATTCAGGAATTTAAGAAAGTTACAATACGAGGAAGAGAAGACTCAGGCCGAAAAGCTGAAGGAACAGCTCGATCTTTTCGACGCATCTAATTTGCTCCGAATTTTTGGCACGCTAATCCTTATGGCAATCAATCTCCTTTATCGAGATGGTTTTGGCTTCATGGTTCTAACTATGGGATCAATTTTAATGGCCGCCATTTCGGTATTACTACTTGATCGATTGCCAGAAAAAGATTTTGAGTGGGCTCACGACCCAGAGATAAATGGCAATTATTATTACGCGAACATTACTAGCATGGTAACTCTGCTTGCTATTGCTGGGTTCGAAGTTTGGATTACTTCTAAATTTGTGATGACAATCATTTTCTTTGGCACCCTTATCTTTGCGATGAATTATCTATATATGGTTTTTCACGCATCGAATCAGTTCTTAAGAAAATGGGCCACCACAATGCGAGCCCTGAACTTAGCGATCATTGTTTTAATTGCCGTATCAATACCTATTTGTGTAGCACTCTTAATTTTTGGTAATTTTTCCTAACTTAAAATACCCCGAATCCGGGGTATTTTTTCTGCTTAAATTCCTTTGGTTCTAGCTTCGTAAGAAATTTGTTCTTGTTGCTCATTTTGATAATCAATTTTCCCCGACAAGAAAAGTTGATCAAACAATTCGATGTCATCGATGTGATCTTCGATATGTTTCCAAACTCGATTCGCCCCGTTGTAATATGCTAAATCTTTGTTGTTTGGTAGTTCACCCGTCCCACGGAAACAGCGCTGCACGGCATTGAAAACTGGCTCAATTTTGCCGCCTGTTAATTCACGTAATTTACATTGAATTTCATAAACTTCACGAAAATTTTTGCCCTTAAAATTAGCTAAACCAATATTAATATAATGATCAATTCCCGAATCTTCGTACTTACCATTGATAGCTTGTTCTACCGCTTTCGCTACGCCCTCATCGAACTCCTCATTATTTGGAAAACCGGTCGAGAATGCCTCTACTTCATGATCTACATAGGGAACCGCACGCAGTACATGGGTGCCTAGTTCATGCACGATTAGACCGCGAGCCCGCTTGGCACTATAGGTCCTGTCTTCTGGAAAATAAATCCGGCGTTCCTCATGATCTGCCGAAGCATTGGTTGCCCCAGCTTTTATTTCTGCACGGTACGGATTGCTGCCATCTTCATTCAATTCTTCCGCAATAATTTCATTAACGATATTCACCATTTCTTGTGAATTGAATTTTTCTTGATTTTCTGGAATGTGCTGCAAGAAACTACCAAAAAATTCGTTTGTCATTTCCGCGAAACGTTCAATGGTTTCTGGCTTCGGCTTAAATCTTTCGCTTCTGGTTTCTGGCATTGGTCCAATCTTATCGAGCAGTTCAGCAAAATTTTGTTTTTGTTCTTCGGTCAAATCCTGCGCCTTAATCTGGTCAATTTTTTCATTTAATAAAGCGTAAAAAGTCCCCTCGTCTGGCTTGCCATAAAGTGCCTCGTTAGCCTCTTTGTGATGCTCTGCTGCGAGCTTTTTTGTCTCTGGTTGTGTGACTGTATTGTAAGCTAAATTAGCCACTAAAAAGTCATTTTTCTTAAAGCAGTCATCGGCCAAATATTCTAGTAGTCTGCGTTTTCCGCTCGATAATTCTGCGCTTTCAAGTTCCGCTTTTGCTTTTTCTAGGTTACCCAAATTATTTTCGATTTCTTGCTTATTCAAATTTCCGTATTCATAGTTCGGGTGAATCAAATCTGGATTATTTAAAAATTCTTCTTTCGCTTCTTTGGCATTGGTCGGGTTTAGGCGTTCATAGACCGTCAGGTCTGCACTAGCAATTAATTCCGAAATTTCATCCTCTTTTAATTTTTCTACTGTATTTTCAGAATTATTAAAAACAGATTCTCTTGTCGTCTCAATTTTATTTTCCGGGCTCGCTTGCTCAAATTTTTCGCGTGCCAATTCTGGTTTAAATTGATTTTCAAGATTGGTTAATTTTTCAAAAGAGTTTTCTTCGTAATTATTATTTTCAAACCGATTAAAATTTGGAAATTCCGCCATAAAGCTCCAGGTTAATTTAGTATTTTTCTTTTATATATTATAACCTCTTATGCTATAATTTAGTTATGAAAAAGAAAACTTGGTGGAGGTCAGGCTTTACGATTATTGAGGTAACGCTTGTATTGGCGATTACTGGTCTGCTCGTGGTTTCCGTCATGGGTTTTCTTTCCGGCAATATTAATAATCGCCGTTACATTGATTCTTACAATGAACTTTCGGCTATGCTTAAGTCGGTCTATTCTTCGGTAATTAATGTGAAAAATCCCCGTGAAGCTGATGAGGGTAGTAGTATTTATTGCACACTTAATACCATGTGGAATGAAAATGGTGGGTTAGTTTCTAATTCTACTTCGGACAATTTTCCAGGTCGTACGCGCTGTGCGGTCTATGGTAAATTAGTTACTTTTGGCGAGACCAATCCTGAGACTAATCGACCAGATCAGAATGTTCATATTTATGACGTAATTGGTCATATTTACACCCAAAATCTCGACATTGAAAATGCCTCTGGTGATAACGCTCTGGTTTCTTTAAGAAGCATCGGTGCCAATGTGGTTACCATGAAAAGTGAAGCTAATACTTGTCGTATGACTACCGCGGGGAATCACGATGTCTATGAACCACTCTGGCAAGCCCGTATTGAGAACACCGAAAATCACGATCCGTTCGTCGGGGCTTTTCTGGTTACGCGTTCACCAATTTCTGGTACCGTCCACACCTACATTTATGATGAAAAAGGTAAAACTTTTAACATTAATCAATTCATGCGAAAAGTGAATAGCGAATATGTCGGTAATGGTAGCTGTGAATATGGTGGCATTGGTTCCGTCACTAGCGTGGTAGCTGATGCTGGTCTTTATCCTGCCTTTGGCACCCTAAATCACTCCGAGTCCAAGGGGATTTATCTCGAAAACACCAAACTTCAGAATAAAAAAGATCTCGATATCTGTGTTGGTTCAGAAAACCATTCTTTGAACAGTATTGGTCGTCGTGCTATCCGAATTCATGCTGATGGTAGCAATTCTACAGCTGTTGAATTGATTGATATTGATAGTGAGGAAAATCCATGTCGAAGCTAAAGCCATTCATTAGTCGTCGCGGCGATACTATTATCGAAGTAACTTTTTGTTTTGTAGTTTTTATTTTGGTTTCTGCCATTTCGGTTTCCATGATGAATCGTAGTTACGCTAAGATTCAGAATTCTTTGCAAATCACCACGGTGCGCAATGAAATTGATGCCCAAGCCGAGGCTCTGCGTTTTATTCATGAGTCCTATATTTCTGAGCGTGCTTTAGTCAAAACTAGCGGCCAGGACGACTCTGGTAAATGGCAAGAATATCGTGCGATTTGGGATCGCTTGACTAGCTTCAATAATGGTATGTCAAATAGCCCAACTGAAATTTCTAAATTTGAAGCTAATAAATGCTCTGAATATTATGATAAAAACAATATTGTCGGCGATAATCACAATATCTTTACTGATAAAGCCTTTATTTTAAATACTCGTAAGCTCAAAGCATCCGATCCAGAAAATACTATTCTTTCTGCCAAAGATCATCCAGAAATTTTTCAAGAATCTCCACTTTCTCCTCGCCTAGTTTTTTCCTCAACTTCTACGGCTGGCACTTCGAATGGTGAAGACACTGAGACTACTAATCTGAATGAAATTAATGACGGCACCAATTACAAAACCACCCCAGTTTTCAATAATCTTTATCGTGCCGAAGGTATTTGGATTGTCGCCGTTCGTGACTTTACTAACGTTCCATCCAGTGCGCACTTTGATGCCAAATATCGTGAAGATATGGATAAAAATTACCCTCCAGAATTTTATGATTTTCATATTCGCACCTGTTGGTATGGTCCAGGCGAAACTGTCCCGACTACCATTGGTACCATCATTCGTTTATATAATCCGGACTACATGAAGAGAGGTTAGATTAATTTATGCGTCAAAAAATTAAACAACCAAAAACCAACAATCGACCCCTTTCTGGCTTTACTATTATCGAAGTGACTCTCTCCTTGATGTTTATTTCGATTCTTTTACTTTCGGTAATTTTTGTCGCAGTACATCTTTCCACCATCTACCAAAAGGGGAATACTATGAACGCAATTAATTCCACTTCGCGCCTACTTGTGGATGATTTTCAACGTGGAATTGCTACGGCTCCCGCCCGCTCCCTCTCTGATATTTGCCGCGTCGAATATGCTTCAAACAATAACGAGATGAACAAATGTTTGCAGGACCAAGCTAGACTTTATGTTTATCAGCAAAATTATGGCACTATCAAGGCTAAGCAAACTGGCAAACTACTCGAGAGTGTACCGCTTTCTGGTGTCTTCTGTTCTGGCCGTTATACCTATCTCTGGAATACTGGTTATGTCTTAAATTCCACAGATTACGAAATTATGAGCGGTAGTCGTGCTACTTTCAGTAATGGCGACACCGAAATTGACGATTATCGTTTAATTAAAATTGAAGATTCCGATCGTGCGATTTGTCGTTCACATATGGAAGCCGCTGCCAATAATAATCGTGTTTATCAAGTAGCCGACATCGCCCCAACTTATAGGCTCACTGGCGCTGAATATAAAGAGGTTATGAAAAAGAATAACGAAGATATTGCACTTTACGATTTCACTATTTTCGCGCCGACCGAACATGCCCTCACTATGCAGAATTTTTATAGTGGTACTTTCATTTTAGCTACCTTGCGTGGCAATGTGGATATTACTGGCACCGGCGAATTTTGCAAGACGCCACCAGAAATGGGCTTGTCTTCTAGCTTTAATTATTGCGCCATCAATAAATTTAATTTTTCCGCTAGGACATCGGGTCAAAATAGAAAAGGAGAGGAATAATGAAAAAACTATTAATCACTAAACGCGGCTCTACTTCCATTATTGTGACAATTTTTGCCATGCTTTTATTTAGCATTATTGTGGTTGGTTTTGTGCGCCTCACTCTTTCTGAAGCTGGCCAAACTAGTAATTCTGACCTTTCCAAATCCGCCTACGATTCCGCACTTGCTGGCGTAGAAGATGCCAAGGTTGCACTTCTTAAATATCATGAATGTTTGAACCGCTACCAAGAAGGTGGTTCCGATACCAACTGTAAAGAAATTATCGAAGCCATGCAAAATGGTATCAAAAATCAAGACTGCAACACTGTCGCTAATGTCCTCAGTCGTACCACTGATGAGCAAAAAGGTGTAACCATCCAAGAAGTAAAGAATAAGAATCTCGACCAGGGTCGTGGTGCTGATATGATGCAGGCCTATACTTGTGTAACACTTCAGGAAGACCTTAGTGATTATCGTTCTTCACTCAGCAGTGAAAATCGTCTCCGCATTGTGCCAATTCGCAGTGACAAAATTAAAGAATTAAAATACGTCAATATTAAGTGGTTCTCTGATACTAATTATGCAAAGCTTTTAAGTAACGGCCATCAGCTATCTTGGAGTGAAAACGCCTCTCTTCCATCCGGTCAGTATTCCTTAGCACCACCACTAATCAATGCCTCATTTTATCAAGCCGATAAAAACTTTAAGATGAGTGACCTAATTACTGCCAGCGGTGATAATTCTACCGATCAGGGAACAATGTATTTAAGACCAAGCAAGAATGGTACCAATGAAATTAGAGCCAGTGAAGTTTCTCGTACCTTTGATAAACACAAGAATGAACTTTTCTATGTTAAGTGTCAGGAAGGTAATTTCTTCTGTTCACTCACTTTTGAAGTACCGAACACATTCCACAATTCTAATGATCGTAATACCGGTGCTACTTTCTTGGTATTATCACTTCCTTATGGCGCACCTGACACTGATTTTGCCATTTCACTTTACGACGCTAAGCACAATCCAATTGATTTTACCGGCGTGCAGGCTAAGGTTGACTCCACTGGTCGTGCTAATACCCTTTATCGCCGTATCGAAGCTCGCGTCGAATTGATTGATAATTACTTCCCATACCCAGAATTCGCCGTTCAGTTAAATGACGACAAGAATAATGTCACCCGTAAAACTTTCTATACCACCAAAAACTGTTGGTATATGGAAGACGGTGATAAGGATACCTGTCCTGATTATCTGGAAAATGATGACTACGCCAATCCAGAATAATAATCTTGGATATGAACGAACAGAAGATAATCAAACAAGCAGAAGATAGAATTACTGCCAACGCGTACATTCACTACGTTAGTGATTTGATTTATAAAAAAACCATTGAACTTGGATTATTCGAAGGCGTAGATTTTGAATATCATGCAGATATTTATGAAAATATCTCTGTATTCAAATTTAAACCTAAGCATGAAAGTTGGTTTTTGATATGCAAAATTTCTTAAATGATTCGCTGGTGAGTGACGAATCTATCAATCGAGCCATCAAACGAATTTCTCTTAAATTTAAAATGAACAATGAGAAAACAGACAGTATAAAAACAAAACTTTATTCATATATGCACACCTCAGATTTTCGAAAGGGTCAAATTTCGGATGAAGTTAATTATTTTTTCGTCAAAAGACGAAAGAACTCGGATAGTTTGAAAGTTATTTTGTATTTTCATAATATTACTAAGGAATTAGCTCCCACGGCTACCTGTCTTCTGTATTACTTGTCTTTGATTCTAGATCAAATTTTATACACGGATAATTCGAACGTATTTTTGCTCGGTAATGATACCTATTCCGATTTTTCAGCTAACGAAGATTTTTATGGCCTGCAAAAAGAAGTGTTCTACGAAAAACCATTACAGAAAACCGCACTAGAGAAAAATATCCAAGAGTTTAAATCGAAAATTTTACACGCAGAAATTGTGCACAGAATTTACAAACAAATATCCGACAATGTAGAAATTTCAGATGAATTATTGTTTGATAATTGTGGCTACATCGTAGATAAAGCTTATTGGACTCAAATAAAAGAGACTCAAATCCAGAATTTACTTCAGGATATTAAGATAGAATTAGAACTAATCAGTTAATATTTGACAGAAAAATCGTTGTAGATTATAATAGCTACATACGTCGCGGGGTAGAGCAGCCTGGTAGCTCGTTTGGCTCATAACCAAAAGGTCGTTCGTTCAAATCGAACCCCCGCCACCAAGTTTTAGAATCATCAGGTTCTTTTTTTATTTAGACCTTTCATCTGAAATTTATATTCAGAGCAAAATCCAGCTACCACTCTACTCGTATCTGTAGTTTTTTACATCAAATTCTTGGCGGCAATTCTTACGATATCGGATAAGCTTTCATTGATATGAGGCATCGAAGCGTGTTCCAAGAGTGTTAAATCGCCATACATGCCAGCCACAATCTCCATTACTGCAAGGTCGGCATTTTTCGCTACGATTGTCGCACCTAGAAGTTTCTTATCTTTGTCGCAAATTAACTTCAAAAATCCTAGTTTCTCTCCCGCAATTAGGGAATGAGTGGTTTCGATTTCTGGTGCAATCACAATCTTACATTTAATACCACGTGATAAACAATCTTTTTCCGTCAACCCTACCGTCACAATTTTTGGTGTCGTATTTAATACGGTTGAAAAATGACGATAGGTTAAGGTTAGTTTATTGCGTTTTAAGATGTTGTTTACCGCTAGTGTCCCCTCATAAGCCGCTTTTTCTGTCGAATGACCAACGGACTGTTTTAGGGGATTCGCGATTACGTCACCGGCCGCAAAAATATGGCGCACGCTGGTTTCGAGTTGGTCATTCACGACGATACCTTGCTCGCTGAATTTAATCCCTGCATTTTCCAGACCGAGCTCTGTATTTGGTCGATTATTAATCGCAAAAACTATCGCTTCTACACGCACCGTCTTCTCATCGGCGCCACGTTTCATCGTTACTTTTACCGTAGCTACTCGACGTCCATTCGAGACAGTTTCGTTTTTGTCTTTCTGAATCGCCACAACCTTTGTGTTGGTGAGAATCTTAATTTTTAGTTCCGACGTCAATTTATTGATTAACACCTCTACCGCTTCTTTGTCATAACCTTCTAGAATCGTCTCTTCTTTTTCTACTAGAATTACCTTACACCCCATCTTCGCTAGGTATTCCGCAGTTTCAATGCCTTTTTTCCCGGCGCCCACTACTAAAACGATTTTTGGTAATTTTTTCACGCGCATGAAAATATCTTCTGGCAAATAGTAGTTCGTGGCCTCAATCCCTGAAATCGCACTAAGGTCCATACTTCTGCCAGTGCAGACCAAAAAACGCTTCGCTGAATAACGTTTATTTGCTACGGCTACTTCATAAGGTGAAATAAAATGCGCATCGCCGTGAATTAAATCGATCTTAAAATTTGCGAAAGATTTTTTCTTGGCTAGAATATATTTTTTCACCCGCTTTTGAATGGTTTCGAAGAGGGAAGGGTAGTTGTAAGTTAGAGTGTCTTGATTATTGCTTAACTGTAAAAACTTTTTCGCTTCGTAATATTGGTTTGCGATATCAGAAGCTGAAAGTTGTGCTACGCGATAAATATCGGACTTACTGCCAACCAATTCGTTCTCAATGATTGCTACGCGAATTTTACTTGCAGCCGCCGCTCTTGCCGCCGACATTCCTGCTGCACCGCTACCGATAATTATCAAATCATAATCAAATTTTTCACTCATCATTCATCCTTCTCTAAACCAGTTTGTTTCTTTGCTCAATCATGAACCCCAAGTCAGTATTAAACTTTTTTACCTCGTTCGCTAGTTTCTTATCGAATTCGCTTTGAGTTACAATAGTTTTCTTTTCTGCCCAAGATACCACCTTTTTTATGATAAACTCTACTGTCTGTGTATCTAGTTCTGGGATATTTTCAATCTTGCGCTCCGTCTTTAGAATTTTCTTGATCAACTTATCTGTCACTGGCAGATTCTCGCTATTCTTTTTACGCATTAAAAACCTCCTGCCACTAATTTAAAAGCAATCAGAAAAAGCCCTAAAGTAATGAAGAGAATGCTTGAAATCAGTTTCGTGAAATCTAAATTATCTAGACGCCACTTTTGAATCTCCGCCGCTGTCTTACCGTGGCGGATGCTTAACTTTAACACTACTAGCGGCATCACTGAAATCGCCGTATAGGTTAAAATCATTACAATCTGCCAAAGTGCTGGTAGCTTCAAAAAGCTATCGGCTGAAACCAACATTAAAGCTAGGATGAATGGTAATTCCGCTACCACTGACAAAACACCTAGTGAAAAGGCCTCAATGTTACTAGATGAATTTGCCGCGCGTTTGCGGATGTATCGGATGATTGACTTTGGCAACCAAAGTTCCGTGGATCTGTTGGTTTTATAGTAGAAGAACCACACGCAAATTGCAAGACTAAAAATCAAACAAATTAAAATCGTCAGACATAGAATGGTTAAATTGCCGCCAAATAACACCATTAGCGCATAACAGATAGAGGTTAGGAGTAAACTTGTTAAAAAGATGTAACCTACGATGTAATTTGAGAGTAGATTTTTGGTTTTCTTCTTTAGATATCTTCCGGCACTTTCTCGGTACAGCAAAAGAAATACCCCCGTGCTGAGTTGCATGGAAGACTGGGCTAGGGCACTCAAAATTATTACCCCGAAAGTCAATAGTAAATTTTGAACCTCCATTTAGCTATATTATATCATGCTTATGGTCAATCATATCTTGCTTATGACAATTTATAACTTGCTTATGCTAAAAATTTTTAAGGCTTCTTTCTATCTGTAAAATCAAAAATCTTTTCGCTTATGCTTCTCCTTTTTTCTTAAACTTGCTAAATTGCAGTCAAACAAATTAAGTGAGGTAAATATGAAAAAAGTACAATTCAGAAAGCGACCAGAAAAACCGATTATGTGGTGTTTTGCCGCTGGTCTATTTTTATTATTTTTGTCCATCTTATTTTTAGATTTTTCCAGCGCCAAAAAGGATGACGTCTGGAATCCTTTAAGTCTAAAAAGAGATGGAGGTCCCCAAAATTATTATAATATCGGTAAAGTTCCACAGAGGGCCGAGCTACTTGGATCTGTTAGTTTCGGCTCTCTGGTGGGGAATTCTAAGACCGAAATTATCCTTGCCGAGGTACCTGCCGATGCTGAACACCGTAGTGTTTTGCCGGACCCTAAGCCCTGTCCAGAAGGGAAAATTCGTAATCCTTTAACTAATCGTTGTATTAAAAACTATGATGAGCGTCATAAAAAGAAACCCAAAAAACCACAAGAGTCAGGGAAGACTACAGAGTCAAAAGACCCTCAGAAAAAGCCAAAACAACCTAAACAACCCAAACAACCAAAGCCCACTAATCCCAATCAGCCTAAGCCAACTGAAAACATTGCTAATAAACCCTGTAAGCTGGGCTATATTAGAAATCAGGAAACCCATCGTTGTAATAAAATCGCCACACCAAAACCAAATACACCAAAGCAATGCAAGCCCGGATATTATCTAAACCAAGCTACTCATCGCTGTAATAAGGAGAATTCTCATGAAAATCAACCAAAGATCTGCAAGACAGGCTATTACCTTAACCCTCAGACGCATCGTTGTAAAAAGATTAGTCCTGCAGGAAATGCAAAGAAACCATGCGAAGTGGGTAAAACAATCAGCCCAAAGAGGGGCCGTTGCGTAAAAATTCCAGTACCAAAGACACCTAAAACTTGTGGTGAAGGCAAGGAGTTAAATCCAGCTACTAACCGTTGCAAGAAGATTGACTCAAAAGACGAAAAAACTCCTACGCCTTGCAAAGAAGGGTATGAACGTAATCCTGAGACGCATCGTTGTCGCAAGCAAAAGGCCAATACCGGTGCCACGAATAAACTCGAGGTACCAAAAACTGGCGACCCTGAAAAAACACCCAAACATTTTAACGGTTCTACGGCAATCATCGGCTCTTCGGTAGCTGGCATTGGTCTTCTACTCTTCCAGTTCCGGGTCGAACTAATCGAATTTGTGAAGAAAATTTTCATCAAAAAATAGCCAAAAATCTCAAAAATCTTTTTAATTTTTCTCATCCACCCCTGTTAATTTAATAATTAGCAGTCTTGACATTAGAGTGCTAATTAGCTATACTTAAGACAAATTAGCAGAATAACCGCTAAAGTGCCAAAAATAATAAACAAGGAGTATTTATGAGTAAAATTATTGGTATTGACCTTGGTACAACTAACTCCGCTTTCGCCTACATGGTAGCTGGAAAGCCAGAAGTAATTACCAATGCTGAAGGTGATCGCACCACCCCATCTGTTGTGGCTGTGACTAAAAAAGGTGATCGCCTCGTTGGTAAAGTTGCCCAACGTCAACGTGTTACTAACCCAAAGAACACCATCTATGGTATTAAGCGTTTGATTGGTCGTAAGTTTGATGATAAAGAAGTTCAACGCGATCTCGACATTATGCCATACAAGATTGTTAAAAAAGGTAACGGTGTGGCCGTAGAAATGGATGGTAAGGAATACACCCCAGAAGAAATCTCTGCCATGATTCTTTCCAAGATCAAGGCTGATGCTGAGGCCTTCCTTGGTGAAAAAGTTACTGAAGCTATCATTACCGTTCCCGCCTACTTCGACGACTCTCAGCGCCAAGCTACCAAAGATGCTGGTAAAATCGCCGGTCTTGAAGTCAAACGTATTATTAACGAACCTACTGCCGCCGCTCTCGCTTACGGTCTTGAGAAGAAGAGCGAAGAGAAAATCGTGGTCTTCGATCTTGGTGGTGGTACCTTCGATGTTTCCATTCTTGAATTAGGTGACGGTGTCTTCGAAGTGCTTTCTACTAACGGTGATACCCACCTTGGTGGTGAAGACTTCGATAATCTCATCGTTAACTTCCTCTGTGATAAATTTAAAGAAGAATCTGGTATCGATGTCAAAAAAGACGCTGCCGCCATGCAACGTATTAAGGATGAGGCTGAAAAGGCAAAGAAGGAACTTTCTTCCGCTAAGGAAACTGAAATTAACCTTCCATTCCTCTCTGCTGATGCTGACGGTCCAAAACACTTTGAATACACTTTGACTCGTTCAAAGATGGAAGAACTAGTCTCCCCACTCATCGAACGTCTCGCTGAACCAGTTCATAAGGCTCTTAAGGATGCCAAGCTTTCCACTAGCGATATCAATGAAGTGGTGATGGTTGGTGGTATGACCCGTATGCCAGCTGTAGTTGAAAAAGTTAAGGAACTCTTCGGTAAAGAACCTATGCAAGGTGTTAACCCAGATGAAGTCGTGGCCGTCGGTGCTGCTATTCAGGGTGGCGTACTTCAAGGTGACGTGAAGGATGTGCTTCTTCTCGACGTTACTCCACTCTCTCTCGGTATTGAGACTATGGGCGGTGTCTCCACTAAGCTTATCGAGCGCAATACTACTATTCCTACCTCAAAATCTGAGACTTTCTCCACCGCTGCTGATAATCAGCCACAGGTAGAAATTCACGTCTTGCAAGGTGAGCGCGAAATGGCTTCCGATAACAAATCCCTTGGTCGTTTCGTACTCGACGGTATTGCTCCAGCTCCACGTGGTGTTCCTCAGATTGAAGTTACCTTCAATATCGACGCTAACGGTATTCTAAACGTTACCGCTCGCGATAAGGGAACTGGTAAGGAACAGAGTATTACTATTCAAAACTCTGGTAACATGTCAAAAGAAGACATCGAAAAAGCTCAAAAAGACGCCGAGCTCCACGCTGATGAAGATAAGAAAAAGCGCGAAGCTATCGATGCTAAGAATCACCTAGAACAAGCTATCTATCAATACGAAAAAATGCCTGATGAGTTCAAGGATAAAATCTCTGATGAAGATAAAGAAACCATCAAAAAGGCAGTCGAAGAAGCTAAGGAAGTCCTAAAAGACACCAATGCCGAGGCTTCTAAATATGAAGAAGCCGCTAAAGAATTAGCTAATAAAGTCATGCCAATCGGTGCTAAACTTTACCAAGCTAACTCTGCCGACCAGGCTAATCCAGAAGCTGGCAAATCTAACCCAGATGAACCAGTCGAAGGTGAAGTCGTCGACAAATAAGGCCATTAAAACTCGAATCTCTAAATACATAAGGCACTAAACAGCACCCCGCCCCGGCGGGGTGTTCTGTATTTACAACATATATGTTAAAATAAAGCAAATTAAAGAGTTCATTATGAAAAAATTTATTAAACAATTCCAAAAAACTTCCAATCTCGCTAAACTAGATTTAAGTATCAAATTCCTTATTGTCATTTCGGGTGTCGCACTTACTATTATGCATTTTATCGATCCGGTAACCTGGCATAAACTACCAAGTTATCTCGTGACAATCATTCTGCCTTTCGTCCCAGATTTAATCGCGAAAATCAACTTTCACACTTCAACTAAACTTCGTCTTGCCTATAGCCTCTTCCTAGTGGTTGCTATGGTACTTGGCATTGACCTCGATTGGTATAAAACCCTGATTATTTTTGGCTCTCCGAGTTATGATAAAATCGTCCACACTTTGTCTGGTGTATTTTCCGCCTTTCTCGCCAAAGAAATCCTCGATAATGTCTATGATGGTAAAGATTCTGCCATAAAATCCACTTCCACTTCAAGTACCTCAGCCGTGAAAATTAAGAAATACTCCACCGCCTTCGCCTTTCTCTTCATTGTTTCGTTCGTGTTTTTCATTGCTGCCGCTTGGGAATGTTTTGAATTTTCCTACGATCAGCTTTGTGGCGGACATATGCAAGAACTTAATGCTCCAGGTGTTGGCGATACCATGGGTGATATAATTTCTGCTGGCATCGGCGGCATAATTTTTGCCTTTTTCTTGCGTAAAAAATAATTTTCTCAAAATAAAATTCAGTCAAAAATTCTAAAATAAATTTATCAAATGAAAGCCAAAAATTCTTCCAAAAATCAGGATTACATGCAGCAAGTCACCGCTCGTGAGACGGAAATTCTTTTGCAGGAACTCACAAAAACCTTAACTCATAATATACCGGGTGACGTTGTAGAGTTTGGTTGCTATAAGGCTGACACCTCTGTACTTTATCAAAAACTTTTAGAATCGATGGGCCATGGTGGCGCCTTCCAACCAGAAAATCAAGCCGCTCAGGCAAGTCAGAAAACCCTCTGGCTCTACGATTCTTTTGAAGGACTTCCGGCCAAAACTCGTGAGGATAATTCGGCTGCTGGTGATGCTTTTCAGGCTGGGGAATTACTTGTCACTAAGCGTGAAGTTATTGAAAAATTTAAGAAAATGGGACTCAGATTACCGAAAATTAAAAAGGCCTTTTTTGATGATCTTGATATCATATATGATATACCGGAAAAGATTTCCTATGCTTTTCTGGACGGCGATTTATACCAGTCCATCAAAACCAGTCTACGTCTCGTTACCGACAAAATGTCGCAAGGCGGCGTAATTATTGTGCATGATTATAACAATCCAGAACTACCAGGTTCCGCTCGCGCTGTCGATGAATGGCTAAAATCCCATCAAGTCAAAGTCGCTAGTTTTCGTGTCGCCGAAACCCTCGCGATTATTTATTGTGCCTAATAATTTTTCGAAAATTTCTGAAGAGAAGGTGATTCGCATTGGTATCGATGTTATACTAAATCTATAAAAGGAGCAATTATGGGCGTAGAAATTGAAGGTAGAATCATCAATATTAATCCAGAAGAAACCAAAAATAAACTCTTAGAATTAAACGCCAAGCCACTAGGGTTCTATAATTTCAAAAGATATACTTTTGATTCAATTCCAAAATCAAACGCTCGTTGGGGGAGACTCCGAACAGATGGTAAGAAAACGACTTTGACCGTAAAAGAGATTGTCGATGATTCGCTTTCCGGTACTAACGAATGGGAGGTTACTGTAAATGATTTTGATGAAGCTTTGATAATCCTCGAAAAACTTGGTCTGTCGCATAAAACTTATCAAGAAAATACCAGGGATGAATTCCTATTAGGTGACTCTAAAATCTCGATTGATCATTGGCCAAAGCTCGGATATCTTCTCGAAATCGAATCTGAAAAAGTTGAGGATGTAATAAACTGCGCAGAACTTTTAGGTTTTGATGAAGATGAAATTATCACTACTGATATCAAATCGTTATATTTAGAGCAGGGAATAGATTTGGATGATTTACGTGAACTTAAGTTCTGAAAATTAAATACAAATAAAAAAACGACCATATGAATAGTCGTAGCATAATAATGGCAAGCTTTTGCTATCGCAAAATCTTTCCATTCTGCGTCGGTCAAATAAAGAAAATAAATTTTCTTTATTTTTCCTCCTGGAATGGTCGGGGCGACAAGACTCGAACTTTCGTTTACCCCTTGGGACGTTCCGCAAGTTCGATTAAGCTAAACATAAATAAAAAACGACCATATAAATAGTCGCAATATGTGATAATGGTAATCTTTTGCTATCGCAAAATCTAACAAGACTAGGATTTTTGCAAAAATCCTTCTGTTTCTCCTCGCTCAAAAAAATAAAAGTAAACTTTTATTTTTCACTCGCTTCGTCGTCCAGTCGAACTGCGTTCTCGTCTTGTTATCTCAACACATATGAAAACAAAAATAATCCCTAAAGGATCATTTTTCTTTTCATAATGGTCGGGGCGACAAGACTCGAACTTGCGACCTCAGCGTCCCAAACGCCGCGCGCTACCAACTGTGCCACGCCCCGAAACACTACTCTTTTAATCTACCACATTTCCGTTAATTATGCAATAAATATGTTAAAATTATAGATATGAATAATTCAAATACTGATTCGAATCGTCCTAAAATCAAATTTGTGAAATCAAATAATAACAAATCGAAGAAAAATGGCCCTTCGAACACCTTCCGTTCGATTTTTTCGACCCTACTTCTCCTTGTCCTCTCACTCGCTTTTTGGAATTATGTTACCGGTAATGGTGAAAATGCTCATAAGGACGTTCCACTTTCTGAGGTCATTGCCGAAGCCAATCAAGAAAATGGCAAAATTCAGGAAATTAACGTCTCTGGCAATAACCTCACTATCACCTATAAAGATCAAAAAGCCAAAAAATATTCCCGCAAAGACGGCGCAGGTACTCTTTATGACCAAGGCCTCACTGTTAAATGTGCTGACAAGTCCGGCAACGATGCTACAGAATGTCTGAAAAAATATCCAAATATCACCTATTCGGATGACATTGATTTGCTTGGAGTTTTCCTTAATATTGCCTCTTTTGTGATTCCGATTGCCCTTGCCGTCTTCCTCTTTAGCCGTATGCTCGGCCAAGCGCAAAGCGTGAATAAAGAAAGCATGAGTTTTGGCAAATCTCGTGCCAAACTTTATGGCCCAGATAAAAAACGCGTCTTATTCGAAGATGTTGCAGGCAACGAAGCTGCTAAGCAGGACCTCTCAGAAATCGTAGATTTTTTGAAAAATCCTAAAAAATACGAAAAGCTTGGTGCTAAAATTCCTCGTGGAGTCCTACTCGCTGGTGATCCAGGTACTGGTAAAACTCTCATGGCGCGTGCTGTTGCAGGTGAGGCTAATGTTCCATTCTTTAGTATTTCCGGTTCTGAATTCGCTGAAATGTTCGTCGGTGTCGGCGCTTCTCGTGTCCGTGACCTCTTCAGTAAGGCTAAGAAAAACGCTCCAAGTATTATCTTCATCGATGAAATTGATGCCGTAGCTCACAAGCGTGACTCTCGTGGTGGCGCCGGTCGTGAAGATGAGCAAACTTTGAATCAAATTCTCGTTGAGATGGATGGTTTTGATAATGAATCTGGCGTCATCGTGATTGCCGCCACTAACCGTATCGATATGCTCGACAAGGCTCTACTTCGTCCAGGTCGTTTTGACCGTCATGTCGAGGTAACTTTGCCGGAGCGCAAGGATCGTCTCGAAATTTTGAAGGTGCATTTCAAGAATAAACCAGCTATCGAGTCTATTGATCTTGAATCTCTCGCCAAAAAAACTGCCGGCTCCTCTGGTGCTGATCTTGCCAACATTGCCAACGAAGCCGCCATCACTGCGGCGAGAGTTGGTCACAAGGAAATTACCAATAAGGACCTCACCGAGGCTTTCGAACGTGTGGCGATTGGTCCAGAACGTAAATCCAAGGTGATGAACGACGAAGAAAAGAAACTCACCGCATATCACGAAGCTGGTCATGCCGTGGTTGGCCACGTTCTTCCGGATTCTGACCCAGTGCACAAAATCACCATTATCCCTCGTGGTCATACCGGCGGTGTTACTTGGTTCTTGCCGCCAGAAGATCGCAGTTATAAAAATATCTATGAACTGAAGGATGTGATGGCTCGCGCGATGGGCGGTCGTATCGCGGAAAAAATTGTTTTCGGTGAAGATCGTGTCACCACTGGCGCCGCTTCAGATTTGAAACATATCGCCGAACTCAGCAAGGATATGATTCTGCGCGAAGGTCTTGGTACCAAGACTCGTAATCAAGTTTTTCCATCCGACGAATCATCTTACTACGCTCTCACTAGTGGCAAACCTTATTCCGAAAAAACCGCCGAGCTTATCGACCAGGAAATGCGTGCCTTTACAGATGAAGCCGCTAAGCGCGCGGAAGCCGTTTTGCTTGCTAACCGTGAAATTCTCGATCGCGTAGCCAATGCACTTCTCGAGAAAGAAACCCTCGAAGAGGAAGACCTCAAGGATATTTTCGAAGGCAGCAAGTTGCCAAAAGAAGCTAAACTTTACTAATAAAAGAACGCCAAACTTATGCAAATCAAAAGTCCTTACTACCGAGTTTCCGTCAAAGCCAAAATCAACTTTAACGGAAAAATTCTATTAGTTAAAGAAGATGGTAAGAAGTGGGATTTACCAGGTGGTGGGGTTGAGCATTACGAGACTATAGATGAAGCCCTAAAAAGGGAATTAACTGAAGAAATTGGCGTAAGTGATTTTATCATCACTTCCGGTCCCAAGGTTTTTAAGATGATTGACCGCTCCGCTAATAGGCCGTTGATTTTTATTGTCTATGAATTAAAACTAGATCCTACCACAAAATTTCATCCATCAGATAACGTTGAAATTGGTCTATTTGACCCGGGAAAAATTCAGGACACCGTCTCCTACTCCCCGGGATATTCTGACTATATTCGAGAATAATAAAAGTAGATCAATTACAGGATTCTATAGTTAATTCCGTCGAAAAACAGCACATCGTCATCTGTTAAATGATGCACTTTAAAACCTTTAGAAGCAAGTTTCTCTGTGGCTTTCTCGTCTCAAATTTCCCATCTACCTTAGATTAGTTTAATGCGAATCCCAATCACTCCAAATTCCGCCTGCTTCTCTTCAGAATAAAATTCTCCAAGCACCTCTAGTAGTTCTTGCTTTGTCATAGAACTATCCGCGAGAATAGAAATATCGAAATCTTCAAATAAGTCAGCAAAAGAATCATATCGCAAGAGGCCAACCACTTCCGCCTTAAATTTTTCATTTTCAGATTTGGTGAACTCAATAATATCCCCAATTTGAATTGATTGTCTCTTTTCGTCATAAAGACGAAGCTAGATTCGCTTAGTCCCATCCTTAATGAAATCGAAATATTTTGGCTGCAGATTCATCTCATGTATTTTCATATTTTTATTATATTACAGCGTCATGATATGAGAGAATCCGTCTTTTAACTTGGGGATTTTTTATTTAAATATTTCTTTATATTAACTATGTCCTGCTGATCCTTGGGAAGATTACGCAACTCCTTAAAAGCTAAAATCGTTTTGATATCTTCAAGATTAAATTCATTACCCTCTTCCATATTAAAATGATCTTTTTTATCAACAACTATCTCCAATGTGTCACTTAGATGATAAAAATTGCAAGAGTTTAATTTGTCGGGTGTCATTTTTAATCTATCTTTTACGTCACTAAATAATTCTTCGGATATGCATAAGTCAATATCGGAACATATTTCACGAATCCCCCGTAATACTAACGACGCTCCAGAGAGAACGTAGTATTCATTTTTAGGTAATTTTAAGTCTCTTAGCTGTCTTATAATTTCTTGTCTATTCATCGCATTGGATCCATAATTTTATATTCATTATAATATCTATGTTGCAAAGGTTCTGAGTTAATACGGGTATACTTAGAGGGGTCAGCAGCTTTGCAACATTTGAATAGGAGTCATTCTTAAGGTTGTATGTATTCTAGCATAATTGTAATAAATAAGGTATTCTCTTAT